>JANWWP010000083.1 GCA_025055575.1 Flavobacteriales bacterium | reverse complement strand
TATCGATGCCCCGCGCTTTTGGGGGGCCCGCTGGGAGGTGTATCTTTCCATACTTTTTTTTTTTGAAACTTTGTTTTTTTAATCACCGGCCCTTCTATACGCGGCGCGAAGCGCGGCTACTCAGGGACCGGTGGGGGTGCTGCGCAAGCCTACTCAGGGACCGGGTGTTCGATATGCCACGCGCAGGGCGCGGCGACTCAGGGACCGGGCTTTTTTAAAAAATTAAAGAAAACCGCCCCGGCGGAGCCGGAAAGCCCGCAAGGGGCGGGCGGGCCTGGGCGGCGGCCGCCGGACGGAGCGACCGGCCGGAAGCTCCCGGCCGGCCCACGCCGCCCCCCGCCCGCACCGCGGACTTGCAGGCGGAGACGGACAAGGCGGCAAACACTGAAAAACCACTTTGCATCATGAAGATCCAGGCATTTAACATAGAAAGCTTTACAAGCGCTCAAAGAGCTTCCGGACCCGGGATTAAAAAATTAAGTTTTTTCCTGAGGCCTCTGCCTTGATGCGCGCCAAATCGCGTTTGTGCATCCAGACATCTTGCACTCAAAAAGGCGCCGACCCCGTACTTTCGTGGTGTGAAAGAGCTGCCTCAGGACAGTCTGCGGGACAAAGGCCTGCGCCGCAAGCTGGTGCAGGAGCTGGAAGCCAAGGGCATTCGCGATAAAAAGGTTTTGGAAGCCATGCTGCAGGTGCCGCGCCATCTTTTTGTGGACAGCGCCTTCCGGGAGCTGGCCTACACGGATCAGGCCCTCCGCATTGGCCATGACCAGACGATCTCCCAACCCTACACCGTGGCGTTCATGACGGAACAACTGGCGGTGAAAAAACACGATAAAGTTTTAGAAATCGGAACGGGAAGCGGTTACCAGGCGGCCATTCTGGCTGTGTTGGGGGCCCGGGTGTACACTGTGGAGCGCATCCGCGGCCTGCATCTCAACGCTCAGAAAATTTTGGGGTTGCTCAATTTTCATGTTCGTTTTTTTTACGGTGACGGCTACAAGGGTTTGCCGGCCTATGCTCCCTTTGACAAAATCATCGTGACGGCCGGGGCGCCGGAAGTGCCTCCCGCCCTTGTGGAACAGCTGAGACCGGGCGGCTGTATGGTGATTCCCGTGGGAGAAGGAGACCAGCAGGAAATGCGGAAAGTGGAAAAAAACGAGGAGGGCCGGGTAACGGAAAAGAATTTGGGGCTTTTTCGCTTCGTGCCGATGCTTGAAAATAAGGTATGAAACGTCGGGCGCTGATCCCCTGCTTCGCTGCCTGCATGGCCGTGGCCTGCGGCAAAGGCAGCGGCCACTGCCTGCGGAAGGAAGGTTCCGTCGGCGATGAAGAACGGCTGAGCGGTGTGTTTTTCCAAAATATCACCGTCCACAACCCCCTGGAATTGTATATCCGTCCCCACCAACCTGAAAAGGTTGTGGTGACAGCGGGCGAAAACCTGCGGGATCTAATCCGCACGGAGGTGCCCGAAGGCAGCGACCGCCTATGGCTGAAAAATCAAAACGCCTGTCTTTGGCTGGGGAAATACAAGGCTACTTTCCGCTGCACCGTAAGCCTTCAGAATTTGTGGGATATGCGCTTGGAAAATTTCGGGGATGTGTGGTTCCTGGACACGCTGCGCACGCCCTATTGCGTCACAACATGCAATCTTTCGGCCGGTACGGTACATGTTCTGGTGAACAACGACCAGTTTTTGTGGACCCAAAACTCCGGGGTCATGAACCTGGAGGCCCAAGGGCGTTGCGATCATCTGTTTCTATATCTTAAAGACCGAGGTCACGTGCGCTGCGAAAATCTGAAAGCCCGCACCGCTTATATTTTCACAGAAGGCTCCGGACCGGTGCGGGTGCACGTCACCGACACGCTGACGCTTCTGCTGGACGGTCTGGGCGATGTGTATTATTCCGGCCAGCCCTACATCCGCCTCCTGAGCCACACCGGCCAGGGAAAACTCATCCATGTTCCCTGAATCACATCCTTTGCTGTTCTTTTTTCCAAAAAACCCAGAAATTACAATAATTTTCTTACTTACTTTGGCGTCTCGGAAGACTGAAGTGACAAGGGTTCAAATTTGTCAGGCGGGCCCACAGCCCACATTTATACCTTTGTTAAGTGAAAGACGGCTGACTATGAATGAGTGTAGAAGCGGAAATTTCCAAAAAACTTAGCGCATTTTGTAAACTTTCGTATGTCCTTATTTTTACGCCCGAATTAAAACATCCTTATTTTGGATTTATGAAAAGAATTGTACTCCTGATTTCCTTTTTGACCGGAAGTCTTTCCAGCATCCTGGGTCAGGGCACCACCGGAGGCGTGAAGGGCACTGTAAAAGATGCCACCGGAAAGCCCGTGCCTTTTGCCAATGTGGTGCTTTTGCAGGGCACACGTCAAGTAGCCGGCGCGCCCACGGATTTTGAGGGGATATACTCGATGACCTCTGTGCCCGTGGGCACTTACGATATGCAGGTTTCGGCCGTAGGTTTCACCACAAAAAAACTGACCAACATTGTGGTGAGCGGTTCCAAAATCACCTTTCAGGATGTGGTGTTGGCCGAAAATCCGCAAAACCTGCAGGTGGTGGATGTGGAAGCCGTGAAAGATCCGCTTATCAAAAAAGACGATGGCACCCAGGGGGCTAACATCCAGCGTGAAGACGTTTTGAAACTGCCGGCGCGGGATCCCATTAATGCCGCGCTAATCGTGGGCGGCGTGAACAGCAATGGATCGGAATACACGCTGCGTGGGTCACGGGGCTCGCCCCTGATATTTATTGACGGGGTGAAGATTCGCGGCAATGCCAACCTTCCGCAGCAGGCCATTCAGGAAGTGCAGGTGATACTTGGCGGGGTTCCTGCCAATCTCGGCGATGCCACCGGCGGGATTATTCTGATGACAACCCGCGGGATTTCTCCGAACTGGTTCGGTGGATTTGAAGCCCGTTCCTCAAAATTTCTTGACCGCTACGA
>JANWWP010000070.1 GCA_025055575.1 Flavobacteriales bacterium | reverse complement strand
TGTCCGCCTTGGGAGGGGACCCATCTGGAAACCCTGAGGCGCATGTCCGACAGTCTGATGGCTTCAAGGCACAGCTTTCCTTCCGTCTTGGACAGCCTTGCCCCCCAAGTCCAGCCACTGGCATCCTATTCCACCGAAGTTCGAAAGTATCATCTGGTGCGGAAGGGAGAAACTCTTTCTGATATTGCCCGCCGCTACGGTATTTCTCGCGAGGCTTTGCGCCGCCTCAACGGTCTCCGTTCGGATCGAATTCTTGCCGGCAAGCGGCTGCTCGTGCAAAGTCAAGTGGGAGTGAAGGAGGTCAGCGCCGGCGCGGACTTGAGGACAAGACTCAGGGGGTATCGGGAGGCGGAAAACCCGGATACCCGTTCCCCCATGCAGGGGCCTGACACGCTGCGGTCCAAACCCATTCATCTAACCACTACGGTGCGCTATCATATTGTGAAATCTGGAGAAACCCTCAGCTTCATTGCCCGTAAATACGGAGTGAGTGTCCTCTCCTTGAAAAAAGCCAACCAATTGCAAACCGATATGATACGGCCCGGACAAAAGCTGAAACTGCCCTAACGCAAAAGTTATCTGGAAGAAAAATTCCAGACGCTTTTGCAAATCAGAGATTCCGGGTTAGCCTTTGAACTACTTTGAAATTCGAGAAAAACTGGCGGGCAATAATCCGGATAAAAGTGTAGGAAGGAATGGCCAGGATCATTCCCAGAATACCCCCCACGTCTCCGGCAATCAAAATCACCAGGAAAAGCTCTAAGGGATGAGCTTTCACAGATTTCGAGAAAATCCCGGGCTGGAAAACAAAATCATCTAAGGATTTGGTCACGATAAATACCCCCAGAATTTTCAGAATGCCGGGCACGGTGACTGCATAAAAATCAGCCCCAAGATTTTCGCTGATAAATAACAGGCAGGAGAAGAAAAAAGCGATAAGCGGACCCACATAAGGGATGATATTCACTATCCCCGCAACAAAGCCCATGGTGAGGGCCATCTGAAAGGATAGACCCACCAACAGGGACCCCAGGGTGATGCAAATTGTAATCAGCAGAATCTGAATGCCGATTCCAATAAAATATCGGGACAGCAAACGCCGGCTGTCCACAATGATGTTTTTGATTTTATTTTCATAGCGCGTGGGTGTGAGGGTCAGCAAACCTCTGTAAAACAAGCTGTTGTCCCTCAGGAAAAAGAATGTTATAAAAGAAATGGAAAAAAAGGCGATGAAGAGGTCGCCGGCCAGAGAGAAAATAGTGCCAAAAAATCCCGTGAAGGCTTTGAGTTCAAAAGCATCTCCCACTTTTTGGTGAACGTAATCTTCCAGGGATTGTCTTTCGTGGAAGTGAATGTTGTGGCGGGCCAGCCAATCCACCAGCTGATCAATAGGCACCTGCAGCGCTTGCAGCACCGCACCGGTTTCCAATTCAGAAAACCGTTTGGCCTGTCCTGCAATTACGGGAACAATCAGGTACAGCAGCAAACCAATCACCGTCCAAAGTCCCGTCAGGGTGATCAGGGCGCTCATCCAATCGGGCATCCGACGCCCCAAAAAACGGATGCGTTCCAAGGCCTGGGATACCGGTTTGCCAACCAGGGATAGAACCACCGAAGCCAGGATGTAAGAAATAATAATTTTAAAATACCAGATCAAATACAGCACCGCCGCGGATGATAAGAGAATGACCACAGAACGGATAATTCTGTCTGGGGAGTAGTACCTGGACTCCGTGTTCTCCGATGTAGTTTTTTCTTCCAAGTGGCCTGTCATGCCTAAAAAATAATTGTATGATGAGCCACTTCGACCGGTATTAATTTCAATTCAAAATTAATTGAGATAACAATGAAGGGTCAAAATGGTGACCTCCGGGATGGCTTACCACCGGAACTTCCGGGGCTTCTTTCAACATAAATTCTGAGACCGCTTTCAGATTTTCATCCTGCATGTAAGGATCCTGTGTGCCGTACACTAGGGTGGTTCGATGATTTGTGAGCACCTGACGCAGGTTACCTACAGACATATCGTGGGGCAGCATGCCGCTCCACAATATTAATTTATCCAAGTTGGGTGCGCTTTTCTGCACCCACCTGCAGGCTGTGGCCACCCCCTGAGAAAAGGCCAGAATATTGAGGGCTGAATTTTGAAGGAAGGGTTGAATGTGGTCGTGGTACACCCGATCCAAATATTGAATATTATCCTGAATATCATCTTCGCGGGCTTCGCGCGTCATCCATCCGGCTCCCACCCGACCTGAAAGACCTTCCAGGTAGAATCTGTTCAGAGCTTCGGGGCACCAAAAACAGCAGGGCGGAGCCATAGGTTGAAAATGCTTTAGGAAATATGGTCCCAACTGCCCATAGCCATGAAAGACAAGCCAGTGGGCCCCGGCAGTCTGTGGTTCTCCTAAACGAAAGAGGCGCCCGGTGCGGGGCGTGGAAACTTTGATTTCTTCGGTGGTGCTCATGGGGATTTTTGAGGGTTGACCAGCAGCATTCCGTCTCCGTAGCTTAGGAATCTGTAAGGAATGGGGCCGTCCAGGGCTTCGGCATACACCTGGCGCCAGGCTTCCCCTATGAATGCTTGCACCAGCATCAAAAGCGTGCTCCTGGGTTGGTGAAAATTGGTGATGAGGCCGTCGGCGCTGCGTATTTTGTAAGTGGGGTAAATGTATAGGGAAGTATCTCCAGACAGATTTTGTTGATGGTTTTTCTCACAAAAATGTATCAAGGCCCCTAAGGCCTCTTTGAAGCTTAACGTGGCCTGGCTCCAGGGCTTTTCATAAGGCAATTCTTGCGGCAATTGTCCCAGCATCTGTCCGGTGGCTTCATAAAATAAGCCAAGCCAGTAGAGACTCTCCAAGGTGCGGAGCGAGGTGGTGCCCACAGGCAGCACAGGGCCTTGCCATGTGCTCAAAAACTGCAGGCAATCCCGGCTGACGGAAAAACATTCCGGATGCATGAGGTGGCGTCGGATATCATCCGTGGCGCGCACCGGTGCAAAGGTCCCCGCGCCTACATGCAGGGTCACAAAGCGCCGCGGTATTCCGGCTTGTTCCAAACGTTCAAGCAGGGCAGGGGTGAAGTGTAGGCCCGCCGTAGGGGCTGCCACAGAACCCGTCTCCCGCGCGTAGGTCGTTTGGTATTGGATGCTGTCCTGCGGCTGAGCCTCCCTTTTAATGTAAGGTGGTAGAGGCACGCGCCCCACTTTTTCTAAAACGTCCAAAAGAGATAAATACCCAGGCTCCCAAACCAGACGCACCCGGTCGTCTTTTTCCTTAAATATTCGAACGGTGAGATGCTCGTTTTCAAGGATTAGGGGCATCCCGCTCAACCATCGGGACGGACGGCCAATCCAGGCCTGCCACACCGCCTCCGAGGGGCGGGCCAGAGCGGTGGTAAAGTCACCTTCAACGGGATGAAGCAGAAAAATTTCCACCGGCTTGCGGCCCTTGCCGGGCGCGATCAAACGGGCCTTAAAAACACGGGTATCATTAAATACCAAAAGAGGCGGTTGTGGAAAAACATGGCTTAAAATTTCCGCCATTTGGGCGTATCGGTTGCCGTGTATAATATTCTTCCCATCGTACACCAGTAAAAATGAACTGTCACGCGGTTCAGCGGGAAAAGCCGCGATGCGCCCATCGGGTAGTGGGTAATCAAATTGATCAAGAGAAAATTCCGAATGTTTCATGCCGCCATGACCTCTGCGGCGGCCACTTCATCCAGTATAGCCAGCACATCCGCGGCTGTGGAAGCCGTCACAAGGCGGCTTCTCAGATTTTTGGCTTCAGGGAAACCACGGAAATAATGGCTGTAATGCATGCGCATTTCATGCACCGCCACCCGCTCGCCTTTCCAGGTGATGCTCTTCAGAAAATGCTGCCGGCAGGTGTCCACACGCTCCTGAATCGGCGGGTCGCCCGGATCATTTCCGGTGGTTACGAATTCCTTGATACGTTTGAAGATCCATGGCGCGCCAATGGCGGCACGGCCCACCATAATGCCATCTACGCCATACCGCTCCTTGTATTCCACGGCTTTTTGCGGGCTGTCAATATCGCCATTGCCAAAAATCGGAATCCGAATGCGAGGGTTATTCTTCACTTCAGCAATTTTTGTCCAATCGGCTGAGCCTTTATACATCTGAACGCGCGTGCGTCCGTGGATGGTGAGCGCTTTGATGCCTTCATCCTGAAGACGTTCAGCCACTTCGGTGATGTTGATGGAACGCTCATCCCAGCCCAGTCGGGTTTTCACGGTTACAGGCAGGCGGGTGCTGCGCACCACGGCACGGGTGAGGCGTACCATCAGGGGAATGTCTTTGAGTACCGCGGCTCCGGCGCCTTTGCACACGACTTTTTTCACCGGACAGCCAAAGTTGATATCCACCAAATCGGGCTGGACAGCTTCCACAATTTCCGCGGCCATGGCCATAGCCTCTTCATCGCCTCCAAAAATCTGGATACCAAAGGGGCGTTCCTCCGGGTAAAACTCCAACTTTTTGCGGCTTTTGATAGCATCCCGAATCAAACCTTCTGAGCTTATGAATTCCGAATACACCAAATCGGCTCCGTAGCGACGGCAAAGAATCCTGAAGGGCGGATCGCTCACGTCCTCCATAGGGGCCAACAAAAGAGGAAAAGACCCTAAGGGTATGGAATCCAGATAAACCAAGGTCCGCAAAATTAGCGAATCCGCCGGATGCCTTGCACCGGCCTTTCCAGCATAAAGAAGCTTGAATCGTGCATGGAGATAACTTTTGGCACCAAATACCGACAAAAAAAACCGCCTCCGAAATGGAGGCGGTTACAAAGTCATAAATCGGTTGAAATTACTTCACCGAAATTTCGTGAACCTTCTTCAGCGCCGGTTTCACAGGCACACGCACATGCAGTACGCCATTCTCGTAACGGGCATCCACGCTTTCCACATGGCATTCCTCTGGCAGCCGGAAACTGCGCTCAAAGGAAGAAAAGCTGAATTCGCGACGGGTGTAGTTTTTTTCCTTCTTTTCTTCGCTGGCTCTATGTTCGCCCGTGATTTTTAGCACGCCATCTTCCACGGCTACTTTGAAGTCGTCTTTATGGAAGCCGGGAACTGCCATTTCAATGTCGTAAGCCTCATCGCTGCGCGAAATGTTCACAGGCGGAAGGCTAACTTCAGAGATTGGAAAGCGAAACAGGTCGCTGTCGAAAATGTCTTCCATCATTTTACTGATGGTAGGCAATGTGGTTTTGAAACGTACGGGATACATAGTGCTTTGGTTTTTAAGGTTTAACTTCTTACATCCAACATTCATCAAATCACATTCCCAAATGAAAAATGTGCCATTTTTTGAAACAAAGCAGGCGGGTTTATGTCAAAAATTCTTACTTTTTTAATAAAAAAAGACAAAATGGCATATCAGAAGAAAGCGCGCACTTGTATGCCCCCGTTATGAAGTGGTCTAAAGCGTCCGAAGCGTCCTTCATAATTAAGGTTCAACTGAAGGTTTTTACCCAAAGCATATTGGCCGCTCAGGCCCACAGCCCCGTTGTGTCCAGGGGCCAGCGCGTCAAAAAGGTCAAACGACAAGGGCCCCTGCACCTCAGAGGAGGTCCGGATGTGGATATACTGGATCCGTGCGGTGAGGGTCCCCCGGGCTTTAAAGTTGATTGTGCACTCAGGTCCTGAACTGTTTTGGTGCGTGCGTACTTCAGGAGTGGTTAAACCTAAGGCGCGCCGCGCACTGAATTGATACAACCAAACCAGCCGCCAGCGCGTGCCGCGTTGGAAGGTCACACGCTGGCTCACGCTAAGATTGTGGACTGCGTAATTACGGGAGGGAAGGAAGGGAATTTCTGTGCGCCGCAGGGAAGTTTCTCCTTCTGTATTCAAGGTCCAGTCTCGGCCGGCGTTGATGCGCAGATGGCTGGTGAAAGCGGTCTGACCGCGGCTTTCGGGGCCATTGCTCAGCAGCGTCCGGGTGGTGCTTTCCCGGTAGTTAAAATCAAGACCTACGCGGCCTTCATTGCGGTTAAAAAACACTCCCGCCCGCCATGAAACACCGAAAGCCACTGAGCCGGTATCTCTGATGCTGTTGAAAAAGGGATTATAAGCTCTGGCCCATCGGGGCGTTTGCGTTTTGCGATCCACTGAAAAAGTGCCCTGGGCGCTCCAACGAGCCAGAAACCGGCGCAGCCCCCGGCCGTTTTTCCAAAGGCTGGGCATCCGTAGAAAAAAATTCCCGTTAAACTGATTGTTGAAGGTTTTTACAAATTCACCGGTGTTCACCAGTACGCGCATGTAATTGCCCTGTCCGGGCAGGGTGGCGGGCTGAAATTCATCTAAATCCGCCACACCATTATGGTTATAATCCACAGATACATCCCAAAAATGCGTACCCTGACCATTGGTGACGGGAATATAAGCCAGAGTGCGACGCACCTCAAAACCGGATCCGGTCTCATAGAATAGATGGAGCGTCAGATTATTCTTCCAAAGTTGGCCGCCATATTCCAGACGGGTGACCAAGGCGTTGTCGGATTTTTCGGCAATCAATTTTTGACGCGTCACCTGCAGGCGCCGATATTCCAGTGTGAGAG
Source organism: Flavobacteriales bacterium (assembly GCA_025055575.1). Taxonomy (GTDB): domain Bacteria; phylum Bacteroidota; class Bacteroidia; order CAIKAF01; family CAIKAF01; genus JANWWQ01. Next base: position 5,831 of record JANWWP010000070.1, on the reverse strand, counting down.
CCAGCCGCTGGTGGGGCTGGGGTTTCCAGGCCATGCGCAAGCCTGTATTGTGGCCGGCCGCTGCGTGTTGAAGCCGGAAAGTGTCTGGCCGCCAGTCGTTCCGAACTCTGTAAAATAATCTCCAGTTAAACTTCTGAAGAGAATCCGGATTGGTCAGGGCCACCTGCCAGTCGCTAAAGGCATAAGCCGAAGCAGGCAAACGCCGGGTGGCCACTTCGCGTTGGAGGTTGAATTCATCTTCGCCGGCCACTTCCAGGGCCATTTTTTTACCAAGCGGCCGGCGCAGAGTGCTGCGGTGGCGCGCAAAGGATGCCCGGTAGGGACCCATGCGTCCCTGGGTGAGACTCATGCGGGTGTGTATTTTGGTTTTTGATCCTTCGTTAAGAAATGCAAAGCCTGGCCTCCAGGCTGCATAATCGGCTCCTTTGAGAAAAGCCTGAAATTCAAGGCTTGTCCGCCATTTGCCAGCTCTGCCGGCTTCCAGGGTGAGGCCAGGAAGATTTTCACTGCCTCGGGCAGAGTAATTTTCTAGATTCAGGTTCCAATCCCTGCCAAATTCCACATTTCGGAATCGAACAAAAGGTACAAATCCGCGGTGCACATATTCATGCCAGATTTTCCAACGAAAAGTCAGAGCCTTAAAATCGGGATCCGATCTTTTTTCTATAGGCACAGCATGCTGTGCCTGGAACCGAAATGCCGGAGCCGAATTATCGCTGTTTCCTGCAGAGGAAAATAAATTCAGATCCTGAGTGCTGAGCGCGCCTTCCAGATCTAATTCAAAATCTTTCGTGGGTTTAAATTGAATGCCGCCGGTCACCATTCGCTGCAGTTTCGGAGTATTCAGACGGATCACGGGCAGGTATTCACCCTGTTGAGAGCCCACGTACCTGAACACCCTTCCATTGGCCGAAGCTACTTCAGGCATGTAGTCGCCCAGGCCGGGCCCCACACGGGTAAAGGTCACCCGCCACCGCGCTCTTGTCGGGTCCGTGCTGTACACGAATATGGTATCCGTTTGGCCATTGATGATGGTATCTTTCTTAGCGTATAAAACTTCGCTTGGTGAAAAATCCACCTGCACTGCCGAGGAACTTACCGCCCATCGCAGGCTGTCGCCTATTTCAGCCAACAAAGCGCGTTGCGCAGGAGAAAGAGGTTGCTGAAGGGGCTGATTGCGGCTGTCCTGTTCGCTGAAAACATTGAACCTCCAACCCCATTTTCCGACATCCCATTCATGATGGATCTGGTACTGCGTGCGCACATAATTGCGGTCACTGTATTCAAACTCCACCACGATCCGCCGGTCTTTGGTGATGAGCTGCCGTGCCGTGAAGGTGATTTGGGCCAGGTTATAGTCTATTACATAATCATGTTCCTGCCCCCGCTTCAGGAGGATGCCGTCAATAAAAACTCTTTCCGTACCGCTTAGCACCACTATGAATGCCTCATTTTCAGCACCTTGCAATGGATAGGGGCCTTGCTTTCCTTCCACCCCGAAGAATTGGTTTCGGGCAAACCTTCCACGGGCTATGGCACCCGATACCATCGCCCGCATTTCGCCGTCGGGGGCTCTGGCTCCCAAAATTTCCCGGTTGCTTAAGGCGGTGCTGAGCTGAAGGCCCTGAGCTCTTTTAAAGATATTCAGAAAATAGCCCCGCGGCCTGTTGATGAAGTAATCCCCGGCTATGGCTTTATGCCGGCCTTTCCATACTTCCACAAACACTTTGTCAAAATCCTGAAGGTTTTGTTGGGTGCCGTCGGGCTGTAAAGGAATGTTTTCATCTGTGATCACGGCGCGCACCTGCACATCGCCGGCCAGCCGGCCTTCAAGTTGAAGGTTGAGGGCCGAATTGAGGGCCAGATCCTGATTGTTGCCCACCGTCACGCCCCGCACCAGCGATCCGTTCTTGTTGAGATCGCCCCATAAGTTCCGCTCTCCGGAAGCCGTTTCCGGCGCATAAAAACGAAAAGCGTCCGCAGGTAGGGAATCCTTCTGTATCAGATTTTGATTTTTTAAAAACACGGGGCGTGTGAGAACAGGGACCACGCGATATTTGAGTGTCAGGGAGTCCAACCGGCCGGTCCGGCAACTTGAGTGCAAAACAATCCATTTTCCACCGCCTGCCATGGAATAACAACTGTCCGGAATGGGACCGGAAGCGTCATACACCCTCAGCGAGCCGGGCAGGATGAAGAGACTGTCTGGCTTGAGCGTGTCTGCCCTGGGCACACGAAGGGTGCGCCAAGGCCAGAATATCTGCGCATCAGCAGCCAGTGTGGAAAAGAGGTAAAAAACAAAAATAGCCGGGCTGACTTTGCGCACTTCACGAAATTAGGGCAGGAGAACCGAGAGCTGGCCACACGCCGGGCTATTCCATGGGAGGTTCTGGAAAACGATACAAACCCATTATTCAAAATGCATATTTAATGCCGTACAGAGTGTTGGAAAAATATTCCAGACTTCAAAAGTCAAAAAGGGCAAGAAAATTCCTATGCCAGGGCGCACGACTTTTATCCGATGCCGAAAAATCAGGTATATTTGAAAGTTAATATGAAAAATAAAATTTTATTTTCTTTGGCCGGCGGCATCCTTTTGTTCGTCTGGCAGTTTCTTTCCTTTGCTTTTCCGAATTTTCACAAGGAAGGAATGCAATACACGCCTTTGCAGGACACGCTTCTTGCCGCCATTGGTCGCACGGGCCTGCAGCCGGGTAAATACATCCTGGGCATGCCCGATCCGGCCCTGGAAAACGATCGTCAAAAAATGGAAGCTGAATTCAAAGCCCGTTATGAGGGGAAGCCTTGGGCTGTGCTGCATTACGCCCACAACAACACCATGGCCATGGGGGTTAATATGGTCAGAAGTTTTCTGGTATCCTGTATAACGGCCTGGCTGTTGTTTCTCATTCTGGGCGCACTTCAGGTGTCTTCTATTCTGGCGCGCGTAGCTATTTCCATTGACGTTGGGCTGATTGGTTTTCTATTCGGTCCTTACGCCAATTATATCTGGTTCAAAGAGCCCGGAATTTGGGCCTTTCTTTTGGATGGCATAGTACCCTGGACTTTTCTGGGCTTATTGGCCCATTTCTTTTTAAGAAAAAAGCGTTGAGAAAAATCTTGTTGGACTTAGGCTTGAACCAGCAATTCCGTGTGTCCAATTTTTAACCGGTCGTCTTTTAGTAACAGCAACTTGTCCTGCGGGCCCACGCGCTGACCATTCAGATAGGTGCCGTTGGAGCTGGGCCTGCTTCCTGGGGCCATTGTTCCGTCGTCCGACAAAACAACCCGGAATCCCCCCAGGAAAGGCTGGACATCCAAAAGGCAGTGTATCCGGCTCATGAAAGGATCTTCTGGAAAGGCGAGCATTCCATGACGTCCCAGTGTATTCAAACCTTCCTTCAAAGGGAAACGCTGGTGGGCAGCAAGGGCCCACAGCGTTGGAATGCTCCGGAATACGAAGGCAGGTTGTTCTACGAAAGCGGGATCCGGTGCCAAGTCGGCCGTGAAGCGCGGATTGGGGAAATGGAATTCATGTCGGCAAAAGGGACAGCGTCCCCGCACCTGGGGTATGTGGGTTGGAAGCTTTTCAGCAGCCACCTGAAGGGGTCTCCCACAGGAAGAACATGGAACTTTTAAAAAGCCTTCGCCCAAAAGAGAACAGGAAAATGGATTTTGTGAAGTAGCGATCAGGTTTGGGAAGTCCAGTTTGACAAATCAGAGAAAGGATCATCCAGACTTGTTAAATCGTTCTTGAACTTTTCTTCCTGCGAGGGGTCCACGTCCTCCGGGATATTGGCATCCACTTCTCCTGAGTAGGTGATATCCTCCTGGGGATTTTGGATCACCAGATCCACCCGACTGTCGGCGTTGGTATCCATGATCATCAATTCGGGCGTCTGATCCTGGTTCACATCTACGAATAACAAACTGGGGTCAGCCGGTTCTTCCGGATTTTGTAAAGTGGCCGGGTCGTGAATGATATCAATTTCGTTCTGCGTGATGCGGCCGTCCGCGTTGGTATCTGTCCCCAACACATCCACGAAGGAATCTTGATTGATGTCCCAGACCACTTCATCCACGCGTCCATCTTGATTGCTGTCCAGTTCAAGCCGGTATCCGGAAAATTGCACCTCCGCATTCTCTGTCTGAGGCCCTGATCCGGGAGCGGAACAGGAGTTTAAACTCGAAGGCACGGAGACGGAACCGGAAAGCTCATTTTCCGTGAGCGGAGGCGCGTTTTCCGTGAGCGGAGGCGAGTTTTCCGTACCTACAAAGACTTCAGGTTCCGGATTATGGATTTCCGATGTACCAGAGCCGGAGGATGCAGAGCCGGATGTAGGCTTTGCGGGGGAAATATTGTCCTGTGCGGCCTGCACAAATGCACCTGCAACAGAAGCCGCCACGCCATGTTCCAAGGGCGCGGAGCTGGACGGAGTTTCGGGAGGAGGTTGTACGGGAGCCTCACCGCCAGATTGGGAGAAAAGGTCGCCGAAGCCCGACATAGCGGCTCCTGCTACGGCTCCGGCTATGGCCCCTGCCGCTGCCGCGCCGGCCTCCGGGGAGGCCTGTGGATGAGAAGGATTTTTGGACCGCTCATCCTGCGGGTCTGTGTTCTTTTTGTTTTTGTTTTCGTTGGAATTCATAAATAATTTCAAAAATAAGAAAAAATTATAATTCAATTTCTACCCAATCGAACGCTCCGCCGCAAGGATTCTTATTTTCTTTATAGGTCCAAACACTTCCCTCTCGCCGAAAGGTAAAAGAACCCGAATTGGAACAGGGCGCACTTTGGAGCGTCTTGTAAGTGGTGGTACCCAAAACTTCAAAACTTTTTCCAGGTTTTAGCTGCTTCACTTTTCCTTGGATATTGTAAGTTTCTCCTTGGCAAAGCTGGTTTCCTTCCATACGGAGTTCGCCGGATTCTTCCCAAAATTTCACGCTCCCGGCCGCGCAGCTTTTTATGCTAAAAACAGCAAATTTCAACCGATGGGTGCCCAAAAGCTGGTTTTTAAAGGCATCCGATGGCGGTTCGTTAATCTGTGCCTGCACTATCTCTTTAAGTGGAGGCAGCTCCATATTCAGGAGGCTATCGCAAGCTCGTATTTTACTTTGGAGTTGTTCGTTTTTTAAAGAAAAATGAAGGTGTCCGGATTCCTGTAAGGCTTTTTGGTATTGTTCTTTCGCACGGGTGTAATCGCCTTTAAAATAAAGTGAGTCGCCTGCTTGTACAAGAATATCATAGAGACCTATTTTTAAGAAAAGCAGAAAATTATCCTTTTCAAGTTGTTCCAGGAAGCGACTTAAACCTGTATCTCCCGGAAACTTTTCCAAACCTCTCAATGCCGTGTGATATGCACTGTCAGGCTGATTTTGGGCTAAAAGGCCCTGGGCTTTTTGTAAAATTTCAGCCCCCTCCCGTGGAGAGGATTTTCCTTTAGGAAACCAATAAAAAAAGAAACTGGCCGCGGCGCCTCCAGCCACCACGGCACTGACTGCTGCCCACCACCAGGTTCGGGATTTGCGCTGTGAGGAAGGGGAACCGAGCGGCGCGTCTGTGTTTTCGGGGGAAGTCTTTTTCGGGATGCTATCGGGTTGCGGCAGGTATGGGGCTGGTTTTGGCTCATCCAAGCGGGTCACCTCATCCGCCGCAGGGGGGGTGATCGTCTTTGAGGCTGCGCCGCCCAGGGCTTTTTTCAAAGCCTCCTGCATGATGCGGGCCTGGGGGTAGCGTTGGTCAGGCCTTCGGCTCATGGCTTTTTGTACTACCGCTTCCAATGCTTCAGGCACAGACGGATTTAGGCTTCGTAAGGCCAAAGGCGATTCCAGTT
>JANWWP010000046.1 GCA_025055575.1 Flavobacteriales bacterium | reverse complement strand
GCAGGTATGGCTTCCAAGGGTGGAAATGTAATCCGCAGCAGGTAAGCTGTCCCATTCTGTAGCCGGATTAAATTTTCCGGGCTCTTCATACGCTGGGAAACGCGTGGTCACACCCTGCTGAACAGTGGCTTTGCGGATCATTTTATGATTCTGCGTCCAATATTGCTTGAAATAAGGCCCCTGGACGCTGCTGTTATAGTTGGCCGGTATTTTCCAGTAAGGATCCAGGGCCGTCCAGCCGGCTGTGGGACTGGTGGTTCCGCTGGCATTGGTTGGCTGCTCTCCGATGATTCCAAAAATATCCACGTCTTTCCAATTCGTTGGATCGGTTTGACTGCCGTTGGGATTAATGATCTTTTGGAGGGAAAGGGCATCATCGCCATTAAAACACATAGCACGGGGCTGGGGTGGGTTGGAACCGGGCTGGCAGGAACTGGTGTACACGGTATCCGCAATAGCCATTAGGAGGCTGTCCGTAGGGTTGCCTGTCGTGCCCCCTCCCACCACGATACCCAGCGATATCACCCAGGTGCCGAAAGGCGGGATAATGCCTCCCAAGGGCTGAATTCCATCACTTCCCGGAAGATCGGCTGTGATGCTGCCATTAGCCCAACGAATCAGCCGGTACTGGGACAAATCTATGGGATAAGGGGTGGGATTGTACAGTTCGAGAGCTTTGTCGTTGTTGCTTCCCTCTAAATATTCGGAAATAAACAGTTCGGTGCAGACCTGGGAACGCACTCCTGAGATATTTACTAAAGAAAAAAGAGCGCCAAGAAAAAAGTAGAATTGTATTCTCATAAGCACATGAAATTCTCCGCAAAGGAAATAAGAAATACTTGCACAAGTCTTTACATTTTTGTTGAGGGAATCTTAATTCAATTTAAAGCTGCTCCTTTAATCGTTCGGCAATGGCGGCCGCCCATCTTCGGGCCAGGGTCCCGGAAAAGTGCGCGGTTTTCAAAGTGTCGTGACCAAGGATATCATCGGATCGTATGACTATTGTGCCGCCGTCCCGTCGTGCAGCCGCTTCTATAAGAGCCAGGCGTTTTTCATAATCGGTCCGCCGGAAAGGCGCAACCCACACGATACGAGCCTGTGGGTTGGCGCTCCGCAACAACTTTAAAAGTTGGCTGTGAGCATTGGTGAAATTAGAACCCAAAGCCACTATAATCAATTCCGGTCGGTAGGCTTCCACCCAGCGTTCCAAGCGGCTTCCAAAACCAGGCAACACATATTCCTGGCTGGCGCCGAACCCCTCTTCCAGCACCCGCACTTTCTGATTTTTGGGCAAACTTTCCCCCCGACAGGATTCCCTCAAGCGAAAACCACAGCAAAAATTTTTTAGTGGCACTGTGTAATGATAGCTGCCTGCTCCGCCAAGTCCCAAGGACAGTACGTCATACCGCCCCAGGGCATGAATTTGACGGTGAAGGTATTCGCCAAAATCCCCTACAGTGTGCGAATCGCCAAGAATCAGTGCCGTTTGACCACGCACAGAAAGGCCCCCAAGGCTCGCCCCCAAGAAAATCACCGCTGCTTTCAAAATCACACGATACACCAAACCTCTTTGTGCAAAATTATGGTTTAACACGCAGAGGACTTTTTCAGCATTTGGGATAGTTTAAGGGGTACAGATTTATGTGAATGTAAGTGGCGCAGACTGTCCGCCCCAAAAAATTTCAATGGATGGTCAAAACTCCTTTTTCTAAAAAATTACAGAACTTATCATGATATTGAAGAAAGAACCTACCCTAAATCAATTATGAGCGTTGCTGTTAGCTGTTAATTTTGCAGACCTGATGTTTGTTGACTATACAATCTTCACGGATGAGCATGCGCTTTTCAGGCAGTCTGTAGCTGATTTTGTGGCGCGGGAAATAGCTCCGTATCACGCCCGGTGGGAAAAGGATCATAAGGTATCGCGCGAGGTGTGGCGCAAGTTGGGAGAGGCTGGCTTTTTATGTATGGATGCCGAGCCGGAATTTGGAGGGCTGGGCTTGAATGATTTTCGCTACAGCGCCATCCTGATTGATGAAATCGGAAAAGCAGGCTATGCCGGGCCGGCCATTGGATTTTCGCTGCACAACGATATCGTTTTCCCGTACATCAAGCACTATGCTTCCGATACGGTAAAAAAGAAATACTATCCTGGCCTCCTTTCCGGCGCACTGATCCTGGCGATTGCCATGACGGAACCCGGCGCCGGCAGCGACCTCCAAGGTATCAAAACCACGGCCCTACGCGATGGGGACCATTACGTGGTGAATGGATCTAAAACGTTTATCACAAACGGCTACCTCAGCGACTTGGTGGTAGTGGCCGTAAAAACGAATCCGGCTCTGGGGGCCAAAGGCATTTCCCTTTTGCTGGTAGAAGCCGAAACGCCCGGATTCTCCAAAGGACAGCCTTTTGAAAAAGTGGGATTGCACGCCCAGGATACCTGCGAATTATTTTTTGACCAGGTGCGCGTCCCCGTTGAAAATTTATTGGGCCAGGAGGGGGAAGGATTTAAATACTTAATGACCGAACTGGCCCAGGAACGTCTGGTGGTAGCCTTAGGCGCTCTGGCCGCCGCCGAAGGCGCCTTACTGGAAACTCTCCAATACTGTAAAGAACGCAAAGCTTTTGGTAAAAGCATTTCCGAATTTCAGAACACTCGATTCAAAATGGCGGAGTGTTTTTCGGAAGTGCAAATGGGACGCATATTTTTAGAGCGCTGTATTGAACTCCATATGGAAGGCAAGCTGGACGCAGCCACAGCCAGCATGGCCAAATACGCCATGACGGACATGCAGTGCCGCGTGCTGGACGAATGCGTGCAGATGCACGGCGGATATGGATACATCTGGGAGTACCGTGTGGCCCGGGCCTGGGCCGATGCCCGCGTGCAACGCATTTATGCCGGGACCAACGAAATAATGAAAGAGGTGATAGCCCGTAAAATTTTTGCCTGATATTTGTACATCAGCTGCCCGTGACAGATTCCATCGTCATCATACCCACCTACAACGAAAAGGAAAACGTGGAACGCATGGTGCGTTTCGTGTTTTCTCTGGAATACCCCTTTGACCTTCTTATCATCGACGATGGATCCCCCGACGGCACAGCCGAGATCGTGGAACGGCTCCAAAAGGAATATCCGGGAAAACTCCACCTTTTGCGACGGGCCGGTAAACAGGGGTTGGGCACGGCTTATATCGCCGGATTCCGTTATGCTCTGGAACGGCACTATGAATTTATTTTCGAAATGGATTGTGATTTCTCCCATAATCCGGAGGATCTTATCCGTCTTCGGGAAGCCTGTGTGCAGCGCCAGGCGGATGTGGCTATTGGCAGCCGATATGTCACCGGCGTCAACGTAGTGAATTGGCCTATGTCCCGCGTGTTGCTTTCCTATTTTGCCTCGCGGTATGTGCGCTTTGTGACAGGACTGCCTATTCACGACGCCACGGCCGGTTTCAAATGCTACAGAAGGCGTGTTCTGGAGCATATTCAGTTGGATAAGTTGCGCTTCAAAGGATATGCCTTTCAGATTGAAATGAAATTTTTAGCATGGAAAATGGGCTTTCAACTCGTGGAAGTCCCCATCATATTCACGGAACGTATGGAAGGCCACAGCAAAATGTCTTCTTCCATCGTGCGCGAAGCCATGCTGGGGGTCCTGCGTATGAAACTTAAAAGTTGGCTTCGGCCCATCCGACGGGTCGTGCCCGATCCCATTGGCACCCCTTCCCAGAAAGTATTGGCCGAATAATAGCTCCATGTCTTTGAGCGTTTGTAAAATCATCAGGGAGTGGTTTTTTATTCCCTGGTCGCTTCCTTTATTCTTTTGGAATTGCAGCGCGCCGGATACCTTGCCCATGCACACTCTGAGCGGATATGCCCAGGGCACCACCTTTCAGATCACCTATGACTCGTCCGCCGGTATGTTGCAAGGAGAAGTGGAAAAAATTTTCAACGCCATGGACCGGGCTTGTTCACTCTACGACTCCAATTCTGTGATTGTGCGCTTCAATAATGCCCGGGAAGGCGTGGAAGTGGATACCCTTTTTGCTTCGGTTTTTCTTCTTTCAAAAAAAATTTTCGAAGAGACCCGGGGAGCTTTTAATCCAGCCGTTTTTCCTTTGGTAAAACTTTGGGGGTTTGATCCTGCGGGTGGCCCTCCTACTATGTTGAGGTCCATTCCGGGGGGTGATTCTCTGGCCCAGCTCATCCGGTTCGAAGACATCCGTCTGGACACCTTGGAGGGCAAAATCTATTGCCTCAAAGCACGTCCCGGTCTTCAGTTGGACTTTAACGGCATTGCCCAAGGCTATACAGTGGACCTTATTTGTGGTTTGTTGGATGCACGTGGGGCCCATAATTATCTGGTGGAAGTGGGTGGGGAGATCCGGGCGCGGGGTCTCAATACAAAAAAGAAACCCTGGCGTGTCGGTATTGAAAAACCCACCGACAACAATCTGGAAAGAAATCTTTATGCGGTGGTCAATCTCAGCGACATGGCTCTGGCTACCTCTGGCAATTACAGAAAGTTTTATATAAAGGATGGCTTGCGCTATTCCCACACCATTAATCCCTTCACCGGACGCCCTGTGGAGCACAATCTGCTTAGCATATCCGTTTTTTCCGGCAGCTGCGCCCGGGCTGATGCCCTGGCCACAGCTTTTATGGTTATGGGCAACACACAGACCCTGGATTGGCTAAAAAAATACAATGACGCCGAGGTGTTTATGATTTCATCAGGCTATCAGGAAGCTTATATCACGTATGCTTCCGAAGGTATTAAGCCCCGGCTGGAAGCCGTCAGGGATTAGATTTTTCAGACCCTGCGCAGGCCTCGCCGGGTCGCGCTCCGCAAAAACCGCATACTTCTCCATCGCTGAGCATAGGATTGCGGCTGGCGCACGTGCCTGCGAACTCTCCGTTTTTTCGAAAAATTAATTTCACGGCAAGACCAGCAAAAGCCACTGCCAAAAGACCAACTGAAAGTAGAACGAGCTTCACTGCCACAGCTCAAAGCTACTAATTTCGTGCCACGTATGCATCTATCTCATATTGAACATATCGGTATTGCTGTACATGATTTGGAAAGCGCCCGTGAAAAATACCGCCGTCTTTTAGGGGTAGAACCCTATGCCGAGGAAGAAGTGGCAAGCGAAGGCGTGAAAACCGTTTTTTTCAAAGTAGGCCCCAATAAAATTGAACTGCTGGGAGCGCTTCATCCCGAAAGCCCTGTGGCGCGATTTCTTGAAAAAAAAGGAGAAGGCTTACACCATGTGGCCTATAGGACCGAAAACATTGTGGCCGAAATGCAGCGCCTTCAGGAGGCTGGTTTTAAACTTTTAAGCGAAACTCCCAAGCCCGGCGCGGAGAATATGTGGGTGTGCTTCGTGCATCCCAAAGATGCACAGGGAGTTCTCACCGAATTATGCCAGCCGAGGCTTTGATGAAGCCTGAAACCAAGCCCATGATATCACGGCAAAGACGATCAGATATACTCCAGCCCAAAAGGAACCTGGAAGAGGCAATTCGGGCCTGAAAATCAGAAGGGCACTACCTAAAACCATTACTCCCGTCAAGCGAAAATTCTCCCAAATTCGGGCAATCGGTTTTTTATCCAGGATAAAGCCTGCACCGGCAATATGAGCCATGAGGAAACCCAACGTCATTAAAACATAGTTTTGGGGGAGCGCAGAGGCATTCCCCATAAGCCAAATACCTTGCGTGAGAGCATGGACTAAATGCCAAATAATAAAAGCGCCCATGGACTTAGAGGCCCAAGCATCCTCTGATGGGGATGGCGCCGAGTTGGTGTCGGGAAAGTGTTGATTAAAAGCCGCAGGAGAAGCTAAAAAAGCAGCACTCACCTTCCCCGACGCAAAAGCCCTTGGAAGAGCCCGGACAATGGCACCAAAATGATGAAAATTAGCCCGGAAAGGGCTGAAGGAATGGAGAGGCTGTGTGATGCCATAATCCGGGGTTTCCTCCTCTTCCTGAAAAGTACCGAACAGACGATCCCAGATAATAAGCACCCCGCCGTGGTTTTTGTCCAGGTATTTTTTCTGCCGGCCATGATGCACCCGATGATGGGAAGGTGTGTTGAAAATAAATTCAAACCAGCGCGGCATTTTACCGATGTAGGGGGTGTGGATCCAGAATTGATACAGAATGTCTAGGGCTGAAACAATCACTAAAACTCGGGTACTAAAGCCCAATATAGCAAGAGGCAGAAACAAAAACCATGTAGTTAAAACTTGAAACCAAGGTTGGCGTAAAGCCACGGTTAAATTAAAATATTCTGAACTATGGTGGGGAACGTGGCCCGCCCACATAATATTCACTTCATGTCCAAGGCGATGCGCCCAATAATATATAAAGTCGAAAATTATGAAGAAAACAAATCCAGTAATAAAATTATCTGGAAAGGTGTACAAGGAAGCATTTTTAAACACAATATCATAAAGAAATATCATGGCGCCTTTAATCACCAGGCTTAGCAATACTTCGCCCAGACCTATGTACAGGTTAGAAACAGAATCTTTGAGGCTATTATAGTAGCGCCATCCATTCATCCTATCCAAATAAACTTCCAGACCAATCGAAACCACAAAAAAAGGAACAGCAATCAACAATAGTTGAAAACCCTCTTTCACAGCACTAAAATAAAAAAGCCTTCCAAATTCAGAAGGCTTTTAATCAAAACAAATAGGTGGCCCTTACTTACTCAGAAGTTTTTTGCCTTTTTTCATCTTCTTTGGCCCGACATCCTTCAGATTCTTTTTCTTGGTTTTACCTTTTCCAAGACCTACTGGACTTCCCATACGATCCATGGCACAACGGAAGCCAATCCAGTCCGTGGAGGCTTTTTCATCAAGCCACCTGCGGGTTCCGGCCACCATCCAATAAGCGGGGTCTTTCCAAGAGGCGCCCTTCACCACTTTTGCTTTGTCATCAATAAGACGGTAAACACTCCATTGTCCGTCATCAAATTGCTGATACATGAGCTTATCTCTTTTGGAGGGATCAGCAAATTCTTCATCATCATAATAAAGAGAGGAATTGAAATCTCCATCTTGATAATCCCTGTAATCAGACTTTTTGTAGTTGCGACGTTCGATGTTCTCATCCTCGGTGACAGGCACATACCGGATGCGTCCTAAAGAATCTTTTTCATCCACATTACCATCAGCATCTAATAGTTTCTTTTTGAAAATATTGCCCCTGAACGGATTGTAATCATCCATATCCATAAGTGAAAGAGGCCTGTAAGTGTCCATCACCCATTCCGCCACATTGCCGGCCATATTGTACAGGCCATAATCATTGGGCCAGTACTTATACACAGGAGTGGTAATGAAACCAGCGTCGTTCAGGCGACCGGCCGAACCCATATAATCCCCGCGCCCGCGACGAAAGTTGGCCAGAAAGTCTCCTTTAAAGGCATCGTTGGGATTGCGGGCAATATGGCCTGTCCAAGGATACATTTTTCTATCCTTAATGATTTCTCTGTCTGTTTCAGGATCAGTGTTTCCAATAAGAGCCAAGGCAGCGTATTCCCACTCAGCCTCAGTTGGGAGGCGATAACGGGGCAGGAGAATACCGTCTTCCATACGGACATTTCGAATTCCCTGTCCGTTCGGGTTCAAATCAATAAGCCCTCCCTGTTTGGTGGTGAGGCCCTGATATTGATAATGCAAATATGCTTCGGTGTTGAAGTTGTCCTCGGCTTTTTGGTTGGGGTTGGTTTTAAGAATATTTTCCCGAATCAGAATCACTTCGTTTACACGGTCGGTACGCCAGGTGCAATAATCATTGCACTGTATCCAATTCACCCCCACCACCGGATACTCGGAATAGGCGGGATGCCGCAAATACCATTCCACATAGGGCTCGTTATATCCCAGTTTGGAACGCCACACCAAGGTATCCGGAAGCGCTTTTCTGTACACTTCAGGATAATCCTCTTTCCAAACCCTGTAAATCCAGTACAGGTATTCACGGTAATCCAGATTGGTGATTTCCGTTTCATCCATGTAAAACGTGTGGACGGAAACACGGCGTGGCATGTTGTTCCAGTCGTACATGACATCCTGTTCCGTGCGGCCCATGACGAATGTGCCGCCTTCAATCAGGATGAGGCCGGGGCCGGTTTCCTGTTCCAGATATGGAACTTTTTCAAAACCACCGTTGCGTTTGTCGTTGTAAGCCCAACCTGTCGTGGCAGACACTTCGCCCCTGCAGGATGCCAGGATGGCTGCAAGAGAGAAAGACAAGAACGCAAGGGCCACAAAACTTCTGATGTTCATGGGATGTGTGTAAGACTAATTTACTAACTGAATATTTTACGATTTTATTGCAAAAAGGTTATGATTTTTCAGAAGGAAGGGCAACGTACCGTGCGGAAACGACGTATAGGCGGCCGGCATGGAATGATAAAGCCGAGCGACACTTCATGCGCTCCCCCCGTCCGATTGGTAAGTCTGGAAATTGTGAAATCATAACTATACCCCACTTTAAAATTATTTTTTTGAATACCTGCCAGCAAAATGAAAGCATCCAAATTACGATACCAAAGCCCCCCCACAAAAACACCTTTCGTGGCATAAAACCCAATGTTGAGCTGGCGAAAATTTTGCTGCATTTGGAACAGAATGTTGGGAGAGATGGAAGCCGGGGAAACGTATTTGCTGCGTTGGTTCAGCGGGAATACAGCGCCGGCGTGCACCGTTACTTTTAATGGAAGGCGGCTCAGTCCCAGAAAACCTTCGTTGGGTTGGGTGCAATGACTCACGGCCACACCTCCATAAAACTTATCGGAATAAATAATGGTTCCGGCATTTACATCAAAAAAGCGGGTCACTTCCAAAGGCCTTTGCTCCTGAGTATTGTAAATGAACCCGTAGCGGGCGTCAATCTGATCGCCGAAAGTCAGTTTACTCCAATCTATGTTGCGCTGCCCATAGGATCCCTGAAGGCCAAAGCGCATGGAAAGTTTGCGATTGATATTCAGCAAATAAGAATACATGGCGCCCACATAGGTGGTCCGCAGAGTATTGTTGGCCGACATATCTACGAAGGCATTGACGCCAATGCCGCCCTGTATGGCGTCGATATGTTGATCATATGAAGCGCTGTAGGTGACAAAATTGCCCGAAATAGCCGGCCATTGGTTGCGGTAATTCAAGCTGAAGCGAGGGCAGCGGGCCGAGCCGGCAAAAGCCGGATTCAGATACAGAGGATTGGCATAAAATTGGGAAAACTGCGGATCCTGTGCAGATGCCGTAGACTGAAAGAGCCAGGTTGTCGCTGCCACCAGAACAAAGAGTGTGGCTTTCGGATAAAGGTGCATCAGGACGGTAAAGTTACGTTATTAACGACAATTGTTTTAAATTGTTACACTTCAAAAACCATCTCAAAGGTATAAAATTTTAGACATAAAGCCAAAAAATGCCGGTGTTTCTCTCTCTGATTATTCAATCCAAAATTCTGAAAACCATTTATTTATTTTTTTGCAATGGAGTTTCTCCTGAATTCCCATTAAAAGTATGTTGAGCTTATGGGCGGTCTGGCCTCTTTTCTCAAAAGTTCTTAAAACAAAGTCCTTCATTAGCCCGTTCCCGCTCAATACAAATCATTGCGCAATTGGTACGAAAAGTGTTTCTTTTGCGTTAAATATCAATTCTAAACTACCAAGCCTATGCGGCCTGTGCCTTTTCATTTACTATTCTTTCGGTCTGCCTTGTTCGGCACGGCTGTTTTTGTCTGGCCTTTGTTTGCTTGGTGCCAATACATCTATAAATCCACCTCGCAGCTGGCTTCAGGTCATTGGTACAAACTGGGAGTTGATAAAGACGGGGTTTACGCCGTTTCAGCAATGGATTTGCAGCAATGGGGTGTGCCCATAATAGGCCAAGCCATTCAAGGAATCCGGATGTTCGGTCACGGCGGCGGAATGCTGTATGAGCGTTCAGACTCCACCCCTGTGGATGATGTCCTGGAAATTCCCATCTACATTGTGGACAACAATGGCAACCAACTGTTCGACGGAGATGACCGCATCTTTTTTTTCGGTAAGGGCCCGGTTCGATGGGACTTTGACAACAGTTGTCTGAAATTTGCGCACACCAACAACATCTACACCGATACCGCAATATATTTTTTAAATTTTGGCGGCGCTGAATCCGGCCTGAGAATACCTACGCTCCCGCCCTCCATGGGTCCGCCGGACACCGTGCTTTCTGCTTATGAAGATTTGATCCTTCTGGAAAAAGACTCGGTGAACCTCATCCGTTCCGGAAGGCAGTGGTTTTGGCGTCGGTTTGACGTGATCAACCAGCACAATTTTAGTATTAATATTCCCCAAATGACCGGGAAGCCTATTCGACTGCGGTCGGCCGTGGCGGAAAGATGTCTCAGCACGCCCGGCAGCATGTATGTTCGGGTGAATGGAATGCAGGCCCTGCTGCACAATCCGCCTACGGTTTCCAGCCATTACGAAGGCGCGCTGGCGGCCCAGGATGTGCGCTGCGGATCGATCCCCGTATCCGGGAACTCCTTACAAATTCAAATTATCAAAGCGGACAACACTTGCGAAGCGGCCTGGCTGGATTACCTTGAAATCTGTGCCGAACGATGGGCGGTGAAATCCGATGGGGAGCAACTCTTCGTGTGGCACAGCGGAACCGTTGGAAAAGGGCGGGTGGATTTTCAATTGTCCGGTCAGTTGAACGGTGTGAGGGTGTGGGAAGTGACCCAATTTCAAGGGCCGAAAGAAATCCCTATGAGCGGGAATATTTTAAAAACGGTCGGAGGCCCCCAACCGCCCAGGTTCGTTGTGTTTCGCAATGAGGACGCCTATAGGCCTTCCTTCTTGGGGCGCATTGAACCACAGAATCTTCATGCCCTGGACGCGCCGGACCTGATCATACTCACCCCCCCGGATTTTGAGTCCGAGGCCCGGCGCCTCGCAGATTTCCGTCAAAAACACGATGGCCTTCAGACCGCCGTCGTCACCACGCTGCAAGTGTATCATGAATTCTCCCACGGACAACAGGACATTAGCGCCATCCGGAATTTTCTTCAAATGTTTTATCAGCGGAGCCTGCAAGGCCATAAAATGCCGCGCTATCTCCTGTTGTTTGGCGATGCCAGCTACGACTACAAAACCCACTTAAACCGCACCTACCGCGAGCAAGGCTCCCAACGAATCAATATCAACACCAATTTTGTGCCGACCTATCAAACCATCAATTCCTTGAGCCGCAATGGAAGCAGTTATGGGAGCGATGAGTTTTTTGCCTTCCTGAAACCCGGCACAGGCCTCATGGAAACAGGTGTATACGGCGCTGCGCGACAAGATATTGCCGTCGGGCGCCTCACCATCGATAGTCCGGAAGAAGCGCGCCACGTGGTGGATAAACTGATTGCCTACGCCTCCTCGCCCCTGGCCCTAAGACCCTGGCGCAACGAATTCCTTTTTGTGGCAGACGATATGGATGACAACTGGGAAGACATTTTTGTGAATACTTCAGAAGACATGAGCGGAATTTTAAAAAGCCAGTTTCCGGTTTGGAATCGTTCCAAAATTTATCTGGATGCCTACCGCCAGGTGATTTCATCAGGCCAACGGTATCCGGATGCCCAAAGAGAGTTGGACCTCCGTATGAATCTCGGGTCTCTTTTCATTTCTTATGTAGGCCATGGCGGAGAGACCGGCTGGGCCAGCGAAAGGATCCTCGGCATGAATCAAATTGATGCCCTCACGAACCAATATGCGCTACCCCTCTATTACACGGCCACATGCACGTTCACACGTTTTGACGATCCGGGGCTGCGCTCTGGAGGCGAGCGGCTGTTGGAGCTTCCCACAGGCGGGGCCATCGGGCTCATTTCTACCACCCGGCCCACCAGCGTCATCGGTTCTTTTAATCAAAACATCATACGCAATCTGGCTACCTATTCCGGCATCTCTGATATGCCACGTCTGGGCGACATCCTGGCAAAAAGCAAAAACCAATTCGGAGGCACTTACCCTCTCATGCTGCTTTTTGGAGATCCCTCGCAGCGTCTGGCCTATCCTGAACATATTGTGAAAGCGACCCAAATTGCCGTGGATGGGGATCCCGCCGATACCATCATGAAAGCCACATCTCTGGTGACCATTTCAGGGGTGGTGGAAAACCGCGATGGCCAGCTGCTCAGCGACTTTAACGGCCGCGTGTACTTCACCCAGTTCGACAAGCCGGGCAAATCCTCCACTTTGCAAAACGATCCGCCTGCGAAAAAAATCAATTTCCAGGTGGACCGCAGTATCGTATTCAGAGGCCAAGGTTTGGTACAAAATGGCCAGTGGTCTGTCACATTCAAAGTGCCGATCGACATCAACTTTACCTTAGGCAAAGGCCGCATGAGCATGTATGCCGAAAATGGCTTCACCGACGCCCACGGTTATGAGGAATTCTGGATTGGAGGCTCTTCGGATAATTGCCCTAACACTCAAGGACCTGACCTTGAGGTATTTCTGAACGACACGTTGTACATGCCAGGCGCCGTGGCGGGCACCCACCTCGCTGTGTACGTCCGCGCCGAGGATACAGATGGTATCAACACCACCGGAGCCGGCATCGGACATGACCTGGTGGCGATCCTGGAAGGCCCTGTAAATAAAACCTATGTCTTGAACGAATTTTTTAATTATGAGCCCGGCAGTTATACCCGCGGAAGCGCTCAACTGCCCCTGGGCGATGTGCCGGACGGGAACTACCTCCTGCGTGTGGTGGCCTGGGACAACTGTAACAATCCTTCGGATGCATTTATCCACTTTACCCTTGACAACAGCCGCCTGGTGCTCAACCACCTTTTCGCTTATCCCAATCCAGCCACGGACCAAGTGACCTTTAGCTTTAACCACAACCTGGCCGGCCATTATCTGAAGGCAGAATTGCGGATTTTCGACCTCCAGGGGCGGCTTATTCATCAGCAATCCAAAGACCTTCTCAACACCGGATACCGCAGTATTGATCTCAGCTGGAACTGTACAACCGGAGGGGTGAAAGTGGCAGCGGGGGTATATCCTTACACTGTGGAAATCACGGATGAAAAAGGACGCACGGCCCGGGCGGGTTCAAAACTTGTTATTTTTTAAAAGGCTGAAAACAATAATTTTCTTAAAACTCAGTTAAGAAGGCATCCTCAATTAATTTTGCACTTTCCTAATATGAAGATTTTCCACGGTTGTTGCGTCGCCCTCTGCTTTTTAACTTCTGTTCTTTCCTTACAAGCCCAATACCAAACGCGGGAAGAATATTTAAACACATTTAAGGAAGGACGCACCATCAACACCATTACCACGGCCGTACCCTTTCTTTCCATCGCGCCGGATGCCCGTGCCGGAGGCATGGGCGACTGCGGTGTGGCCACAGAGGCCGATGCCAACTCCATGCACTGGAACCTGGCCAAAGCCGCCTTCGGCACGCGACGTACCGCCATTTCTCTGACCTATTCTCCCTGGTTGCGCAATCTGGTGCCGGATATCAACATGGCCTACCTGTCTTTTTATCAAAAACTTGGCAAAAGCGACCGCGGCGCTCTCGTGGGGTCGTTGCGTTATTTCAATCTGGGCAGTATTCAGTTTACGGATTATTTTGGAACCCCCATCGGCAACTACACGCCCAACGAATTTGCCATCGACGCCGGCTACAGCATGAAACTGATTGACAACCTGAGCATGGGCGTGGCTTTCCGTTTTATTTACTCTAATCTGACCCTGGGCGTGCCCGTGGCCGGCGCCAATACCTTTCCGGGCAAAGCCGGCGCCGGCGACATCGGTCTTTTTTACCAAAATGAAAACTGGACCATTGCCAAAAGGCCCATTATCTTTCGGTTTGGAACCGCTTTCACTAACCTGGGGTCCAAAATCCGATATTCAGAAGGCTCCCGGGCGGATTACATCCCGATGAATTTTCGCATAGGGCCATCTCTGCAAATGAAAATCGATGATTACAATTCATTGCTGCTGGCCGTGGATATGAATAAACTTCTGGTGCCCTCGCCGGCTGTGTATAAGGTAGATTCAACGGGCAATCCAGTCAACAACCCGGATGGCTCCCGCGTGTATGTGGCTGGACGGGATCCTAACCGGGGCGTGCTGGACGGGATGTTCACTTCCTTTTTTGATGCCCCGGGCGGCTTTAGAGAAGAACTCCAAGAAATCATGATTTCCACAGGGCTGGAGTATTGGTACAATGATATTTTCTCGGCACGAGTGGGTTATTTCAACGAAGCCCGGCAAAAAGGCAACCGGAAATTTGTGACCCTTGGCTTTGGGGTGCGCTATAGCGCTTTTGGCCTGGATGTATCTTATCTGGTTCCCATCATACAACGGCATCCTCTGGAAAACACCCTACGATTTTCCCTGTTGTTTGCCTTCGACAGTCTTAATCCCAAGAATCAGAAAGGTCAAAAGCCACTCCCTGGACGCCGTCGTAAAAACGAGTGACAGGGCTTTTTCTTTACTTAGATTATTTCTTAAAAAGAATTTTTCTGGCCACTTTTTGATCCCGGTATTCCAACCGGAGCACAAGACTTGCAGAACGAAAATCGGGAAGTGAAAATTGAAAGTTGTGCAACCCGGCCGGATGTTTTTCAAAAAATTGACTGTAAACCCGACGTCCCGCAGCATCCTGAATGGAAATTAAAACGTCATCGGTCCAGGGTAAAAACACGAATACCCCGATATTCTCACCTGTAGCGGGGTTGGGATAAGGCATGCCAACCCAGAAGTCGGAAATGAGAGGGCTGCACACCGTGCGCACGGAATCGGGGAGTTGAATCCCCTGATTGTAATTATCCACCGTCACGCAACAAAACGCCACTTCAGGCGAAACACGTAATGCTGAATTCAAGACAAAAGTGAGGGAATCGCCGGGCGGCAAGACTCCGTTCCATCCATGTAAAAGATAGGATTCCAGGCCACCGGTGGCCAAAAGTTCTGCCGAACTCACTTCCGTGGAACCTCCGTTGAGCAGGGTCACCTGAAAAGTGAGGAAATCCTCTTCTTTTTCGCACTTTAAACCAAGAATCCTGAGTCCAATACCCGGAGGATCCAGAGTGATCACTCTGTGAAGCGTATCGCGGCAACCATTAGGCCCTGTGGCTACTAGGGTGATCGTTTGAAGGCCCTCCTGGGTGAGGGTAATATCGGGAGGCAGAAACCCGGAATACAACGGACTGCCATTCAAAAACCAGGAATAGCCGGAGGCCCCCTGCGAAGCGTTGGTGAAACTCACCGGCAAAGGGGCCGGACCGCCAGCGGGAATGATTTCAAAAAGCGCTTTGGGAGAAGGTTTAACAAAAACCATTTTCTGCACAGAATCCAGGCATCCCCCCAGCGTCTGAACCACAAGCCGTATGGTACGCCAACCCGAAATTTCCTGAGGAAAGCTGTAGGATATATTCTGGCCGGTGAGCACCCCGAGATCGCTAATACGCCAACGGCGTAAGGCCACCACATCGTTTTGAGCGCTGCCGGTATCTAATAGAATCACAGGAGTGCCGGCACACACGCTGTCGGGAAGCTCAAAACCCGCCGTGACGTCTTTATTAATATTCAAGGTTTTAACTGCGAAAGCCTTGCACACTTTATTATTGGCTATGGTATTCACTCTAAGGCTCACTGTGTAGGTACCAGCCGGATACGTTTGTTGGGGATTGGGTAGGGTGGATGCATTTCCATTCCCAAAATTCCACAGGTATCCCAAAAGTGAAACACCCGGTGGCAAAGTCACTTGGGCGTTAAACTTCACTGGTTCCTGGATACAGGTGCGGTCATACACAAAGTCCGGAATAGCGGATGGTAATACGAACACAGGCAAAGTCACCGAACGGCTGCACAGTGAGTCATTAAAAGATTTCAAAGTCACAGAATAGACTCCGGCCGCCGTGTACAGATGATGAGGATGTTGGAGGGAAGAAAAATTCAGTGATCCCGACCCGGGATCGCCGAAGTTCCATTGCCATTGGATGATATTGCCGCCTGGCATGGTGCTTAGATCCTGAAAAAAAGTGGTGTCATACATGCAGGGATCCGTGGTAAAAGAAAACGAAGCATTGGGCTGAGGCAGAATGTTAAGAACTTTTGTTTTCTGTCCGGTACAGCCACTTTGGGCCACCACCTTCAATGTGACCCACCTGGGACCCGGAGAGGTAAAAAGAAAAGCCGCGTTGGGTTGAGAGTTTGTGATACCACTTCCAAACTGCCATTGATAGCTAAGAATGTTGCCGTTGACAATGGAATTAAACAATATTGTATCTCCCGCGCAGCGGGTGCTGGTGGAGAAGTCCACCAGGGGCGCCGTGCCCGATATTGTCACCTGCACTGTATCGGATGCCGTACAGTTGTTGGCATTGGTGGCAATGGCCCAGTAGGTCCCCGAAGTATTGACCACCAATAACGTATCGCTGGCGCCATTGCTCCATTGAAACTGAGCGCCAGGGCCCACCGGGAGGTCGAAGGCTAAAAAGTTTCCTGCGCAGAGTGTGAGATTGCTGCCGAGATCGGCTGTTGGAAATGGATCGAGAATCAGAGTGGCAGTATCGGAATGAAAAGAGCAGCTATTGGCATCGGTCACTGTCAGGTAGTAATTCCCAGGCTGTGTGATGGACAGGGTGGACCCCGATGAACCATCTGACCAGGTGAGGGTGTAGCCCGGCGGCACATTCGGGTCCCACACCAGGGTGGATCCGCTGCATAAATAACCGTCGTTCAGTTGATAAAAATTAAAGGGTGGCAGCACGCGGATGGTATCCGCACTCACCCGGCCGAAGGGGTCTGTCACCTGCACCCAGTAGGTGCCCAGCGAGGTGACGGTGATGGTGGGCGTGGTGGCGCCTGTGCTCCATAGATACGAGGCAAAATAATTTCCTGCATCCAGCAGTGTGTTGGTACAAATCCCATTGGCTACGAGATCCGGACCCAGATTTACCGGTGGTGCATATTTATCTAAGATATATTTTTCAATTATTGTTCTTTGAGTATCGGTGAGATTGGAATTGTACACCAAAAATTCCTGAACCTCAAAATAGCCTGGCAAACTGCCCGCTTGATCGGCGCCCAGCTTCAGGGTGGCCGCGGCATTCACAGGCACAGGGGCGGACAGAGAACTGTTTTGAAGCACACTGTTTTTGAAAATGCGCGCATTCCCACCCGGAACGTCGGATACTGTCACAAGCGCATGGGATGAATTGGGAGTAAAGAAGTCAAACGTGAAAGCGCTCAGAGCGCCATCGTAAGCCAGGGCCCGATAACGGCCGTCGTTTTGCTCGGTGGCTGCGCATCGGCATGTGTAGGTGGGCGATAAAACTCCAGCATTTCCGATATAATACAGGAAGCCCAGGCTTTGGTTGTAGCATTTGCCGAACTGAAATATCTGCATGGGGCTGTTATTGGGTATTTGGGCCGTGGTAATGTTAGATGTGAAATACTCCGAATTACCAGGAAAAAAAATCCTGGGCCAATTGCGGAATCCCCCAGAAGTCTTATAAATTGGTTGCTTTGCCGGTGTGTTTTGAAATAAACTTTGACCCGAGGAAGATAGCGTCGGCCAGGTCTGCACACCTGAGTTGTTGGGTAAGTTTAAGCCCAGCGCCGATCCCCAAAAAAGGCATCCATTGAAATCGTTGGGGGTGTAGGCCAGAAATAGCCGGGGAAAGCTCCACTGCGAAGGACCGCCCGATGTGTTGGCGCGTACGCGCCAGAAATAAGCCTGACCCGAACTAAGCGAAGGAGCGTAAGAGGTGGTGGCCGCCGAGTATTGAGCCGCTCCTGCAAAATCCGGCTGGGTTGCAATCTCAAGGGTATAACTGGTAGCGCCAGGATAAGCATCCCAGGAAAATACCGTGGAAGCCGGATCTGCACAGAGCCCGTGCTGCGGTGTGATGAGCGTAGGCCGCTGGGACTTCAAATACTGAAAAAAAAATACCCCACAGATCGCAAGGCAAAATTTTGGATTCAGAACCCTGACTTTCATTCTTTTATTGAGTCTTTTACTGCGCATCCTGATTTTTTCAAAGTTACTATAAATTCATAAAAGAGCCTGAGCAGGCCTAATTTTGAGACGGTTTTCATGGTATGGACAAAAGACCGGAATCCCGTTCAGAGCATTGGACGGAAATAATATCGGCACGCCGCTCCCTTTGGGACTTGAAGCTAAAAGAATTGTGGCGCTACCGCTTTCTGATCTTAATTTTTATCCGGCGGGATGTGGTTTCGGTGTACAAACAGACGGTTTTGGGGCCGTTGTGGTTATTTCTGGGCCCCCTGTTCACGGTGGCCATGTTCACATTGGTCTTTAACAAAATTGCCGGCATCAGCACGGAGGGCGTTCCCGCCCCGCTGTTTTATATGGCTGGTATCAGCATTTGGAATTTTTTTCAAGGCTCTTTTCAGGCTTGTTCCACCACTTTTGTAGCCAACGCCGGCTTATTCGGGAAAGTGTATTTTCCGCGCCTCACTGTGCCTATTGCAGCCATTTCCAGCAATTTGTTTAAGTTTTTTATGCAGATGCTGGCTTTTGCCCTCCTGTATATTATTTTTTCTGTTCGTGGTGAATTTTCTCCTGTGTTTCATGCACATCTCGCATTGCTGCCTATTCTACTTGTGTTAATGGGAACTTTGGCAGCCGGAGCTGGACTCATCATCACTTCCCTCACCACCAAATACCGGGACCTCACATTTTTTATTGGCTTCGGCGTCACCCTGCTGATGTATGCCACGCCGGTCATTTATCCCATATCTTCCATACCCGATTTGTACAGGCCCATCATTGAATTTAATCCCATTTCACCCATTGTAGAGTCGTTTCGTTTTGCCCTTTTAGGCAGCGGAGTGCACTCCTGGTACGGACTAGTATACAGCACAGTTTTCGCTGTGGTTCAACTTTTGGCCGGAATAATAATCTTTAATCAGGTAGAACGAACCTTCATGGATACTGTTTAAAGCGCTCCAAGGAGAAAGAGGGAACCCACAAGACCCAACAATAGCAAAAAAAGCAAAATGGCGAATCCGGCGACTGAAATTCCCGCAATTGCAAAGCCTCGACCCCAGTACTCTTCTGGATTTTTCTTAATCTTAAGCAGACCTAAAATGCCCAGCACAAGGCCCGCAACAATCAACGCAAAGCCAAGGTAGGGAATTATCAATCCTGAAATAGAAAAAATCATGGACAGCAAGCTCATGATTTCCAGTTTTTTACCACCTGGTCCGGAATTTGCCTTAAATAAATTGACAGGAGGGGAAAGTGTGGTTTTTTCAGAAACTACCAGATCTGTCTTCTCTTGTATGTTAAAGGTTTTATTCTTTCTTCTCTGAAAAACTTCCTGATGTTTTGAAGTCCCACTTTCCAAAATCGAAGTTTTAGATTGAGAGTGTTCATCCAATGCATTATCAAAGGGATGTACTGTTGGACGCGTTGTTCCTGAAGCTTCCAAAGAGGCTTCAAGCCGAGGCTCTTCGGAAAAATTTAGATGAACGATCTCCGAAGAATTCATAAGACTGATTTTGTCTGACTCATTTAAAGTTTTGGTACGAGGGGCTGTGCTACCTGCCCACCATTCAATCCACATTCCTTTGGTGTACAAAGGTTTATGAATAGAACATGAAAACAATGAAAGGAAGAGTAGTGAAATGGAAACCAGAGCAACGGTCTTTTTCATAGTATTCAATACTAATATAGAAACAATTTTACACCAGAATGGGTTCATCTGGCCCGGCATCTTTTTCCCGTTGTTTTCTCATTTCACTTTTAACATGCCGGCCGAGGATGCGTTGAGCGTCCTGTTGAACCCCCGGCCATCTGGCTCTTTCCCACAGAATTTTCCTGGCTTTTTCAAGCGCCGGCTCCAGAGGAACAAGAGGCTCCGGATACCGACCTGCCGGAAGATACCAAGCTTTCTACAAAGGCGTCATGCGCCAGGGCGCTAAGATGTAAGGCGGAGGAAGATGCCGCAATTCCGGAACCCATTTCCGAACGAAATGGCCCTGAGGATCATGGTCACGGGCCTGTTTTTCTGGATTGTATATCCGGAGCGTGTTAATTCCAGTCAGACCAGCTTGCATTTGGATCTGTGGGTAATGAATGCCCGGTTCAAAGTCCAGAAACATCCTTGCCAGATGAACTGCCGCCGGCTTCCAGGGCTGCAGCAGCAGATGGGTCCAAAAAGAAACCACCATGGCCCGCATGCGAAAATTGATGTAGCCGGTGTGTTGAAGGCAACGCATCACGGCGTCCACCAGGGGAAAGCCGGTGCGCCCTTCTTTCCAGGCTTCAAACCAATCCGGCCGCAATTCCGGAGCCCAATTATTAAAACCCTTATTAAATGGTTCAAACTCTATTCGGCACTCCGACTCAAACTTCTGAATAAAATGGCTGCGCCAGACCAGCCGGGTTACGACCGCCTGAAGTTGTGCGCGACCCGCAGGCGATGTTTCTTTTCGTGCCTGGTTTAAAGCCTGAAATACTTGGCGCGACGAAAGGTTGCCATAGGCCAGGTAAGGCGAAAGCCGGCTGCAGGCGCTGCGGCTTTCTCCGGGCTTGCTAATATTTTGCCGATAGCCCAAAAAAGCTCCAGACTTCAAAAATTCTTGCAAACGCTGGTGACCTGCCCTCCTGCCCCCTTTTTGAAACTCTGGATCATCTGAGATCTTTTCGGGAAGACATGGCCATTCCACATCTGCCATGGAAAGCCAGCGCGCCCGACGAACATCACATGAAGCCACAGGGGCATTTAAAAATGCCCTGAGTTGGGAATGCCACCTGTCCCTGTTCACACATCCTCTCAAAATGCCGTCGCGCGGAAATTCATTCCAGAAAATACCCTTATCCCGAAAGAATTTTTTTAATTTTAAATCTCTCTGGTAAGAATAATTTAAACCGGTTTCCTGATAACTGAAAACTGTTGCAATCTGAAATTTTTCCGATAAAAAACGAAAAACCTCAAGGGCCTCTCCTCTGAAGTAACAGATCCGGCCCGGGCCCAGGATCCGGAGCGCCGCATCCATTTCCGCCAGACTTTGAAGAATGAACCGGTGATGGCGCACTGCATAATGCGGGTCCCTGTGCCAAGCCGGTTCATCCACAAACAGAAGAAGAATGGGTAGGTCCTGGGAGCAGGCGGCCTGCAGGGGCGCATGATCCTGGAGGCGAAGGTCTCGTTTAAACCAGACCACATGGATGCGTTTTTTAGCCACCATCAGGACAATAAACCTTTTCCACCCAGACCAAGTTCATTTTGATAAAAAATGGCCAAGCTTGGTTTGGGAGGTCTTGATTTGGGAAGCCGTTTCAGGAGCACCTCTGTACTTTGTGTGTTGCAGGAAAACGGCCGATTTACATTTTTCACACCCCCGCCCTCCACCGATGGCCACGCCTGGATTTATGAAAAAGCTTTGGAACTGAAGCTAAGCAGGATATTTATCGACGCCCCGCTGAGCCTTCCCGGCATTTACCGGAATCCTGAAAAATTCCAAGATTACCATTTTCGCCAGGCGGATATAGCCTTATCAGCCATGTCACCTATGTTTCTGGGCGGATTCACGGCTTCGGCCATGCAATTGGCGGCGCGTTGGAAAACGGCAGGGCTGGAAGTGATGGAAACCTATCCGGCCGGCTTAGTGCGCATGTGGGGCTTGCAACACGTGTATGTAAAAAAAGAAAATAAGGATAAGAAAGAATGTCTTTCTGCTTTTATTCTCGCGCTCCAAGAATGTGCAGCCTGCACAGAACTTTCGTTTCCAGAGGATCTGCAATGGCCCGTATTGCAATCCTGGCACGAAGCCGATGCCTTATCATGCTTTCTAAGCGGCTGGAGGTATCAATTGGGAAAGGCCGTGCCTTTTGGAATGGCTGAGGAAGGCCTGATTTGGATTTGAAAAAGAGTTAAATCCTAAGAACAACAGGGAATAGAAAAATTTCCCTAAAGTTTCACGAAATTTTTTGTGCGAGAAATGCCTTCAAAATCCAATGATATGAGATAATTTCCCGCAGGTATTGATTCCAAATCAATATTTTCTGAAAAAATACCGGATGATACCGGGAATGTTTTTTGAAAGACGGGCCGTCCTCCCAAATCCCTGAGAATCAACCGGGCTTCCCCGCCGCGCGGCACATAGCCCTGCACTTGAACCGAATGAGATGCCGGGTTGGGAAAAGGTTCATAAAGTTGTGGGGTCTTGATAATATCTTCAAAAGAGGGGTTCTCCACACCCACTGTTTGATCATCTATGACAATATTTTCATCTCCAGGAAAATAAATAGCTGAACCGAAGTAAATTAGGAACATTTCGTCCGTCGTGGCTTCCCCGGCCGTCACGAGGGCCGGCGGCTGGTTGGGATTGAAGGGATTGTTGGGGGTGTTATCGTACACCGCGCGGGCATATACCACCGAATTGGCTGGCACCCTCTGTAATTTCTTATGAAAATAAAAACCCTGCCAATGAAAATCCCAATTGTTGATGCGTATCACAGGCAGACTGTCGCCGGCCGGGGTCACAAGCCAGCACACGACAGAGCGTCCAATCAAATGCATGTGGGGCGCCACGAACAAATTAGAAAAATCATAGCCGGGCACCGTGAATTGTGCATTAAAAGTTTTGATTTCGTTCGGTGGAATGACCAGAGGACCGTTAGTCAGCGAAGTAACGTGATTAATAAGAGGGTTGATATAGACTTCCCGAATACCAGCCCCGGTGGCAAATTTTATCCGTACGGAGGTGGTATCCAGCTGACCGCTCACCCCGGCCGGATAATGAACTTGGAGAATAATATTGGTATTGCCGGAAATTTTGACCCCAAAGCCGCTGGGGTATTTAAAAGTGGAAGATCCGGGCACCCACCCCCCGATCAGTTTGGAGCTGCTGCTACCTGTGCCGCCAAAGGAGGTGTACCCCGGCTCCGGGTCGTTGGCATCCATTTGAAGAGGCTGGTTGCTGTCGTCAGCATACACCAACACGTGGTGCACAATGGACGGATTGCCCGGCACAATTTCCATTTCAGAAATAAACTTATTACCAGGACCCGCATTCACGGGAATCACAAAGCACCGGTATAAATCGCTGGATGTGTTCACGATGTATTGTGGCATGGTGGCCACCACATCCGGCTGAGGAATATCATACTGTTGAGTGTACACAGGCGGAGGCGGTGCCAGGGCTGGATTGCCTTCAGGAGCCCCGCCGTCCACCCACTGCACGATGGTGCTTATTTGGGCATCGGAAAGGCGCCGCTCGTGGGCGAAAACGGAATAGTCCGGATCCGGTGGCCATGGGGGCATTTTTTTGGATACTACAGCCTGCTTTATGGCGTTGGCCACCACCGCGGCTTCAGAAAATTGCATCAGGGAAAAATGAGCAATGCCACCATTGTGATGGCATCCAGTACATTTCTGATAAAGTATCGGAGCCACATGCTCAGACCAGGTCACTTGCTGCGTCCGGGCTTTGAGTGAAATTATTAAAAAGAATATAATGAAGGCGCCACGAAACATCATTGAAAGATTTAAACAAATATACTGCGAATCTATTCATGCCGGAGGCTAAAAAAAAGCCCGGCGAAGCCGGGCCCGAAAAAAGATTTCTGTTATGAAAAATTATTTTTTGATGATTTTTCCGAAACTCTGAGCATCTCCTGAAAACAGGCGATAACTGTAAACACCTGATGGCAGTTGGGTTAAATCCAGATTCATCGCAAAACCGCCCGCATTCACGTAGCCTAAGTTGCGACTTTGAACAAGAGCACCCGTAGCGTTGAAAAGAAGGAAGTTATAGACCCCCCCGGTGCGCATGCCGGCCGAAAGCGTCACCATGTCTGTTGCCGGCATGGGATAGGCCAAGGAAGTGAAAGTTTCTCCGGACATCAGGGAGGCGTTATCTACCAGCACAGCGCCCATTAAAAAATCAAGATCCTGTCCATACACTGTTTTCATGACATACCAATTATTGTCATCCCACTTTTCAAAGGACTCGCGGTTGCCGCAACCAAATTTTGAAGTAAAGATGGCAACGGTATCGGCAGGTCCTGATTTCACAGTGAAAGACACCATAAACTTCGAACCATTAGCCACAGAAGGAGGAGTGGTAATCGGAATAATGTACAGATTGGGGGTCTGAATGTTTGTGGGCGCAGATTGACCTAAAACAGAGCCGATGACCGTATCATTGGAAACAGCGTATACTTTAGCAGTGTAATTTCCATTGCCTGCTACCACGGGCAATGCCACAATCACATCTGAGACTTTGGCATCCATTGTGGCCGTGAAGGCCTGGCCTTTTTCCAAATCACCCCACGAGTTGGTGCCGCTCACATATCCAGTGCCATTAGATCCTCCGGGAAAAACATAAATGAAGAACGAATCGCTACAATTAGGCCTGATGGGTGGAAACAAGGTATCGTTTGGGGCTTTCTCTGAAGTGTACCATGAAACTAAATCCGTGGAACCACTCCACAAAACCTGAGTAGATCTGTTTTGGGAAAACAGAGAGGCCGCAATAAAAAGGCCAAGAGATGAGAGGAAAAGTTTATTCATAACATTAAAATTAGCGGGCCAAATTTAATGCGATTTTAATATTTGAACACCTTGAGACAATTCGGGTTTTTTTTTGATATTTGATAGCTGTGAAGGATTATCTTTCTAAGCTCAGAAAAGACTACGGGAAAACCACCCTAGATATTTCGGATGTGGATTCGGATCCAATCCGGCAGATGGAAAAATGGCTTACAGAAGCCGCCAACAGTGGTGTCACAGAGCCCAATGCCTTTGTGTTGTCAACAGCCGATAAAAGTGGGCGCGTGTCCGGACGCATACTTCTGCTGCGCAATTTGAATCAGGCCGGCCTCACTTTCTACACCAATTACGAAAGCCTGAAAGCCCGGCAGATTGCTGAAAATTCTCTGGGCGCCGCCACTTTTTTCTGGGCTGATATGGAACGCCAGGTACGAGTGGAAGGCCCTATTGTGCGCATCCCGGCCATGGAATCACTGGAATATTTTAAAAGCCGGCCGCGCGAAAATCAAATTGGGGCCTGGGCTTCGCCTCAGAGCCGACCGATTCCAAACCGACAATGGCTTGAAGATGAGGTGGAAAAATTCCGGCAGCAATTTCACAACAGTCCTGTGCCCAAACCACCGCACTGGGGCGGCTACAGACTTCAACCCCTGCTGTTTGAATTTTGGCAGGGCCGTCCCAGCCGATTGCACGACAGGATACTTTTTTCCAGACCACATCTGGATGCCCCCTGGCATCTTGAGCGCTTGGCCCCCTGAACTGCGGCTTGGGACCTAAAAACCCTCTATCCATCTTAATTCTTTATTATTTCATTAAAGAAGGAACGATAACGGTTTTAAAATATCCACAACTCCTTATTGTAACTCAAAAAAACGCTTCTCGGTAGGCGGAATGTAGCATATTTGGCCGCCTAACTTCTCTTTTACCTTCTTCTTTTCTTCAAAATACCTGGCCCCACCCTCATGGGAGGGGATTCTTCTATCTGTTTATCAATGTATTAAATGTTCCTCTTTCAAAACTTCATCAACAATCGCATGGAATTTATCAACAGAAAGTGGTAAAAAATATAAATTTGTGGCAAAAGGTGGTAAAATTGGCGTAAATTAGCTGCCTGAAAAACCATGGCCCTTTCCCTGATTGGAGAATACGACTGCCGACTAGACTCCAAGGGGCGGTTTATGTTTCCCGCACCCCTTAGGAAGCAGTTGGGCCCTGAGTTTGAAAAGGGTTTCGTCGTGAACCGAAACCTGCATCAGCGCTGCTTAGTACTGCATACCATGGAGGGCTGGGCGGCATTGAACAAAAAACTGGCGCGCCTAAACCGCCTCATCAAGCAGGATGACATCCTGGTGCGGCGGGTCACAGGCGGAGCTACGCCCGTGGAACCGGATGCCACAGGACGAATCCTGATACCCAAAAGCCTGGCCGATTACGCAGGCTTAAACGGAGATATCAAAGTGGTGGGCTCAAATGATATTATGGAGGTGTGGGATAAAAAGACCTATGAAGACTTTATGAGTGCCGACTTCGATTTCGAAAAGCTGGCCTTAGAAGTTTTAGGAAAGTTGGACAACGCACCTGATGTCTCATGATGGCTTTTGCCCCACCCGTGTACCATGTGCCCGTGATGGCGCGCGAAGTTGGGACCTGGTTGGTCACCGACCCGGATGGCGTATATGTGGATTGCACTTTTGGCGGAGGAGGCCATAGTCGTGTGATTCTGGGGCGTCTGTCCGAAAAAGGAAGGCTGGTGGCTATGGATAAGGATTTTGACAGTCCGGCCAAAGCGCTGGAAGACGACCGACTGCTTTTTGTGCACGGGGATTTCCGGTATCTGGCTAACTATTTGGACTACCTGGAAATCGGCCAGCCTGCGGGCATTTTGGCAGACTTGGGCATTTCTTCCCACCAGGTGGATACGCCGCAAAGAGGCTTTTCGTTCCGCCGGGAAGGGCCACTGGACATGCGCATGAACGCCGACCAGGAATTGTCGGCCCGTTCTTTTCTTAACCAGACCGATGAGGAAGAGCTGGCCACTGTCTTGAAGCAGTATGGCGAAGTGCCTTCAAGCCGTTTTATTGCACGGCGGATTCTGCAATTCCGTAAGACACATGGTTTGAATACCTCTGAGGATTTAGTCCGTGCGTTGGAGGGGATGCGCCTGCGGGGAAGCCGCGAAAAATTGCTGAGTTGCGTTTTTCAGGCCATCCGGCTCCATGTGAATGGCGAACTGGATGCCCTGCGGAGCCTGCTCTTGGCTTCCCAAGAAATTTTGGCGCCCGGAGGCCGGATGGTGGTCATTTCTTACCATTCTTTGGAAGATCGCCTGGTTAAAAACTTTTTTCGCTTTGGCAACTTCGAGGGTCGGCAGGAAAAAGATGCTTTTGGCACCCCGCTGCGCCCTCTGGAACCCCTTCTCACCAAAGCTCTCCAGCCCACAGCTGAAGAAGTAAAAGCCAATCCCAGAGCCCGCAGTGCCCGACTAAGGGTGGCCATGAAACCACAAATCCAAACCCAGCCTCATGCCCGCACCTGAACTGCCCAATACCATCTCGACGAGTCGTGCATCGAAGCCGGTCAAAACGCCCGGCTCCAGGAGCATGGTCAAAAAAGCCGGACGTCTGCTGCGGGGCGATTTTCTGGCGCGCTCCGTTTTATGGCGGGAGCTGCCTTACATTCTCCTGATTGCCATTCTGGGCACACTGTACATTGGAAATGCTTACAGGGCGGAAAAAAAAATGGCTGAGATCCGCCGTCTCCAGGAAAAAGCCAAAGAGATGTACACCCGGTACATTTCCTTGAAATCCGAGTTGATGTTCACCCTCACCCGGTCCGAGCTGGAAAATGCTCTGGCGGATGAAGGGATACGCCAAATCACCCATCCGCCCCGCGTTATCCGATACAAACCCCACGCCACTCCAACGCCCCTATACTGAGCCATGCAGGATTTTAAAAAAGAAATTGCCAACCGGGTACTTCTTCTGTATGGAGGGGTCTTTGTGCTGGCACTTTCCATCCTGGGCCGGGTTTTTTATTTGCAAACATTTGGCGGCAGAGCATATCGGGCCAAAGCTCATGAGCTGATTTTGGAAAAGGTGGCCATCAAGCCCCTGCGCGGCAACATCTTGAGCGACGACGGCCGGCTGCTGGCCACCACGGTTCCCGTGTACGATGTTCACATGGATATGAGGGCGCCGGGGCTCTCTGAAAAACAATTCCGTAAGCACGTGGACTCTCTTTCGTTGGCCCTGTCAGAATTTTCCAAGAATAAATCCGCCAAGGCTTACAAGGAATTGCTCCTGAAAAATTACAAAAAAGGAAACCGCTTTCTGCCGCTCTTTAAAGGCATCTATCATAAGGATTTGGAACGCATTAAAAAATTTCCAATTCTCAGAAATGGTTCCAATAAAGGCGGATTGGTGGTGACCGAACACTTCCGTCGTGTGAGACCCTATGCTCACTTGGCTCAGAGACTTATAGGTCGCATCAGCGACCATAAACCCGCTGTGGGACTGGAAGCTGCCTACAACCACTATTTGCAAGGACAAAGTGGCCTGCGGCTCATGCAAAAACTCGCGGGCGGCCTTATGAAGCCTGCCAGTGACACCTACGAAAAAGAACCGGTCCCGGGCAGCGATGTGCTGACAACCCTCAATATTGATCTTCAAGATGTGGCCGAAACCGAGTTGATGAAAAAACTCACGGAAAGCCAAGCCGACCATGGCTGTGTAATCGTGATGGAAGTGGCCACGGGAGATGTGAAAGTTATGGCCAACCTAAAAAGAATGGAAGACGGCACCTATGCCGAAGCCATGAATTATGCCATTGCAGAAGCTGTGGAACCGGGTTCCACCTTCAAGCTGATGAGCCTGATGGCCGCCCTTGAAGATGGCCTCATTCAAATTACGGATTCAGTGCAGACGGGCCAGGGCGTGTGGATCATTAACGCCCAGAGAAAACTCAGCGACGTCCATGGCGGGCATGGCCGCATTAGTGTGAAAAGAGCTTTTGAAATTTCTTCCAACGTGGGGGTGGCCAAGGCGGTTTATGAAGCCTACCGCAAGCAACCTGAAAACTTCCTGAAAAGATTGAAAGCATTTCATCTGGGCGAACCCTTAGGTATAGAAATCCCCACAGAGGCCACCCCCGTGATTATCACCCATAAAAAAGCGCTTGACCCCCTTTCCATCATTAATAAGGCCATTGGTTATGAGCTGCGGCTCACGCCTTTGCAAATCCTCACATTTTACAATGCCGTGGCCAACGGAGGTGTGTTGGTGAAACCGCGGTTTGTGCGGGAAATTCGACAGAAGGGCCGGCTGGTAAAAGATTACCCCATTCAGGTACTGGATTCGTCCATTGCCCGGCCTGAAGTGATTGCGGCCGCAAAAGAAATGATGGAGGGCGTGGTGAAAAACGGAACGGCTTCTGCCTTACGTCATAGCCCATATTCCATAGCAGGAAAAACTGGAACCGCATGGGTGTATCAGGAGGGCAAAGGCTACACGGTGGATGGCCAGCGCAAATACAGGGCTTCCTTTGTAGGCTATTTCCCGGCGGAAGCCCCGAAATATTCCTGCCTTGTGATGATCACGGACCCGCAAGGCCCCGTTTATTACGGCGGGTCCCTTTCGGCGCCAGTATTTAAAGCCGCGGCGGACCGCATCTATGCCACCTCGTTTGATCTCCATAAACCTGTCAATGAAACGCCTGTGGCCATGGGCGATACCAATCATCCCAAAGTAAAAATTGGTAAGGCTGCCCAAGCGGCCCTGGTCTTAAACGCCCTCAATATCACCAACGGTTTTTCAAAATACGGTACCCGTGTGGTGGGAGCCGTTTTCGATACCTATCGCTTTCGGGCACGGGAGGTGCCCCCCACTCCGGCCAGGGTTTTGCCGGATTTGCGGGGCTATTCCCCTCGAGCGGCAGTGGCCATCGTGGAAGAAAAAGGCGGAAGGCCTGTCTTGGAAGGGCGTGGAGCTGTGGTGGAACAGGATCCTCCTCCGGGCGTAAGTCTTGGAAAAAATCAAATCGTAAAGCTAAAGCTGGGATGAAGACATTGAGCGATATTCTTTACGGAACGCCTTTGGAAGATTTGGTGGGGAACGCCCACATTGCAATAGAGCGGCTCACAGCCGATTCGCGCAAAGTGCGTCCATTTTCGCTCTTCTTTGCCCATCGCGGCCTCACTACGGACGGCCATCTTTATATCGAGGAAGCCATACAAAAAGGCGCCAACGCAATTATCTGCCAAAATCTTCCGGAAAAAATTAATCCTTCCGTCACCTGGGTGGTGGTGAGGGACACGCGACGCGCCATGGCGGATGTAGCCAGGAATTTTTATGATGATCCCTCAGCAAAAATTAAACTCATTGGTGTCACCGGAACCAACGGGAAAACCACCACCACCACCCTTCTCTATAACTTATTCAGTGCTTTAGGTTTTAAATGTGGCCTGATTTCTACAGTGCGCATCGTCATCAATGGTGAAAGCCAGCCCACCACCCACACCACGCCAGACATTCTGCGCACGAACGAATTGTTGGCTCACATGGTGCAGCAAGGCTGTGCTTACGCCTTCATGGAAGTGAGCTCCATTGGCGTACATCAAGGCCGTATTGATGGTCTCAAATTCACAGGGGGCATCTTCACCAATATCACACATGACCATCTGGACTACCATGGCACCTTCGAACATTATCTCCAAAGCAAAAAAGCCTTTATTGA
This sequence comes from Flavobacteriales bacterium, assembly GCA_025055575.1. Classification (GTDB taxonomy): domain Bacteria; phylum Bacteroidota; class Bacteroidia; order CAIKAF01; family CAIKAF01; genus JANWWQ01. Next base: position 38,610 of record JANWWP010000046.1, on the reverse strand, counting down.
TGCTTTGAGCCCGGAGGCATTTGCATTGGCCAACCTGGATGATCCTAACGGCCCTGTCATGCTTCAGAATACAAAGGCGCGCAAAGCGGGGTACTCCCTGCATGGCAAAGGGGAGTTCACAGGGCGCATCCGAGAAATGGATTTATCCGGCATGCTGCTTGAAATCAATGGGAAAGAAGTATGGCTGAAATTGACCGGACAGTTTAATGCATACAACGTACTGGCGGTCTATGGGGCCGCCCAATTATTAGGAACGGATTCCCAGCAATGTCTGACGGTGCTCAGCAGCCTTGAACCTGTGGAAGGGCGCTTTAATGTGGTACCCGGTCCCGGACGCACCACCGCCATTATTGACTATGCCCACACACCCGACGCCCTCCACAACATTATGGAAGCCGTACGCCACATTATGAAGAAGGGGCAGCGGCTGGTGGTATTGGTGGGTTGCGGGGGCAACCGGGATAAAGAAAAACGCCCGTTGATGGGAAAAATCGCAGTAACCGGAGCCGATGTCGCCTTCTTCACCTCCGACAACCCCCGCTTCGAAGATCCCCTGGCCATCATTGAGGATATGAAAAAAGGTTTGACGCCGGAGGAATTGCGCAAAGTGCATACGGTGCCCGACCGGCGCGAAGCCATCCGACTGGCGGCCAGCCTTCTCAAATCCGGTGATGTGCTTTTGGTGGCCGGAAAAGGCCATGAAGATTACCAGGAAATACGGGGGGAAAAATATCCCTTCCATGACAAAAAAGAGGTGGCCGAAGCCCTGATGCAGTATAACACCCAAAATCCCGCTTGAGAACATGCTGTATTATCTGTTCAATTATTTAGATAAACAGTGGGACTTCCCGGGTGCCGGTCTTTTCCAGTATATCAGTTTTCGTGCTGGACTGGCCATTATTATTTCCTTACTGATTTCGGCCGTTTTTGGGAAAAATCTTATAGCCATCCTGCGCCGGCGCCAGGTGGGAGAAACCATACGTGACCTGGGACTGGAAGGGCAGCTTCAAAAGCAAGGGACTCCCACCATGGGTGGTCTCATTATCCTATTATCCATTCTGGTGCCCACGCTTTTGCTCACCCAGCTGGACAATGTGTACATCCTTTTGCTGCTGGCATCTACCCTTTGGCTGGGCTTCATCGGATTTTTGGATGACTATATCAAAGTTTTCAAAAAAGACAAGCGGGGCCTGGCTGGCAACTTTAAGGTGATTGGACAAGTGGGTCTTGGCATCCTCGTGGGAGCCACCCTCTATCTGCATGATGACGTGAAGGTGCGGGTGTTTGATCCTCAGCCGGTGCCGGTGAATCTTACCACGGCTGGCGTCAACAAAATGTTTTCCATAGCGGAAGAGCCCGGAAAACAAAAAGCCATCGCCCACAGAGATGTAAAGTCGCTGCGCACCACACTGCCATTTGTCAAAAATCATGAATTAGACTACGCTGAGGCGTTGTCCTTTTTAGGGAAAGATTACCGGCGCTGGGCCTGGCTTGTTTTCATTCCCATCGTCATTTTCATCATCACGGCTGTTTCCAACGGCGCCAACATCACGGATGGAATCGACGGCCTGGCCACGGGCACTTCCGCCATCATTGGCGTCACCTTGGCGCTATTCGCTTATGTCTCCGGGAATGTGGTTTTTTCCCGCTATCTGAACATCATGTACATCCCCTACACCGGGGAGTTGGTGATTTTCTCGGCGGCTTTTGTGGGGGCTTGCATCGGCTTTCTCTGGTACAACGCCTATCCGGCCCAGGTTTTTATGGGAGATACAGGAAGCTTGGCCTTGGGAGGCATCATAGCCACCCTGGCCATCTGCGTACGCAAGGAACTGCTCATTCCTCTGATGTGCGGCATTTTTCTGGTGGAAAATCTGTCGGTTATTCTTCAGGTGAGCTATTTCAAATATACCAAAAGAAAAACCGGGGAAGGCCGAAGAATTTTCCGTATGGCGCCCTTGCATCACCATTACCAGAAACTCGGGATGCATGAGGCCAAAATCGTAAGTCGGTTCTGGGTGGTGGGGATAGGCCTGGCCATTCTCACAGTGATCACTTTAAAAATGCGGTAAGGATGCAGGCGACGCATTGGAAAAATATCGTTGTGATGGGCGCCGGAGAAAGCGGGCAAGGCGCAGCCCTGTTGGCTATCCGGAAGGGTTACAAGGTATGGTTGAGCGATGCCAGCCGACCCCCCGAGGAAGTGCAACAATGGGTGGTGCAAGAAAATATACCCCATGAATGGGGCCAGCACACAGAATCCCGTTTTCTGGAAGCCGATGCCATCATCGCCAGTCCCGGCATTCCAGACACACATCCCTTGCTGGAAAAATGTCTTGCTCAAGGCATTCCCGTCATTTCAGAAATTGAATGGGCTGGCCTGCATACCCGGGCCACAATTGTGGCCATCACGGGCACCAATGGAAAAACCACCACCACGGCCCTCACCCATCACGTTTTGAAGAATGCCGGCCTGGATGCCGGGTTGGCCGGAAACATAGGTTATAGCTTTGCCAGAGCGCTGGCCGAAAGGGACAGGGAAGTTTTTGTATTAGAGGTCAGCAGTTTTCAACTGGATCGCTGTTTCACTTTCCGGCCCCACGTGGCTGTGATCACCAATATTACACCCGACCATCTGGACCGCTACCACCAGGATTACAATTTGTACATCCGTGCTAAAATGCGCATTTTCCAAAACCAAACTGCATCGGATCATTTGGTGGTGTGCAACGACTCTTCAGATTTGGTCCGGGCCGTTCAAAGTCAAAATCCTTCCGCCACCGTGCATTGGTATGGGAATGCCGCGCAACCTGCGCCCGAAGCTTATTTCAATGAAACTCAATTAACCCTCAAATATCCACCTCAAGAAATCTGGACTATGTATCTCCAAGAATTAGCCCTGCAAGGCCGTCATAACTATTACAACTCTCTGGCTGCCGCCCTGACAGCTAAAATTCTGGGCGTACGCAAGGAGATTATCCGCGAAAGTTTCATGGATTTCAAAGGCGTGGAACACCGCATGGAATACGTGGCTACCGTCAGAGGCATTGACTTCATCAACGATTCCAAAGCCACCAATGTCAATTCGGCCTTTTATGCCCTGGAATCCATGAACAAACCGGTGATCTGGATTGCCGGTGGCCGCGACAAAGGCAATGACTACACAGAACTCAAGCCCGTAGTAAAACAAAAAGTTAAAGCCATCGTGGTGCTGGGGGAAGGCTATAACAAAATTCGCAGCGCTTTCGGAGAGTTGGTGCCTCAAATCTCGGCTGCAGAAAACATGGCTGAAGCCGTTAAAAAAGCCTATCGTTTGGGCACAAAAGGCGACGTGGTGCTGCTTTCACCGGCCAGCGCCAGCTTTGACTTATTCAGAAATTACGAAGATCGGGGGAACCAGTTTAAATTTTTTGTGCGGGAATTGTGAAATCTTTTTCAGGGAAAATATCGGTTTGGGTTCAGCGGCACTTGGAAGGGGATGCCGTGGTATGGGGCGCAGCTTTTGTGCTGGCCCTGCTTTCCCTGTTGGAAGTGTACAGCACCACCGGCCTCTTGGCTTACCGCAACAAAGCCTACAACACCGAACATTATCTGCTGGAACGCATGTTTTTTCTGGCATTAGGTCTTGGGGCCATGTATGTGGTGCACCGCATCCCTCCCCGATTTTTCAACCAGATGGCAAATCTGGCGCTGGTGGTCTCCATCGTTCTGCTCGTTTTGACCTTGATTGTGGGCACCCGTGTGAACGATGCCAGCCGCTGGCTCCGACTTCCAGGCCTGCCCATTTCTTTTCAGCCCAGCGACATGTCAAAAATGGCCCTTATCCTCTTTTCCGCGCGCTTTCTGGCCCGGCATCAAATGCATATCGACACATGGCGGCAAGTGATTTTACCGCTGGCTCTCACCACTGGAGTAGTCTGCCTTTTGATCCTCCCGGCCAATTTTTCCACAGCGGCCATGCTTTTTTTCATTGTGTTGCTGATGATGTTTGTGGCCCGTGTTCCGATAAAGCATATTCTGGCGCTCACCGGAATAGCCCTGGCGGCACTGATGCTCACCATACTTCTTTTATCCCGCATTCCGGGAAGCCGAGTGAGCACCTGGAAAGCCCGTATTGAGTCCTTCACTTCATCGGACAAAAAACAAAGCCTACAAAGCGAATACGCCAGAATGGCGATTGCCACAGGGCGCATCACGGGATCGGGGCCTGGCAACAATCCATACCGATACTTACTGCCTCAAGGCAGTTCGGATTTCATCTTCTCCATGATTGCCGGGGAATGGGGATTTATCGGCAGCGCTTTTGTAGTCCTTATTTATCTGGTGCTGATGTTTCGCAGTGTGCGCATAGCTCTGGGGTGCACATCTGCCTTCCCACTATTTCTGGCCATCGGCATTGGCCTGATGATCACCGTTCAGGCTTTCATTAACATGCTGGTGGGCGCCACACTCTTGCCTGTAACAGGGCAGCCACTACCTCTTGTGAGCATGGGCGGTACGGGCACCATTTTCACTTGCGTGGCCTTAGGCATGCTTCTGAGCATCAGTCGCCACAATAAAATTCAGAAAAAAACATCCGACCCCTTGACTGAAGCATGAAACCGGAACGTATTGTCATCAGCGGCGGGGGCACGGGAGGGCACATCTTCCCGGCCTTGGCCATAGCCGATGCCTTCCGCAGGCTTGCGCCCGGTTGTCAGATTTTATTCATTGGGGCAGAAGGCCGGATGGAAATGGAAAAGGTTCCGGCTGCCGGTTACCCAATTGAGCCTATCCGCATCGAAGGACTGAACCGCAGAAATCCCCTTCAGAATTTTGTAGTGGCCGCTAAGCTCCTAAAAGCCCTGCGGGACTGCCAACGTATCCTGCGCACATTCCGGGCCCAGTTGGTGGTAGGCACGGGAGGGTTCGTTTCGGGTCCTGCGCTCTGGGCCGCAGCAGGCATGGGCTTGCCTGTGGTTATCCAGGAACAAAATTCAGTTCCTGGTCTCACAAATAAAATCCTGGGGCGGAAAGCCCGCCTGGTGTGCACCGCTTATCCCGGCCTCGAAAAATATTTTCCCCGTTCCCGCGTGGTGCTAACTGGAAATCCCGTCCGCGAACAAATTGAAAACCTCCATCCTTCCCGCACTGAAGCCTGCCAGCGCCTGGGGCTGGATCCAGCAGAACCTGTGGTGTTGGTATATGGCGGAAGTCAAGGCGCTTTAGGGCTCAACCGTTTTGTTGAAGAACATGCCTCTGAACTGAATAAAGGAAAAATACAAGTCCTCTGGCAAACCGGAGCACATTTCCTAAAAAGGGCAGAAGAGCTGGTGCAATCCCAAAGCCTGACGCGTATTCACCCCGTGGGATTCATAGAAGAAATGCATCAAGCTTACGCTGCAGCGGACCTGGTGGTGTCCAGAGCCGGGGCAATGACCATTTCGGAGTTGGCCCTTTGCGCCAAGGCTGCCATACTGGTTCCGCTGCCCACAGCCGCCCACAACCACCAATATCTCAACGCGCGCACCTTGCAGGACACCAGCGCTGCCATTTGTATTCCTGAAAAAGAATTGAAGGATCGTCTGATGCCCACACTCCAGGACCTAATCCGAGACGAGCGCAGCCGCCTTCAGCTTTCCGAAAAAATACGCGGGTTTGCCAGGCCCCATGCCGCAGAAGCCATTGTACACGCAATTCTCAACGTCGTATGAGCGCCGACCTTCTCCGACATATCACACACATTTATCTGCTGGGCGCCGGAGGTATCGGGATGAGTGCATTGGGTCTTTATTTCAGAGGTTTAGGTAAGCACCTGTACGGCTATGATAAAACACCGGGCGCCATCACGGATCACTTGATAAAACAAGGAGCACACATCCACTTTGAAGAAGACCCGTCTTGTATTCCTAAAGATTTCCTTGATGCTGCCTCTGACCACCGCCTGGTGATTTACACTCCGGCCATCCCGACAGACAGCCCCCTGCTGACATATTTTAAAAACCATGGGTTTGCTATGGCCAAGCGTTCGGAAGTTTTAGGTTGGATCGCGCAGAAATCTTTTAATATTTCGATAGCTGGAACCCATGGAAAATCCACCACCACGGCCCTCATAGCCCACGTGCTCAAGGTGGCCGGCCTGAATCCCACGGCTTTTGTGGGCGCAGTGGTAGCCGGCTGGGAAAGCAATTTCCTGGCCGGGGACGAAAATCTCACCGTAACGGAAGCCGATGAATACGACCGATCCTTTCTGCATCTGAAACCCTCCTTGGCCATCCTCACCTCTGCAGAGCCGGATCATTTGGATATCTACAAAAATGAAGAAGGCGTCAAAGAAGGCTACACCCAATTCCTGGAAGGCCTGCGCAGACCTGGGAATTTGATTATATCCGAGTCCGCTTTTACTCAACTCAGATTAGATGAACACCGGCTGCCGTCGGATATTACTATCTCCAGGTATGGTACCAGCGAACATGTCCCATTCAGAATCACTTCCGATGGACAGAAATTTTTCCAAATCATAGATGAAAAAGCCTCCACAACCCTGCCTCTGCCCATGCCGGGCCGCCACAACGCCCTCAATGCCGCAGCCGCCGCCCTGGCTGCACGTTCTCTGAATATTTCGGATGAGCTGATTGCCAAAGCTTTGGCCTCTTTTCCAGGTCTCCATCGCCGTCTGGAAAAAATTTTTGAGACTCCCACCCTCCTTTATTTCGATGACTATGCGCATCACCCCACGGAACTTGAGGCCTGCATAGAGGCCCTGCGCGCACAAGCCGGAGAAAAGCACGTGACGGGTATTTTTCAACCCCACCTTTTTACGCGCACCCGCGATTTTGCAGAAGGTTTTGCCCGCGCTCTGGAGAAACTGGATACCGTGATTCTGATGCCCATCTATCCGGCCCGGGAAAAACCCATCCCTGGGGTGGACAGTGCATTTCTTTTTAACCTCATTCAGCACCAGGAAAAATATCTGGCATCCCATGATGCGGTAATTCCCTTACTGGAAAAGCTGCGCCCACAGGGTGTTCTGGCCACAATGGGTGCCGGGGATATTGACAGGCTGGTTCCAGTCATCAAAAACTGGATGCAAACCCACTTAAAACAAAACAGCGCATGAAAAAGAAGTGGGTCACTTTTTTAAGAATTCCTGCTTTTGTCCTGTTTTTGGCCGGAGTAGGGCTTCTGATGTATTATGGCCAAAAGCAGCGCGATCAAGCCGATTGTCGGAACATTGACATCCGGTTTTCCGGCGCCCCTCAGTTGACTACCTCCGCAGAAATTTACCGTTTGGTGCGCCAGCGCTGCGACACGCTCGAAGGTTTTCTGCGCATCAGCCTGCCGGCCTTGGAAAGCGCGTTGGACACGCTTCCTTTCATCCGAAAAGCCGAAGTTTTCAGAACGCTGAATGGCACTCTGGTGACCACAATTACAGAACGAACACCGGTAGCCAGGGTTTTCTTTTCAGAAGGCCCCTCTTTCTATATCGATGAGAATCTGGCCCTCATTCCTGTGAGAGAAGGCTTCCCTATTGATGTTCCGGTGGTAACTGGTCATCTCCCGCGTGACGCCCGCGAAGCCCAGCGTTTTCTCAACGCCGACTCGTTGAAAAATATCACATATCTGGATGAAGCCACCGGCTTCCTGGCCTACATTCGGCATGATGCATTCTGGCAAGCCCAGGTGGAGCAGGTCTACATCACCTCGGAAGGAGAACTGGAACTGGTGCCCAGGGTGGGCAACCACGTGGTGCTCCTGGGCGACACCAGCCACACCGCCGGAAAGCTGGCCAAACTTCGCATGTTCTATCAGGAAGGCCTCAGCCGGGGCGGGTGGAACGATTTTCAATACATCAATTTAAAATTTAAAAATCAGGTGATTTGTAAAAATACCGCACATCATGGAACCCAATAGCAACGAAATTATCGTCGGATTAGACATTGGCACCACCAAAATAGTGGCCATCGTAGGCCGCCAGAATGAACACGGAAAAGTGGAAATTCTGGGGTATGGAAAAGCCGACAGCATTGGCGTGCAGCGGGGTGTTGTGACCCACATTCCTCAGACCACCGATGCCATCATTCGGGCCGTCCAGGAAGCCGAAAGGGTATCTGGAGTAGAAATCCGATCCGTGATCACCGGAATTGCCGGACAGCACATCCGGAGCTATCAGCACCGGGGGATTCTCACCCGCACCGACCCGGAAGCGGAGATCACCCAAAAGGACATTGATACCCTTATAGACAACATGTACAGACTGGCCATGCCGCCTGGAGAGGAAATTATACATGTTTTACCTCAAGAATACACCGTGGATACCACGCAGGGGGTTTCCAATCCAATAGGCATGCTGGGGAGCCAGATCGGGGCCAATTTTCACATTGTCACGGGACACATATCGGCCGCACGCAATATTTCACGCTGTGTACATAATGCCGGGCTCGAAAACCCAAAACTCATTCTAGAACCCATCGCCTCGGCAGAAGCTGTATTGCATCCGGAAGAGAAAGAGGCGGGCGTGGCCCTTGTGGACATTGGTGGCGGCACCACCGATTTGGCCATTTTCCATGAATCCAGGATCCGTCATACCGCTGTCATTCCTTTAGGCGGCAACATCATCACGGAAGACATCAAAACCGGCTGCAACATCATCCGCGATTATGCAGAAAGGCTCAAGGTGCAACATGGATCAGCCCTGGATGTGGGCAATTTGGCCAACAAAATTGTGACCATCCCGGGGTTGCATGGGCGCCCGCCCAAGGAAATTTCTATGCGCAGTCTGGCTGGCATCATCCAGGCCCGCATGGAAGAGATACTGGAATATGTGATGTATGAAATCCGCCAGTCGGGCTTCTCCAACAAACTTTCCATGGGTATTGTGCTTACAGGCGGTGGGGCTTTGCTGAAAAATATCCGTCAGCTCACGGAATACGTGACAGGTATGGAAGTGCGGATCGGTTCCCCCAGCGAACACCTGGGCAACGGACCCTTCAACGAAAAAATAGCCAATCCCATCTTCGCTACATCGATAGGTTTGGTGCGGATTGGCTTGGAAGAAATAGCCGGACGCCTCCCCGCCGAAAGCCCCGAACGGTCGGCTGCCCGAATTTCTGAACCCCCGGTGGGACATTCTGAACGGAAAGGCGGCCGCTTTTTTGATGTCCTGCGCAATCTGGGCAAGGAATTCTTTAATCCGGACGAAAATTCTGATATATAAACCATTAAAAATCAATAACCAAAACAACCCAAACTATGGACCCTATGAATCAGGATATCTACCTCAACCCCCTCCTGGTGGTGGACAATAACGACACGCCGACTTCCATTATTAAGGTGATCGGCGTCGGCGGTGGCGGCAGCAATGCCGTGAACCACATGTTCAGTCAGGGCATTCGGGGCGTCAATTTTATGGTGTGCAACACCGATGCCCAGGATTTGGAAGCCAGTCCTGTGCCCGTGAAAATTCAACTGGGAAAAAATCTGACGGAAGGCCGCGGAGCGGGCTCCATTCCGGATGTCGGCAGAAGCGCAGCCCTGGAAAGCGTGGACGAACTGCGCCAAGCCCTCGGCCACCACACCAAGATGGCTTTCATTACAGCCGGTTTAGGTGGGGGCACAGGCACGGGCGCTGCCCCCGTCATAGCGGACCTCGCCCGCCAAATGGGCATCCTCACCGTAGGTATCGTCACCATGCCCTTTGCCTTCGAAGGTCGCCGGCGCAGAATTCAGGCCGAAGAAGGTTTGGAGCAACTGCGCAGCTGTGTGGATACCATCCTGGTAATTTCCAATGAAAAGCTTCGGGAAATTTACGGCAATCTCACCTACTCGGCGGCTTTTGCCAAAGCCGATGATGTGCTCACCACGGCGGCGCGTTCGATAGCCGAAATCATTACCGTAAAAGGCTACATCAATGTGGATTTTGCGGACGTGTGCACAGTGATGCGCAACGGCGGCAACGCTTTGATGGGGTCGGCCCAGGCAGCAGGGGAAAACCGCGCCTACAAAGCTGTACATGCAGCCATGGCATCGCCTCTGCTGAACGACAACTGCATTACCGGCGCCAAGCATGTCCTCCTGTACATATCCACCGGCACACAAGAGCTTCTGATGGATGAAATCACAGAAATCACCGATTTTGTGCAACAGGAAGCCGGAATGAATGCCGATATCATCTGGGGCACCGGACAGGACAACAGCCTGGGCGAAAACCTCAGCGTCACCATCATTGCCACAGGGTTTGAATCCGGCCGTCGCGAGGAGCGCCTAGCTGAACCCAGCCGGGTGACGCTGGAGGTGACCAATCCACAGAAGGCAGAAAATCCCCAGGAACCCGTTTTTGAGGAGCCTGTTTTTGTAGTGTCTGAAAAACCGGAAGCCTCCCCTGAAGTTCATGCTTCAAGCGGTACAACCCCGACTGAAAGCGCTCCGGAAGTGCTCTCCCTCGATCTTGAGGCGCCCTTGGACAGCATGGTGAACCTGGATGTGCCCACCTCTCCATTTGCTTCCGCGGAAGCCGAAAGCCCTTCAGCACTCTGGCAGGAAAAAAACAAGGAGGAAACGCCCCCCATTCAGGAACAGAAAGTACCCATATTTGCCGAGGAAAAGCCAGGCGGCCCAAGACCAGATTTTAATAAAGGCACTCACATTCCTCCAGAGCCTACCGCAGAGGATTTTCGCCGTCAGGAAGACCGTATGCAACGGCTTCAAGAAATAACCAGGGGATTAAAAACACCATCTGCTTTGAGAGACATAGAAAACGAACCGGCTTACAAAAGAAGAAGCCTCCGCTTGGAAGAGGATCCTGCATCCTCCCCCCCACATTCCGAAACTCCAGTTTCCAGCTGGACGGTGGCAGACCCCAATAATCCAGGAGGCCATCTTTTCATTCAAAAAAACACCTATCTGCATGGCAATGTAGATTAAAAAAAGCCGCACAAACCCTGATGGTCAAAAGCCGCCTTCGGGCGGCTTTTTTGATCCAAATTATTACCGATGTCTTTATTTTATTAAGGCAGATGAGCTATACCCTTTCCGGAAATAGCGCCTTTGTTTAGATAAAAAAAGGGCGTGAAACATTCTAAGCCTTGAGTCACAACTCAGATTCGCATCAAGGACGCTGGGGCTTTAGGTTGTTTTTATATCCAACCTTGGGCGCGGATAAATTCTAAAATCTGGACAGCGTTGGTGGCCGCGCCTTTCCTCAGATTATCAGCCACCACCCAAAAGTGCAGGCGTCGGGAATGATCGGGATCCCGGCGCAAACGGCCCACGAAAACTTCATTCTTGCCCCGGCAGTAAAGCGGCATGGGGTACACCCGTTTTTCAGGCTCATCCAACAGACTTACGCCCGGCATCCGCCCCAGCAAAAGCCGGGCCTCCTCCACGCTGACATCCTGTCGAAATGTGGCGGCAATGCTCTCGCTGTGACCTCCCGTAATCGGAACCCGCACACAGGTAGCCGAAACTCTTAAAACCGGAAGATGCAGGATTTTTTGGGATTCCTGCCGCATTTTAAGCTCTTCTTTCGTATATCCGTTATCCAAAAAAACGTCCACTTGCGGTATTAGATTCAAGTCGATAGGATAGGGATACGCTGGCGATGCACAGGACCTGGCCATCCGTTCATCTTCCAACTGCTGAAGCGCCTTCCGGCCGGTGCCAGTGACGGCTTGATAGGTGCTCACCACCACTTCCTCCAGCCCCCATGCATCATGCAAAGGCTTGAGAGCCATGAGCATTTGAATCGTAGAGCAATTGGGATTAGCTATCAGAAAATGGTCTTTTTTTAAATCCATAGGGTTAATCTCGGGCACCACCAAAGGCACACCTGGATCCATGCGCCAGGCCGAAGAATTGTCAATCACCCGAACCCCTTTTTCAGCCAGCCGGGGGCCCCACTCCCATGAAAAAGCCGAACCTGCCGAAAACAGTGCCGCTTCCGCCCCCAGGCCAAGGGCCTCCTCCATGGTCACAACACGGACGTGCTTTCCTGAAAAAAACACCTCCCGGCCAGCCGACCTTTCCGAAGCTACCGGAATAAGATCCATAGTGCCTGCTGGCCATCTCTCTTCCAATACTTTCAACATTTCCGAACCCACCAGACCTGTTGCACCCGCTACAATAACTCGCATGGATTCAAAATTTTAATGGATTCCTTTTTCATTATTTTTTATTTTCAATAAGGCGATGTTGATAAAAACTTGATAAATCAAAGAGGACGCCTGCAAAAAGGACTTAAGGGGTCAAGTACCTTTGGGGCATGACTTTGGTTGTAGTGAATGAAAAATATACGGCAACGGTTTCTCATAAATCAAGGCAAAGGTATTTTGACTTAGAAAAAGAATACGCCGGCCAGATCGATCAGGTCCAACGTTCTTTTACCTTTTCCGAATGGCTCAGTATAGCGGAAGAAAACAAGCTGCCGAAACTTTTTAAGGTAGAAAAGCAATTTCAGATTATTCAAAAAGTCACAGAAGATATTTCCTCCAAAAAAATCAGCCTCAAGCCTTCCGATAAAAGCATTGATGAATCTGCCATTGAAAGCCCAGACAGCGAAGAACTTCCAATAAAAAGGCCTGTGCGTGTTAAGGAGATCGTATCCGAAACGCTTGCCAACGTATATCTTTCCCAAAGCCTTTTCGCCCATTCCATACGTGTTCTGGAAAGGCTCATGTTGGTAAATCCAGAAAAAAGTGATTACTTTGCCTCCCGCATTTCGGAAGTGCGCAAGCTCTCTGCCGAAGTGGGGAAGCAAAGTACTAAGTAAATGGAAATCCTTTTCTCAATCCTGCTCATTATTATAGCCTTGGCTCTTATTGGCATTGTATTAATTCAAAATGCCAAAGGCGGGGGGTTGGCGGCCAATGTGGGGTTATCCACCCAAATGCTGGGCGGTGTCCGAAAGGCTACAGAAGACATTGAAAAAGTGACTTGGGGTCTGGCCATCGGATTGGCGCTTCTGGCCCTCGCATCGGGGTTTTTCTTTAGCAGACGTGCCGATTCGGTGCCCACACCCAAAGTGCAGCCTGTAGAACTTCCCGCCGAGATGCCGGCTCCTGCTGCACCCGAAACGCCGGCCCCTTAAGAGTCAACTTGAACTGTTGAACAGAATGGAAGAGCACCTGCTCCTTTGAATGGGTGCTTGGAAGTTACTTTTCACGAATCACATCCTTGTATTTTTCCAACAACATTTTAAACTCCTCGCGGGAGAGGTCCTTGCTGCCGGATTTATCCCCCAGGTTGGCATAGCCAAACATGTGTTCGGTGCTCCAGGAGAATTTGCGGATGACGATGTAGGGCATGTTCCGTCGCTCCAATTCAGCTTTTAGGCGGGCCAGACGACGCTCTTCATCCCGGCGCTGGCGCTCCGCCAATATTCTTTGCCGCTCCGCCTCTTCTTGCTCCAAAAGGCGTCTGCGTTCTTCACTGGATTGGCGTCGCACCGCCTGGGCCCTCTGTAGTTCGGCCTCTTGTTGCAGACGGCGCCGGGCCTCTTCTTCGGCCTGCCTTCGCAGGAGCTCTTCCCTCGATTTCCGGGCCGCTTCATCTGCCATCATCCGCGCTTTTTCAGCCTCTGCCTTGCGCCGGGCTTCCTCTTCCTCCCGCCGCTTTTTTTCAGCCTGCAACCTTTCCTCCTCAACCTTTTTCCGCATTTCTTCTTCTTCGCGGGCCCTTTTTTCCGCAGCCTGTCTTTGTTCCATCTCAGCCCTGAAGCGGGCTTCTTCTTCGGCCTTGCGACGGGCTTCCTCGACCGCGCGCTTTTCAGCCTCGGCTTTTTCGCGGGCCAGCTTCTCGGCCAGCTTTTGATCTTCTTCTGCCCGACGGCGGGCTTCTTCCTCCGCTTTTCTGCGTGCGGCTTCCTGGCGGGCTTTTTCTTCTTCTTCCGCGCGCCGACGGGCCTCTTCTTCCGCACGGCGGCGCTCCTCTTCCATCTTTCGGCGGGCCGCTTCGCCTTCCGCGGCCAAAGCTTCTTCCAATTCCTGAATCTTCTTCGCTGGATATTCCGCGCCGGGCTTCACGAGCAGGGCTTCTCTATAAGCGGTGATGGCTTCGCTTTTTTTGCCCTGCGCCACATATTGATCGCCGCGGCTCAGAGCCGCTGTATATTTTTCTTCTTTTTCTTTTTGTTTTTGGGCTTCGGCCCATTTTTCTTCTGTTTCTCTTAAGCGGGTGCGGGCTGTGGGGTCTTCAGGTTTGTGAGCCAAGGCTTCCGTAAAGGCCGATTTGGCTTCCGCAAAGCGTTCAGAGCGAAGAGCTTCTTCTCCTTTTTGCATGGCCATGCGGTATTTCTCTTCCCTCTCCTTGGCCTCAGCCTCTTTTTTTAATTGGGCGGCCAGGGCCTGTTCACATTCCTGAATTTTATTCTTAGGATAATTTTCCGAGGCTTTCAAATTTGAAGCTTCTTTGTAAAACGCTATGGCATCTTGATATTTTCCTTGATGAAAAGCCTTATCGCCGGATTGAAGAGCCGCAACATATTTTTCCTGGACCGCTTTTTCCTCTGCCAGCTTTCGGGCCTCCTCTTGCAACAGGGCGGCCACTTTTTCCAATTGCTGCCGGGGGTAATTTTCCTCCGGCTTAAGGCCTATAGCCTCTTTGTATCGCGCTTCGGCTGTTTTGAGGTCCCGGGCTGCCAGCGCCTTGTCAGCGGCTGTAACAGCAGCCGTGTAGCGCTGATCCAGGTCTTTCTTTTTTTGCTCTTCAGCCAGCCAATCCTCCACTTTTTTTAATTTTTCTTTTGGAGCCTGTTCGGAAGGTTTCCATTGGAGAGCTTCCTGGTATTTCTGACGGGCCAGGTTCAAATTGCGGACATCAAAAGCCTTGTCGCCGGCTTCCATGGCGAGGGCATATTTGTCGTTAATTTCTTTTTCACGTGCTGCGGCGGCTTCCAGTTCATCCATCTTTTTTATTCTTTCTTTGGGATACGGCTCCTCAGGCTTGAGGCCGGCAGCTTCCCGATATTTTTCCCGGGCAAAGGTCCAATCCTTGGCATCAAAGGCACGGTCTGCCTGGCCAAGGATTTGTCGATATTTCTCGTTCTTTTCCTCTTCAGCCAGAGCTTTTCGCCGGGCTTCTTCCTCCTCGGCATATCTTTTGGCGATGGCTTCTTGTTTGGCTTTTAATTCTTCAGCCTCCCGCTTTTTTGCCTCTGCTTTCAAGGGTTCCAGAACGGCTTTTTGGCTTTGGATAGATTTCATTTCCTCTTTATCCCAGTCAAAATCGTTAATTTCTTTTACAAATTGTACCGTGGCGTATGGGCTTGACCCATTGTCAGCACCGGCCAAGGGTTTGAACAACAATATTTTCATCGTAAAAGGCATGATTCCTGAAGCTTTGGCCTCTTCAGGAGCCCGCGTATTAAAACGGAATTTTCTAGAGACGAACCCTTCTTTACTAAAGGTGAGAATATATTCGCCGTCAAATGGCAAGTCGAACTCAAAATCACCGGAGGCGCTGGCATTCACGGTCTGAACCCGTCGGCCGGCTTTTTCAATGACCACCAGCACACCCGCTGAAGGGCCATCCTCCACCACCACTTTGCCATCCACCTCCACCCGCCGGTCCGGGGCATCGGTCTGCGCACCGAGTTCTTTAAAAGTTAAAAAAGGCGATAAGGTAAGGTAAGAAATGAAGAGGAAATGGTAGGCAGTCAGATGGCTATGAATCCTATACAACTGCAAAAGAAATCTGCTATTGCATTACAATAAAGAAAAAAGTTGATTTTCACAAAAAATTAACATTCCGCCAGATTTGTTCGTATCCTCTGAATACACAATGAAATTTTTGTATTTAAGTGCTGGACGACACAGAACAAACACATAGTTTTACAATAAATAAACTCTTGACCCAAAGCAATTAACTTCAAAATTTTATTTAAAAGCTAAGGAAAACTTTTGAAATGTGCTTGAAGGCACTTTTTCTTTTATTAATATGAAAATCAATGAACCATTACAAATGGATGCATGCATAACAAGGGAAACTTTTTTACTTTTACAGCATAAACCCGGCCATTTAGCCATGAAAGTTCTCCGCCAAATGTTTTTTGGGGCCCTCTTCTCTGTTTCTGCCACTCAAAGCTGGGAGCAAAATGTGGGCATTGGGACCAACACCCCGGATAATTCCGCTTTGCTGCATTTAGAGAGTACGACCATGGGGTTTTTGCCCCCCAGGATGACCTACAATCAGCGGGATGCCATTGCCAACCCCGCCCAGGGCCTTGTGGTCTTCATCACCGAAGACAGCACTTTGCAATTCTGGAACGGAGCCTGCTGGCTTAAGTCTTTTCAGGAGGACTGTAATAGTTGTTATTTCACCGTCAACCCAGCTGCGCCCACAGATACCATTGACCGCACTCTAACGGACAGCTGCTCGGCTGCGCTCACCATCACTCAAACCAATGGACTTCCCCAGAACATTATTTTTAATGTCGCATCCATGTTGCCGCCGGGGATGACCGTCAACGTCACGCCCAACCCTCTCAACTCCAGCGGCCAGGTAACGATTTCAGTGCACGTCACACCGTTCACACCGGACGGCTTGCATACCATTATAATTCAAGCTTTCTGCGGCCAATATCTCCAGACCATTGTGTACGCCGTCTATGTAGAGCCGTGCTACTTGCTGGATGTCTTTAACAGCACGCTCAATTATGATGTGGCTTCTTCCTTGTATGCCACCTATCCAACCGCTCCCGTCAACGCGCCAGTTTGTGTCCACGTGACGGTGCATCCCGGTGTGGAAATCACCAGCAATACCACTGCCCAGCCAGCTTTCACCACGGGAAATTTACCGGCCGGCTCGGTGGTGGGCCTCACAAACAATGGCAACATCATTGGACGGGGGGGCAACGGCGGCACAGCCTATAGTCCTTCTTCCGGTGCCACGGGCGAGGGTTTTGCCGGAGGGACGGCCGTGAATCTGACGGTCAACACCAATATTCAGAATAATTTCAACATTTTTGGCGGAGGGGGCGGCGGGAATGCCATGGCTTTTGAAATCAGCTGGACGCCCCCTGCGCCGGCCAATATCGTGACTTTGGGCATTTTTGTAGGTGGCGGCGGCGGCGGCGGCGCGGGCAATGGACAAGGCGGTCAGGCCCCCGGAAGCATCATAGGGCTTTCTTATTACGTCAATGGTCTTAATGGCACGGGAGGCCAGTTTGGCGTTGGCGGTCAGGGGGGGATTCTTAATTTCCCCATTCCGGTCAATCTGGGGCCCGTTACCATTAGCCTGTCGCCGAACGCGGTTGGAGGCAACGGGGGCGGCTATGGGTATCCGGGGACACAAGGATATTTCAATCTTTTGGTCAGCGCGTCCATTACCATCAATTTACCTTTTATTGGAACAGTGACCATTCCTGTGGTGAACAATGTGCCGATTCCCCTGCCAGTGCCACCGCCACCGCCCGGTGCGGGGGGTTATGCCATTAAACGCAACGGCAACACCGTCAATATACCGGATAACTTTTACACCAACGCCAACCTTCGTGGACAAGTCGGCAATTAATAATTCTGAACCATGAAAAAATTCCTTAAATTTTTGTTTTTTCTGCCCTGTCTGTTACAAGCCCAGTCTTTTGAAGGAATAATTCGACTGGAGGCCGTCAACCACACCGCCGGCGAAGAAGCCCGTATTGTGTGGCACCTAAGTGCAGAAGGCCAACGATTAGACTATGATATTAAAACAGCAGAAGGCCAGGGCGCCTATAAAATTTATTTTCCAAAAGGAGACCCAAATGCTTACCTGGCTGTTGAGGAAAAAGGAGAAAAACGCCTTCATACCATTTCCCCCAACTTAATGGACCCTTCTAACCCTGCGACCCAATTATTTTTCGCTCGTGAAACCGGGAAACGCGCTCCTTTGGGCTCTTTTGATGCCAGGGAAGTGATGATACAGGGCACCAAGGGATATGTTCAATGTTGGGTGGCCGAGGTG
Source organism: Flavobacteriales bacterium (assembly GCA_025055575.1). Lineage (GTDB taxonomy): Bacteria > Bacteroidota > Bacteroidia > CAIKAF01 > CAIKAF01 > JANWWQ01. Next base: position 20,697 of record JANWWP010000046.1, on the reverse strand, counting down.
CCAGGTCTCACTGTACAGGATTTTCCGCAAATGCTTCAGGGCCGTGGCGCCATTCATGCCCTGCAAGCCCAAAATATTTCTGGAATTCCAGTAGATTTAAAAGCCTTCGACCCTGAAGGCAAAGTGTTATACAGTCAGAAAATTTTGTCCGTGGAACCCGGAAAAATACCCGATAGCTGGGTGACCCTGCCCAAAGATTTCAAAAAATCCAATTAACATTTTCCTAAGATTTTTGATTCTCAGGCATTAGACCCATTTTAGGTCAAAAGTTAATTGTCAACAAATGGAAAAAAGTGGAGGTTTAATAAATTAGTTTGATAATTTTTTTTACCTCTAGAAAATTCCAAATAGATAGGCAAATAGCGCATTATCATTGAATAATATGCAACGGTAATCCAAAAAATAAAGTCTTAAAAAATAGAAAAGTGGGGTGAATTGGTCCAGATCTTTCTTTATTTTTTAGGCCAATGAAGCTAAGAGGTTTCATAACAATTCTAACCATCTTAGGCTTCAGCAGCCCGGCAAAGGCTCAGATTACAGCTTCATTTTCCACCCCGCAACAGGCCCTGTGTCAAGGACAATGTATCACTTTCAACAACACCAGTACAGGGCCTATCGTGGCATGGCAGTGGGAATTTCCCGGCGGTACCCCTGGAGTCTTTTTGGGGCCTAATCCTCCTCAGATCTGTTATTCCGCACCCGGGGTTTTTGATGTATTGCTTATTGTGAGCGACGGAGTCCAGGTGGATTCTTTGCGTATGACAAATTACATCACAGTGGCGCAACTGCCGGTGCTCAGTTTTCAAACTCAGGACGTCAGCTGCCCGGGCATCACCAACGGTATGGCGGCTGCTTCCCTCTCGGGCGGCACAGGCAACTACACCTATGTTTGGTCGCCCGGAGGAGAAACCACAGCCATCATAGACAGCCTGGCGCCTGGGACTTACACTGTCACAGCATCGGACATTATGCCGGTCACTGTGACCCAGGAATTATTTTCTGAAAACTTTTCAATGCCCGGAACATGGACGCTTAATGTGGCCACAGGGCCCAACGATGCCGATGCCAATTTCTGGACTATTTCGGATGCCGAAGGAGGGCAAATCCCGCCAGCTTGTGGTGTGGCATTTAATGGCAACCCCACCCTCCACGTGACCTCCACTTTTAATCCTTCAGGGGGGGCCGCCTACAATGCCGGCGGACTTTGCCCCAATCTGATGTGCGTCACCACAAACCGTCGGGCTGAATCGCCACTATTTTCCACGGCCGGTTATTCCAATGTGTTTATTTCCTTTCATTATATTATGAAAGGCCAGGCAGGGGTGGATCAGGCCCAGCTTTTCTTTCATGATGGAATATCCTGGCAACCAGCCCCGGTCAACATTCCCGTCACCAGCACTTGCCCTTCAGGGCAGGGTTTATGGAGTGTGTATGTGGCGCCCCTACCGCCCAATTGCCAAAACAATCCCAACGTGCGAATAGCCTTCAACTGGCAAAACAACGACGATGGCATAGGCACCGATCCTTCTTTTGCCGTGGATGACATTCGCGTTTACAATCTCACCACTTTTCTGGCCCAATGTAGCATCACCGATTCCGTGGTAATCCAGCAGCTGCCCGGACCTCAATTATCCTTCACGATCCAAAATCCAGGATGCTCAGCCACAGACAACGGCAGCATTTCCGTGCAGGTTCAGAACGCTCAGGGAGGCCTCAGTTATCAATGGTGGCCCGTGAACGGTAATGGACCCACCCTGAGCAACCTACCGGCCGGCACTTACGCCGTCACAGTGTATGATACCATCACGGGAGGGGTCAGCAGTGGCGGTGTCACGGTATGGAGCGACGATTTTGACGGCGCAGTGCAATGGACCCTCAACGTGCCTTTTGGAATCAACGATCCGGAGGCAAATTATTGGATCATTTCAGACGCCGAAGGCGGGATGTCGCCGGGCAATTGTGCTGTTCAGTATAATGGCAACGCGACACTGCATATCACCAACACCCTTACCAATGGAGGGGCCCTTTACAACGCGGGCGGACTTTGTCCGTTGCTGATGTGTGTCACCACCCACGTGCGGGCGGAATCTGTGCCCATTAGCACAGTAGGATACAGCAACTTGACACTTCAGTTTGACTTTATTGCTTATGGCCAGTCCCAGATGGATGAGGCCGCTGTATGGTACAACGATGGTTCAGGCTGGACCATGATTTCGCCCCTTCAAAGCAACGTTTGTGCCGCTTCCCAAGGCCTTTGGACCCAAGTGACTTTTTCTTTACCCCCATCTTGTGAGAACATCCCCAACTTGCAAATAGGCTTCACTTGGCGCAACAACGACGACGGTTTGGGTGCGGACCCATCCGTAGCCATCAACGACGTCTTTATTTTGGCCGGTGCCACAAGCCAGGTCACGGGAGGCTGGGTATGCTCGGTGAGCGATACCGTAACCCTCGTTCAATTGCCTTTACTGGATGCCGAGATTCAGCAGATTGTTCCACTTTCCTGTGGTAATTCTGCGATTCTGACAGCAGATATTCAGGGCACTGGTGGGCCATTTACGATTCAATGGAGCGGTGGTCAACCCACCCAAAATCCGGATACCCTGATAGTGCCCCAGCCCGGTCAGGTGATCCTGACGGTGAGCGATACGGCCGGATGCACCGTTCATGACACCCTGAATGTGCTTCCGGGCGATGGGGTTATTCAACTGCAGGCCCTCATCACGCAGCCCAATTGCAACGGACAGGGCGGTGCCATCAGCCTGATTCCATCCGGTGGGACAGGTTCTTACGCCTATCTCTGGAGCCATGGGCCCACCTCTTCCGCCGTCAACGGACTGACAAGCGGAACTTACCATGTTCAGATTTCTTCGGGCGGCTGTGTTTTGGACACCAGTTTCACTCTTTTGGCCTCCAATCCCATCCTGCCTGTGGCCACTCTCACACAGCCTCGCTGCCATGGACAAAACTCAGGGTCCATTAAGCTCAGCATCACCGGGGGCCAGCCTCCTTATACCATTGTTTGGAACGGGGAACCAGGTCCCGCTGTGCAATATTACCTCCCTGCAGACACCTTCTACATCCATATCTCCGACACCGCTGGATGCGATACCACCCTTGTATTGGTGCTTCAGGATCCCCCGGCTATAACAATAACCAGTGATACATCCCACACTATTTGGATGGGCGAGAGCGTGGTCATTAACTCTTCAGCTTCCGGTGGCTTTGGAACGCTTACGAGCACCTGGTCGCCCAATTATTATATCGAATGTCTCAATTGCCCCTCAACTTTAGTGTATCCGCCCCGCACCACAACATATACCGTCACTTACACCGACACCACCGGCTGCCGTGCCGAGCGCTTTGTGGAAGTGGTGGTGGTGCGCGACGGGCCGCATATTCCGAACACTTTTACGCCCAATGGCAACGGCATAAATGAGGAATGGCGCATCATTGCCTACGGAGTCAAAGAATTTGAACTGCGCATTTTTAACCGTTGGGGAGAAGAGATTTTTTTCTCCGATGATGTGTATAAAGGATGGGATGGTTATTATCAAGGCCGGGAAGCACCCCAAGGCACTTACGTTTATCGCTGCCAAATCAAATATCTGAACGGCGATGTCGGCAGATACATGGGGCACATTGTGTTGTACAGATAGCATTTCATCTCTTTCAAATCTGCTTCTCTTTTACTACTAATGATGGCTTAATCTGGGCTTCAATACCGGGTGTGCCTGCGTGAACTTCAAAAAATACAATGAGAACTTGTTCAGCGGATTGCATTTTTATACTGCTCACGTATCTTTCTTAGTTCATACGCTCCATTATCCATCTGACTGAGGAAAAACCTAAGGCCGGCATGAACAAATAAAAAACCGTCTTTATGCACTTGTAGGTTGCTGGTTGTGAATTTGGATAACGTGAAACAGTAGGTGGCTTCCAAGTGGTAATGCCAATAGCGGTGGATTTTAAACTGAAAACCTGCAGATACGGGAAAAACAACAAATTGATTACGGGCCGGAGTGATATCAGTTTCAAATTTATAATCCCGTCTCAGTACCTGCGGAAATCCGACTTGTACTTGATCTTGCGGCTGATCGCGCAACTGACCGTCATTCCAAAGATAATAGGTTCTCCCATCCGCATCCTTCATATCCGAAAATGTTCTGAAATTCAGGTATCCCGCACCGGCTGCAAAATAGGGCGCCACAGACCGGCGGCGGGCCAGAAGGTAATCCAGATGCAGCATCAGGCGGGCGTCGGCTGTGAGAATTCTGGACTTAAAATTAACGAACTCATCCTGGGAACGCTTCTCTGAAGCCACCCAGCCGTATGTGACATTGGCCGACACACCCAACCACTTGCCAAAGCGCTGTTCCAAGCCGCCTCCAAAGCCTGGACAAAAACCCCAGAAGCGGCGCAGCGCTTCCCGACTGGTGAGATCGCCCACATACATAATGCCCCCACCGTATAACTTAAGAATAGGATAACTGTGCTTAAAAGCCGGCTCCACTTCCGCCCAACCACTATCCCGGTCCACTGACTGGATAGGGTTTTGGGATTGCCCTTCCTGAAAAAAGAAAGACGATAACAAGATTATGCAGGCATGAAGGGCAAGTTCTTTTTTCATGGACGCACAATCAGTTTAAAGGATTTCCTGGCTGTTTTTCCTTCCCACACGGCCAAATACATTCCGGAAGCTAAATCAGGCAACTGGACAGAATGCAGTCCTTCAAGCAGGAAAAAAGAGGCCCTAAGCAGGCCATCCATGGAAAATATCCTCAAATTTCCCGGCTCTCCGGTGTTCGCAAAGATATCCCGCGCAGCAGGGTTCGGCCATAGACTAAAATCTGATATTGAAGTGTTCTGGGGAATGGATACCCCGGAAGCGGTTACATGTACATTATCAATGTAGAGGTTTGACCCCCCCCGGTTGGAAGTATAAAAAGCGATCAAAATGGGCTGTCCCATGGCAAAGGCCGAAAGATTAACGGCCCGTGTGCGCCAGTGCCCTGGTTCGGAGGGAGTAAAATTGCCGCTGAATCCAGAAGGTACCGTATTCAGGGAATCCCCCGGAAAAGCAGCCACCGTCTGAAAATTTATTCCACAGTCGGTACTCACTTTAATGAGGAGGGAATCGCGCTTAGAAGAATTGACAAATTTGTAGGCATAATCAAAAAACAGGTGTACAGGGCCGGAAGCCGGCATGGAAATCCAAGGAGAAATCAGCATATCCTTTTGATTTTGAGGTGCATATCCATAAAAATTCATACGGGCAGATGTATTTCCAAAGACTTGCCCTCCTGTGGATGCCAAAGTCCAGGTCTTATTTAAATCCGGATTCACCACATACCAATTCAGGGCCGTCAAAGTGCTGTCTTCAAATTGTTCAGTGAATGGAAATGGAGCGGAGGGTGCGAACCAAAATCGAACATTCCGTTCATTGTTGATGATATCTGGCTCGTGCAGGGTACTGTCCTGCGGAAGCAGCCGTATCCACAACTCATTTTTTCCCGGTGAAGGCATCAGTGTGACAGGAAGCGTCAAGGATTGGCTTTGGCCAGGAGAAAGATTTACCGAACCCAAATCAAGATTTTGAAAAGAGGCCGCATTCTGAACCAGACCCACTTGCACCGAAAGAAGTCCAGAGAAAGCCACAGGCCCGCGATTGGTGATCTGAATCTGAAGCTGATCCAAGGGAGCACACAATAAAGACTGGGCGGGATAGTCTACCGCTGAGATCATCAGGTCAGGCTGACTGTCGGGTGGCACGGGTACATGACCTTGCCCCACCAGCCACTGGAAGGCTGCTTCTACGTTAATGAGACCGTTACCATACACATTTTCCTCACCTATCGGCCCCAAGTCCACAGCAGTGTAATAGAGGGCTTCCTTCAGGATTTCCCCGGGCAAATAAGGAAAAGCTTCTTTCAGCAGAAGTAAAGCCCCGGCCACGTGAGGTCCGGCCATGGAAGTGCCACTGTAAAAAGCGTAGCCATTTTGGCCTACGCAACTTCGCACATTGACCCCGGGTGCCACCACTTCCGGTTTAATGTTGAGGCTGCCTGGCGCTGGACAAGGCGTGGGACCACGGCTGCTAAAAGAAGCTATGGGAAAGCCCGGAGTATTGGCATTCACGGCCCCCACAGAAAAAGCATTCACGGGAGAGAGAGGAATGTAAGCCGGAGCGCTGGCTGTGGCTGAATCCGGACCATCGTTGCCGGCGGAGTATTCTGAAGCTATGCCGGCCAGCTCCAATGCTTGCAGGGCCAGCGCCGGACCCCCCCCACAAAAACTGGCTTCCAGTCCGCCGGGAGGGCGTCCCCAGGAATTACAGATCACGTCCGGGATGTCGTGGGTGGTGCTGGTGTCGCCATCCGGGTTTAAAGCCCACTGCTGGGCTGCCATCAACTGAACAAAGGGCAAGGTATCAGCCAGATTTACCACAATGGGGTCCACGGCCATATAGTACGCGTTAAAAGCCACGCCAATGGTATCGGCCTGGGTCGGATCTAGGCCTGTCATCGTACCAACCGTGTGCGTGCCGTGGCTGCTGGATTTATCCGCCGGTTCCTCCACGCCGTGATAGCTTTTCCAAGCTTGATGGTAGGGACGGTAACGTCCCAAAAAACCCCGTTGGATGGCCGGATGCTGGGGCCACACCCCGGTATCAAAACTCAGTACCAGGCGGCCCCGCCCTGTGTAGCCCATATTCCAAAGCGCCCGCACTCCAATGGCTTCCAGGCCGGGCTCAGTCCCGCCGACGGATTTGTCAGGGGCCGGCACGGGGGGCTCCTTGGGAAGGATGGCAAAAAAAGCCAGTTCTTCAGGTTCATAAATGCGCGCAACACCTTCCCGGCCTTGCAATTTCAAAATACGGGAACGATCGCCCTTCAAAGCCACTCCGTTCACGATCCAAAAATGTTCCACCAGCGCACTTTCTGAAACTGCCGCCAGTTCCAAAGCCAAATCCCGGCTGGCCTCATGGGCGGCCAGCAAATGCCTGAGTGTGAGCCGAGCCCGCGCATCGGAGGTCCATCCTTTTTTCCGGAAAACGGCATAAAGGCTGTCCAATGGTGCCTGCCGCTGAAATTCTACAAAAAAAACTTCCCGTTGGGAAAACCCCGTGCCCAGTGAAAAACGGAAACAAGATATTAAAAAAATAAAAGAAACAGACTGCTTGAAACGCGCAATAATTTTGAATTTCATGTACATCAAAATTACAGCAATTTGAATATTGGGCACCTAAAATTCAGGTATTCAAAAAATGCACAATAAACCCAGGGGCCATGAAGAGATCGACCTCAGGCCCACTAAGAATCTAAGAATCTCGGGAAAAAAGCTCTGCCTCCTTATTCCTTCACCACCTTGGCCGTAATGGTAAGAAGGGTTTGGGGAGGCTGAGTGTTGGCCGTCACTGTAACCGTTTTGGATTGTTGGCCTTCCTGAGTGCCCGGACTGTACACTACCTTAATCTTCCCTTTCCCGCCGGGGGGAATGGGTTCTTTGGGATATTCCGGGACCGTGCAGCCGCAACTGGCCTGTGCGTTGGAAATAATCAGGGGTTCCCGGCCGCTGTTGGTGAACTCAAACCAATGCACATTTTCGGTATTTTGCTTCACCGTACCAAAATCATGGCTGAGTTTTTTGAAGGCAATGGTGGTGAGTGGACCGGAGCTGGGAGCGGGAGGCCGGGGTTCCAAGGGTCCGGATTCCGGAGCATGCATGGGGCCCACCGGATGGTCTGAGGGCGCGGGCAGGGCAACCGATGCCGCAGGACGCTCAGACATTTTTTTTACCTGTCCCTCCAAATCCTTGATTTTTCCGGAAAGGCGGATCACATGGAGGGCGCCTCCAGCAAAGGCACAGATTAAAAGGACCATTAAAACATCACGCCATTGTGTTTTCATATTTTGCCACTATTCAAAACCACAAATTTAGAGGCCTTCAAGTTTATGAAATGTTTTAAAAAAGCCGGCCACTGAGGGCTTTCAAAATATCATTACCCAAAGCATACGCCATGAGTACAAGCAAAAGAATCATGCCAACGGTCTGAGCCCGCTCCAGAAACTTTTCAGAAGGCTTCCGGCCGGTGATCATCTCAAACACAATAAACACAGCGTGGCCCCCGTCCAGGGCTGGAATAGGCAGCAGATTCACGAAGGCCAGAATTAGACTAAGAAAAGCGGTGAGTCTCCAAAAAGCCTGCCAGTCCCAAGTGGTTGGAAACATTTTCATCATTGTGCCCAGACTGCCCACCTGTTTCACGCCTTCCGAAGTAAAAATCAGGCGGAACTGCCGGACATATTCCCCCAACATGCGCGCAGCCAAACGCATGCCATGCGGTATGGCCTGAAGGAAAGTAAATTTTCGGGTTTGAAATGTATAGTAACCTAATCGTTCCAGATCCTGATAAGAAAGTGTCCCTAACACCGCGCCTATCAAGCCGTTATGACCCACCTTACAGGACGTCATGAGCGTGTCGCTGCCTCGGACAAAGCGGATTGTAACAGTATCCCCGGCGTAATTACGAATCCTGGATTTAAACTCATCAAAATATCGAATCGGCATGTCCTCCAATCCAATAATCAAATCCTTTTCCCGGAGACCGGCCTCACGGGCAAAGGGAACCGAATCACTAAAGCCGCCGACAAAAAATGGGATGCGCACAGCCACGACTTCAGGATTGCCACTACGCATAATAATTTGATCAATATCCTGGGGCGCTAGCAGAGTCAGCTTTTGGCCCGCACGTTCTATTTCAATTTTTTTTCCGGCGCTGTATATAAGCTCCTTGTTCACTTCCCCGAAATTTTCTATGGTTTTTCCGTCGATGGTGAGTATCTTATCGCCATGCTGCAGCCCGATGGCTTTTCCGGCGGTCTCGTTCACGACAAACACGCCATCCCGAAGGCCCGAATTGGGCAGATAGTTCTCCCCATACACCCAGGCCAGTCCGATAAAAATTACCACAGCCAGAATCACATTCACCGTGATGCCGCCCAGGATGATAATCAGGCGTTGCCAGGCTTTTTTAGAGCGGTATTCCCAAGGTTGGGGCGGCTGATGGAGCTGAGCCTTATCGAGGCTTTCATCCACCATGCCGGCAATTTTCACATAGCCGCCTAAGGGTATCCAGCCGATGCCCCAGATTGTGTCGCCAATTTTCTTTTTGAATAGAGCGAATTTGTAATCAAAAAAAAGGAAAAATTTTTCCACCCGCGCACCAAACAAACGGGCTGGGATGAAGTGCCCCAATTCGTGCAGAATCACTAAAAGAGAAAGACTTAATAAAAACTGACCCACACGGATCACCCATTCTGCCGTCATAAGTAGAGCACAAAGGTGCGGGATTTTTCGAAAATAGGAGGCAGCGTCCGACGCTGCTAACTTTGGCCTGTGGTTCGGCTGAGCGTCAACATCAATAAAATTGCCACGCTGCGCAACGCACGTGGCGGAAGAATTCCAGACGTGGTAGCCCATGCACTGGCCATTGAAGATTTTGGGGCGGACGGCATCACCGTTCACCCGCGCCCCGATGAAAGGCACATCAAACGCCAGGACGTCTATGATCTGCGTCAGGTGCTGCGCAAAGAATTCAATGTGGAAGGGTACCCCTCTGAAAATTTTCTGAAAATGATGGAAGAAGTAAAGCCCACCCAGGTGACCCTCGTTCCAGACCCACCGCATGTGCTCACATCCAATACGGGCTGGAACTGCAGAACACATCAGGATTTCCTGAAAGATGTTGTGGCCCGCCTCAAGTCTATTCCTCTGCGGGTGAGCCTTTTTTTAAATCCGGAACCGGACCAGGTGGAGTGGGCACAAAAAACAGGTGCCGACGCCGTGGAACTCTACACAGAACCCTATGCCTCGGCATGGAATCTTGGGGAAAATTCGGGTAAAAAGGCGCTGGAGATTTATGAAACCACCGCCCGGCTGGCAGCCGAGGCGGGGCTGCAGGTGCACGCTGGCCACGACCTGAATCTTCAAAATTTGTCCTGGTTAGCACATCGGATTCCGGGCCTCACCGAAGTCTCCATAGGCCATGCCCTGATAGCCGATGCCTTATGGTATGGCTTGCAAAACACGGTGGCTTTGTATAAAAGGTGCTTGCAACCCCAAAATGCTTGATTTTTTTTCGGAAGCCCGGCTTCCGATAGGGGTGGGTACATTCTTAAGAAAAAAATCCCGCCGGAGGGATTTGGTATTTTGTTTGAAATATTATAATTTTGTGGTCTCTTTTCTGCCGCGGGGTGGAGAAGTTGGTATCTCGTCGGGCTCATAACCCGAAGATCGCTGGTTCGAGTCCAGCCCCCGCAACAAAAAGCCCCCATGGCGGGGCTTTTTTATTTGTTCACAGAATCGAATTGAAATCGAAACTGTATCCAATCTAGGTTCTAAACATTATGTTTGAAAGGGAAAAACACTGCAGAGCACCCCTAAGAAATGCTTGTAGCTGAAATTACCACCTCCCAAAGTTTCTCAACTTTGCCGCAGTTAATTAAACCCCTAAAAAAGTGCGGAGAGAGAGGGATTCGAACCCCCGGTTCGCTTGCGCGAACACCTGATTTCGAGTCAGGCCCGTTCGACCACTCCGGCATCTCTCCGGCCGCGCAAAGGTAACACGGGTTAGCCGTTGAGGACCGATTGTATGGCAGCGGCTTTCCAAAGGCATTCTTCCCATTCCTGCTCCGGCTGGCTCAGGTGGGTAATGGCGCTGCCCACGTGGCAGCTGAGCAAGCCCGTTTGGGCGTTGTAGGCCACACTTCGGATCACTACATTCAAGTCAAAGTCTCCGCTTTTTTCCATGAAGCCAATCGTCCCTGAATACATACCCCGGCGGGAGGTTTCATATTCTTCCGCCAACTGCATTGCGCGGATCTTGGGCGCGCCTGTCATGGAGCCCGGTGGGAACAAGGCCCTTAAAATGTCACCAAAAGTCTTGCCCGGCTGAAGCTCCCCCTCGACAGTGCTGATCATTTGATGCACATGGCTGAAAGAATATAGTCCACACCACTCCCGAACCCTCACGGATCCAGGTTGACATACCCGGGACAGGTCATTACGCACCAAATCCACAATCATGGTATTCTCCATACGTTCTTTAGGGCTCGACTTTAACCTTCGCATCTCTTCTGCATCCCAGAGCGGCTCAGCACGACGCGGGGCCGTGCCTTTCATGGGTTGGCTGATGAGACGCTGGCCCCGCCGCGCCAAAAAGCGCTCCGGAGAGCTGCTCACCACCCACAAATGGTGCCATTTGTAAAGGACACTCATGGGCGCCGGACTTCGATAACACAAATTTTCAAAAAGCTGCATGGGCAAAAGCTTAACCTCCTGCGCCTGCAGCTCCATGCAAAAATTGATTTCATATATATCCCCCCGGTGAATGTGTTTTTGAATGCGCCACAAGGTTTCAAGGTAGTCTTTTCTGGAAAGGGTTTCCCTGAGACCTGTGGAAGGCAGCCGATGAAGACGGGGCTGCCAGTCATCCAATTCCAAATCCAGTTCCGCTTCGGTAGCCTGAAATAAGGGCCAGCCCATCCTATCGGGTTTTAGGCTCACAAGGTTTTCTACCGTATCCTTCCATTCGTACGCGACGCCTAGAATTAAGGTTTTGTTTTTAGGCATTTTTTCAGGACTATCCCAACTCCTGGACCCGGCCATCAGCCGGGTATTCTGACGACAATAGGCCGATGGCGGCCCCCCGGTGTGAAACAGCGCCACCACTGGAAATTTTTCGAACACCTTCTCAATATCCAAAGCCTCCATACATCTGAGGGCCAAAAGTCAGAAATTTGAGGCCAATTTTCTTGGTTCTTGAAAGTCCTGGACCGATACATAACAGCCACTTTTCTTAAGACTTTTCTATTGGCCCTGGCTCTTTTGCTGGCCTTGGTGGTGATTTTTGATTTTGCGGAAAAAGTGGATGAATTTTATGGAGGACAGGAAATATCGCCTTCTACCAGAGAGGTTGTTCTTAATTATTACTTAAACTTCATACCTTATTTCGCCGGGCTTTATGCCCCTTTGTTTGTCTTCATCAGTGTCGTCTTTTTCAATTCGCGCCTGGCCATGCGGAGCGAACTGATAGCGGTATTCTCTTCCGGAATTCCTTACAGCCGTTTTCTGAGACCTTTTTTGCTTACGGCAGGGGGTATTGCTTTGCTGCTTCTCTATTTATCGCATTATCTGATTCCCCAGGCCAATGCCCGGCGGGTGCTTTTTGAAAAAAAATATTTTGGGGGGAGTAATCTGGATGCCCGCAGCATCCATCGGCAGGTGGCCCCTGGGGTTTTCGTTTTTATGGACTGGTATAGCCCACCCAATTTTTTTGGTCATAAATTTTCATTGGAAAAGTTTTCGGATACCATTTTAAAAGAAAAATGGCTGGCGGTGAACATCACCTACGATACCTTGCAGCGCCATTGGTCATTGCATGATTACATGCAGCGGGTTTTCACGGACCAGGGTGAAAAATTAAGGAGCGGCGCCCGCTTGGACACGGTGTTTCCTTTCACCCCGGAATTATTTGAGCTGCGCAACAAGGACGTGGAAACCATGGCATCTCCAACCCTGGCCGAATTTATCAGGCAGGAACGTTTGAGCGGTACCCCGGCTGTCCTGTACTATGAGGTGGAAATGCACAAACGTACTGCCACAGCTCTCAGCACACTGATATTCACACTTCTGGCTGTGCCCATTTCAGCCCGAAGGGTGCGGGGGGGCACAGGCCTCCACGTGGGTATCGGGTTGGCCGTGGCCTTTGCCTACATTTTTTTTGACCGGATTTTTGTAACCTACGCTTACAGCGGGTACATCCCGCCCGAGTGGGCCGTGTGGTTGCCCAATCTCCTCTTTGGCCTGGGGACGCTGGGGCTGAACTTCTGGTTTGGGTCTAAGATATAGGGAGCTTGTATTCTTTTGTGACCAAATGGTCTTATGAAAATACTGTCGGCTTTTGATCCTGTTCACGAACGTCTTGCCGCGGGCTCCTTTCATGCCGAGCGCCTGGGCACGCTCATACGTCAGCATACCCTGAGCATCGGTATGGAAGCCCTTCTGGGCGAGCCCCTGGATTTAGCCTTGGTATTCATCTCCGATTCTCAGGAAAATTCAGAAATTCCTTTCACTTCTCTGGTCCGAGAGCATTTGTACAATTACTATCTGCTGGCGGATGTCCGGCTCAAAATGGCCGATCTGGGCAACCTGCGCCCCGATTGGAATGCGCGGCCGGACGAAGACCAGGTGGACTTATGGACGGAATTGTTGGGGCTGAGCCGCTTGGTAGTATGTGTGGGGGGCGATCAGCACATTGGAATTTCAGCAGCCCAGGCGCTTGCTCGGCGCCATGCGGCGCTCCATGTATGCTTGGTGGACGCTTGTTTTGATGTAAGCGGCTTCTCCGAAGATCCATCTTGTATTCCGGATTTCATAGATAATTTGCTACAGCATTTGAACCCTTATTTGGGGTTTTTAAGCTTTATTGGTATTCAGAATTTTCTGAATGCCCCCACCATAGGACGTCAATTAGACAAATTTTTATTTGATGTGTTGCGGCTTTCTGAGTTCAGAAAAGTGCCTGAAGAAGCCGAACCCTTGTTGCGGCTTTCTAATTTTCTCAGCTTCGATTTCACTGCCCTGGAAGCTGCCTATATTCCCGAAATACTCGGCCGCCGGCCCAACGGATTTAACGGCGTGGAGGCCTGCAGGCTGACGCGGTATGCCGGCTTTGCGCCGGAATTGCGTTGGGCCGGATTTCATAATACGCGTCTGGCGCCGGGGTTTTCAGGAGCGGATGTGTCAGCTCAAATGATGGCCCAAATGTTATGGCACCTTATAGAGGGTCTGAGCGCACGGATACCAGAGCAACCCTCCGAAGACAACCCGGAGTTCACGCAATTTTTTGTGCCGCTTTCTGGCTTTCAGGAGAGGCAGGTGTGCTTTTACAGGCACAACCTATCTGGACGATGGTGGATGGAAATTCCTGGTTTTGGGGAAGCTTCTCCCTATCCCGGATTTCCTCGTTTAATCCCATGCAGCTACACCGACTACCAAACAGCCAGCCGGGGAGAATGGCCGGAGCGCTGGTGGAAAGCGCTTCAGCGTTTTGATTTAGGAAGCTTTAGTACAGAAAACACTTAGAACCGGGGCCTTGCATTCAAAATTTTTGACGAATACGAATTTTCATATTACCTTTGAACTTCGATTTTTTATTTGGAATACTTTCGTCACTTTTCATAATGCCTATGCGGAAGCTATTTACCCTCTTTGCAGCCTTAGCCGCTGTGAGTTCGTCCCAAGCCCAACAAGACCCGCAGTTCACCCAGTTTTTTTTCAACAAACCGATGCTCAATCCGGCTTCGGTGGGCATTCATGACAATATTTGTGCCACCCTTTTCAACCGGCTGCAGTGGACCGGATTCAAGGGCGCCCCGCGCACAACCCAATTCACTGGGGATGCCTCGCTGAAAAACTTCATCAACATGGATGTGGGCGTTGGTCTCACTGTGTTTAATGAATCTATCGGATTTTTCAACAACACAGGGCTTCGTTTGGCTGGCGCTTATCGAATTCCTATAGGCGAACTGGGACGCCTCAGCCTGGGCTTGGATTTGGGTTTCTTAAATCAATCGCTGAATCCGGATTGGGTGTATGCCGATCCGAACGACCCGAATATTCCCAACAAAGCTTCATCCATTGCTTTTGACGCCGGCTTGGGAGCCATGTTTCAAGCCGCCAACTGGTACGCCGGCCTTTCCATGACCCATATCCCGGGCATGAAGTTGCGTGATCTCAATCAAAAAATGGCCCGGCACCTGTGGCTCATTGGAGGGTACACCTTCCGGGGCATTGGAGGTAATCCCAACTGGGACGTTTCACCCAATTTGGCAATCAAATCAGACTTAAAAGTGCTTTCCTTCGATGTCAATTGTAATGTAATCTTTAAACAGCGCTATTGGGGCGGGTTGAATTATCGCTTCCAGGATGCAGTGGCCCTCAATCTGGGTGCCACTTTTTTGCAAAAACCCAAATGGAGCCTGGGCGCTGGTTATTCATATGATCTCACCACAAGCCGTATCATTCGTTTTAGCTCTGGCACACATGAATTGATGTTGCGCTATTGCTTCATCATCAATGCGGAACCCCGCAGCGGGGGAGGCTTCCGGGTGCGAGATTTGGATATGCTGCGCGATTAATTTTTCAACAAGATATTAACCATTTTATTAACTTTGCGTATTAATAGGAGCCAAACGCAAAAAATTGAAAGCATCTGTAATAACTATTTACACTGGTCGTTATCTTTCAAAAACAATGAAGCGCAATCCCACACGTCGCCATTGGCTTAAAAGCCTTGCCTGCCTGGGAGCAGCTGCCGGTTTTTTGGCCAGTTGCAATTCGGGTTATAACGGTCAGCTTGTAGGGGCTCCCAACAGGCCCCGGTGGTATCAGCCCGATCCCTATGGCATGGTGTACATTGGCATGGGAAGTTTTAATATGGGGCCCAGCGACCAGGATGTCCCCATGGATTTCATTTCGCAGACCAAAACGGTTTCGGTTCAGGCATTTTATATGGATCAAACCGAAATCACCAACAATGAATACCGTCAATTTGTAGAATGGGTTCGGGACTCTATTGCCCGCCGTCTTCTCGGAGAAAATGTGGATGCCGAAAAATATTTCTTTGAAGAAGACGATTACGGCAACCCTCTGGACCCACCCCACCTGAACTGGCGTGCCAAAATCAAGTGGGATGGCGAAGAAGAGCGCGAAGCCTTAGAAGAAATGTATTACCCGGAAAATGAAAGGTTCTACGGCCAGCGCGTCATTGACCCCCGCAAATTGATTTACCATTATTACTGGATCGACCTTAAGGCCGCTGCCAACAACCGGCCTCAAGGCTTGAGGGACCGTTCTGTATTTATTCGCAAGGATTTAGTGAATGTGTATCCAGATACCTTGGTTTGGATTGCAGACTTTACGTACTCTTATAATGAGCCTCTGACCAAAATGTACTTTTGGCATCCGGCTTATGACGACTATCCGGTCGTAGGTATCAACTGGAAGCAAGCCACCGCCTTCTGCATCTGGAGAACCAATCTCATGAACAGCTTTCTGGCTTTTCGAGGGGATTATCCAGTGCATGACTTTCGTCTCCCCACGGAAGCGGAATGGGAATATGCAGCCCGCGGAGGACTGGACTTAAGCGCTTATCCCTGGGGAGGCTACTACATCCGAAATTCCAAAGGTTGCTTCCTGGGCAATTTTAAACCTCTGAGGGGCAACTATATTGATGATGGCGGATTTCATACCGTTCCGGCCAACTCATACAACCCCAACGAATATGGATTGTATTGCATGGCAGGTAATGTATCGGAGTGGACCCGCGATGCTTTTGAAGAGTCAGCCTACAGTTTTACCCACGACTTGAACCCAGAATTGTATTTTGAAGCTAAAGATGATGGCCCACCGGCTGTACGCCGTAAGGTCATTAAAGGGGGATCCTGGAAAGACATAAGTTTTTACCTTCAAACCGGTTCCAGAGCTTACGAATACCAGGATTCCTCCAAAAGCTACATCGGGTTCCGTTGTGTGCAGACCTTTATGGGAAGGGCCAAAGAAGATTACAAGTAATATCCGCTTGTTTAAAAATCTGGCTTCCCCGCATTCTTTTGCAAGCATTATTTTAAATACAGCCTTTATTTTCGCTCCCGCTAACTTCTAACAAAACCAATAAACCACTAAAAATCAAAAGAAACCATGAAATTCCTGCATTCCAAGAAGGGTAAAATCGTGATGAACTTCATCTACGGTATGGGTGCATCGGTCGTGATTATCGGTGCCTGGGCTAAAATTCTACACCTTTCTTTTGCCAACATCATGATTACGGTGGGCTTGCTCACCGAGGCCGCCATATTTGCCATTTCCGCTTTCGATCCCCCGGCAGAAGAATTGGACTGGACCCTCGTTTACCCCGAATTGGCAGGAATGCCCGCAGATCATAGTAAGAAAAGCGGGCGCAGCAGCGGTTCCCTCACCCAGGAAATTGATAAATTGCTGGAAGAAGCTAAAATTGGTCCCGAACTTTTTGAAAGTTTGGGCTCCAGTATCCACCGCTTAAGTGAAAATACGGCCAAGCTCGCTGACATCACGGATGCATCGGTGGCCACTGAAAATTACGTGAACAGCGTCTCACGTGCCAGCGAAAAAGTCTCAGAACTCTCGGAAACTTACGTGCGCGCCGCCCAGTCTCTCATGGGACTCAGTGAAAGCCAAGCCAGCGGCCAGTCCTTCGCAGAAGAGCTTCAGCGCGTATCCAAAAATCTTTCTGCCTTGAACAACGTATATGAATTGCAACTTCAAGGGTCGCAGGAATATCTGGAGGCCACCAGCCGCGTGTATACCAATATTGCCCAGTTGCTTACAAACCTAAGCGAGTCCGTCGAAGACACCCAACGCTTTAAAGTAGAAATTGCCAAACTGGGTCAGAATCTGTCCGCACTCAATACAGTTTACGGCAACATGCTCGCCGCTATGAACATTCGTCCGACAACAGTGAATGCTTAAACCAGAATCTTTTAATTTATCTGATAAGATAAAAAGTCCTTAAAATTAAAAAAGCAAAATGGCAGGCGGAAAGCTATCCCCACGGCAGAAAATGATCAACATGATGTATCTCGTGTTGACAGCTCTGCTGGCGCTCAATGTTTCCAAGGAAGTGCTCGACGCATTCATTGTTGTAAATGAAGGCATGGTGGTGCAGAGAGGCAACATTGAAAGAAAAAACAATTTGTCTCTCAATGATTTTGAAGAATTAAAAATTCTCTATGATAAGCCCGAACAAAAGGAATATTATGAAAAAACCATAAAACCCTGGTACGACAAGGCGCTCGAGGTAAATAAAATGGCTACTGAATTAGTGAACTACATCGAAGATATGAAGGCCGAATTGGTTTCACAAGCCGAAGGAATTCCAAAAGAAGACGTGCTTCAGGGAAAATTTAATTTGTTTGAATTAGGGGCCAAGGATAATGTGGAAATCCCAGCTCAATTCTTTGGAACCGCCACACCTCCCGGAACAAACGGTAAAGCAAATGAACTTAAAAAGAAACTAGAAGAATACCGCCAAACGCTTCTCAGCGAAAAATTCCTTAAAGACATGAAAGACACCGCCAGGTTCCGCTTCAACCTAAACACTGGAAAACAATTCGACTTCCGGGAAAAACACGAAGTGGAATGGGAGATGTATTATTTTTATCATTTTCCATTGGCCGAACAAATAGTCGAACTTTCCAAATGGCAAAACAACATCCGCGATGCTGAAGGGCAAATGTTAAGATACTTGTATGAAAAGGTGGCTTCCAATTCGTTCAAGTTTGATGCTGTGAAGGCCGCCATCATTCCAAAATCGAATGTGGTGTTTGAAGGCAATCCTTTTGAGGCAGAAATTTTCCTGGCAGCCTACAACACCACCAAAAATCCGGACATCGTTCTCCAAAGCGGAGGCAGCATTACGGAATATAAAGACGGCAGAGGCATATTCAAACAAACCGCATCAGGAGAAGGCGAAAAAACGGTAAAAGGCGTTATTAAAATTGTGGACCCGGCTACTGGTTTATCGCGCGAAGAACCTTTTGAAACCAAATATCAGGTATCCAAACCCATGATGACCGTGACACCGGACAAAATGAATGTCTTTTACAGAGGTTTGGAAAATCCTGTAACTATTTCAGTTCCAGGCGTAGCCCCCTCGGCTATCTCTGCCACTTGCGAAGGCTGCTCCGAATTCAGATCTGTGGGCAACGGTAAATACATCGTAAAACCCGGACCCGGGAATGAAGCCAAAATATCCGTATCGGCCAAGTTGGACGAAAAGCGCGTGCAGCAAATGGGTACTGCCAAATTCCGGATAAAGCGTATCCCCGACCCCACCATCAAATTTGCCGGTAAGGAATCTGGAGAAGTGCTCACAGCTGCTGAAGCATCGGCTTCCGGGGCCGTCATTCCCATGCTGAAAGACTTCGATTTCGAAGTTTTTGCAAAAATTCAATCTTTCACCGTGTCCTTTGACCCTGGAACAGGTTCCATCCGCGACTATCAGGTCTCCGGTAATGTAATACCCCAAGATGTTTTGAATCAAATTCGAAAAATTCCCAAGGGTAAAAAACTCTACATTGACAATATTACGGTGCTGATGCCCGATAATACAAAAAGAACAGCCTTTGCCTCATTCACAATTAAATAAAAAATTCATTACTATGAAAGCCTGCATCCGCCTTGTCCTACTCTTAGCGATAGGCCTCCTTTCTGGCTCCGCTGTGCTGTCCCTACGCAGCCAGGTGGATATTCCAAGGGACCTGCCCTATGAAAAAGTGAACACAGAGTCACGCCGGGTGGTGCCCTACGCGTCGCTTCGGGAGGCGGATGTGATGTGGAGCCGACGTATTTGGAGGGTCGTGGATCTCCGCGATAAGCAAAACCAATTTATGTATTATCCGAAGGAGCCCACCAATGGCCGACGAAATTTCATGGACATCGTCATGAAATCCATTCTTGAGGATAAGACCCTGAAAGCCTATGATCCTCAATACGATGATTTCCGGCTCCAAATGACGACGGCTGAAGTGGCCAGGATTGGGGTGGACACCATTCGAAAAACGCTCACCCGACCCGACCCGCCCTATGATGAATATGACACCGTCATTGTGAACCCTTTTGAGTATTCCCGCGTTAAAAAGCTCAAAATCAAGGAAGATTGGTTTTTTGACCGGCAAAGGTCCGTCCTGGAAGTTAGAATTCTCGGGATTTGCCCCGTGTTTGACAAACTGGACCCCAATACCAGAGAGTTTCGCGGCTATTCAGATATGTTTTGGATTTACTTTCCGGATCTCAGAAAAATCATTGCCAACGAAGAAGTGTACATGCGTTTCAACAACACGGCCCACCAAATCACCTACGATGATGTATTCATGAAGCGCCTTTTTCAAAGTTACATTTACAAAGAAGATAACGTGTATGACCGCCGGATTGATCAATATGTCAAGAACGGCTTAGACGCGCTCTTGGAGTCAGAAAGAATCAAGGAAACCATCCGCAACTTCGAGCACGATCTCTGGGAACAGTAATACAGCTCTTTAATCTTTTTAAAAAGGAGGCCCTAAGCCTCCTTTTTTTTTAACTATTTTGTGTGAAAAAATTTTTTACTATTTTTGTACCTAAATAAAATCGCCCATTATGTCCTTAACAAACAAGCAATTTCCAGATTTTGATCTGGATTATTCTACTCTAAAACGGCGTATTTTTCTTTTTCTGGGAATGGCCATCCTTTTGGCCATATTGAGTTTTGTCTTTAATTACTTCAAAACTTTACAAATCCATAAAAGTCAAACACTCCATAGAGTTCAGAATGAACTAAACGCAATAGAAGCTCTGGAAAATGATTTTTTAATTCAGGCAAAGAACGTCAAATCAGACCAGAACAATGCACCAGAAGAAGCCGAAGAGGACGGAATTATATTGCAAACCAATTACGAAACTCTGAAGCCTGCCCTTGAGACCTATTCATCCAACCTGAACAGCCACCTTGAAAGTATAGGGCAAGCCTTAAAGGAAAAGGCACCTCAAGTGTCCAAAAACAATTTCGAGGAAGTGGCTACAGAGTTCAAGAAAAAGAAGAGTCATAATGCCCGGGTG
>JANWWP010000024.1 GCA_025055575.1 Flavobacteriales bacterium | reverse complement strand
CCGTCGCGGCCCCGGCCTCCGTTTCCGCCTTGTCCACCGCTGGCGCCGGTTTGTCCTTGAGCTCCATTGCATACGCCGCAACCCGCTGTAGCGCCCTCACTTCCCGATTGGCCAGGAGAACCCGAACCGCCATTGGCACCAATTCCACCGGCCCCAGCTGCACCGGCCGTAAAATTGCACGCCACAATTACGGCGCCTGTGTTGGAATTGGTACGAAAAAAAGCAAAAGACCCGCCGCCTCCACGACCTCCGGTACCTCCGGCACCACCGGCGCCACCGGCACCACCCGTGCCGCCAGCTGGATTACCACCACAATTCACACATGCGCAAGTTCCGTTGCGCGCCCCGCCGCCGCCGCCGCCCTGACCACCGCCGCCACCGCCGGAACCCGACTCCGCGGCGCCGGCCGGAATGAAATACGGTGTCACAATCGCCGGCGGAGCGGGCTGATTACCGGGGGCCCAACCCGCACCATTGCCTCCTGAAAACCCGTTTCCACTGCAGGTTCCCAAATTGTCGCACTCGCCACAACAAAAGCCAGCCCCACCGCAGGGATCACACCCACTACCGCCTGCGCCGCCGGTGCCCCCGGGACCAGCCCCCGTAGCACCACCAGCACTTCCAGGTGCTCCGTTGGCGCCCCCCCCGGGATTGCCACATCCGCCGTCCCCATTTCCACCCCCGCCGGCGCTAGATCCTCCGGCGCCTCCATTACCGGCACCCCCTACAATACCATTTCCACCTTGAGACGCATTCCCAGAAACTACGTTGCAACGGGCCATTTGGTAATTGCTGCAGTTTTCAAGCCAAATGCCATACACCGAACGGCCTCTGCCGCTGGGGGTGGTGCCTGAGGGTCCATTCACTGTAATATTCAGATCCTGAAGACGCCAACCGCTGACGTTAAACCCGATGATACCCACATTATGCTGCACGTCGTTGTTAATGGAAACCATCGGAGCCGCGGACGTGAAGGTGATATTGGTGGCGCTGCTGTTGGTTTTATTCCAGTTGCCACTGGAATTCACATACCCCCCTTCAATCACCACATTATTGATTAAGGAACATGGTTGGGAAAAATTATAATTCCCATTCTCCATCCGGATGTACAGCCTGTTTTGGCTGGACGCCAGAAATAAGGCCTGGTTCAGCGTTTGAACCGGCTGCGTCGGGGTCCCCGGATTACCATCGTTTCCGCTGGGACTCACATACACCACGCCACAGGGTTGCTGGCCCCAGGCACCTTGGCAGAGAATTATTAATGAAAATAAGAAGGTTAGAGATGATATATGTCTTTTCATATAGAGGCATGATCCGTATTACAAAATTAGTCAAGGATTGGTCAAAGTGAATTTGGGCCAAATTTCAGATTGGCCGGTTTAAAATCAGACCTTTTGATTCAAGGGCCTCACTTCTGTCATGTAATGAATGAGGTATTCCCGGCCCGTTCTCAGGCACGTGCACACATATTTCGTCCGGCGAAGAGGACCTTTCCTGAACAGCCGGCCACCGGCCGTAATAAAGCAGTCCCCAGGGGCCAATTGTTCCAACAATTTTAATCCCGAAACCCACGGAGTGTCATATTTTCTTAAAAGCCGCAACAGGTGCGGATCGGAACACGCTGTGGCCCCATGTCGAAAGCCCGATTTGGCCATGTATTCAAACACTTCAGGGCTGAAAGCCCCCAGCATACCCACTTCCCGCAGCAGGATCGCATAGCGTTCCTGCCACTGCGGGCCATGGGGGGCTACGGAATGCCCGTAGCGCAAATGCGTTTCGAGGTGGGCCACCTCGTGCACTAAGGTAACGGCAAAACTCTGAGGGTTCAGATTGTAATTAATGGATATTTTGTGAGGTTCTCCGGCTTTTGGAGGTCTATAGTCGCCCAGTTTGGATTGTCTGAATCCTGTGATGCGCAGCTGAATGCCATGATACTTCAGCTTTTGCACAGCCCAGGGAACGGCCTGGGCCGGAAGATATTTGTGTAAGACGGCCGACAACTTTTCATTATCCATCGCACTTTGATTATTCATCGCAGCCTAAACATAAGAGATATTTTTCCAAAATAAGTACCCGTATTCAAAATATTTTTCACCAACTTACTGGTATAAATCTGAGGCCCCGTCCCGGGAGTTTCGGGAAAATTTAAATATTATTAAATTTATGCCCTTAGAGAGGGGCCTCGATGGTTGGTTGTAGGTTCGTTTTTTCCTAATATCGCTGCACTGCAAAAGGTCTTATACACGTAGTGCTTTCTGTGCGAATTCTCAAAAAGTAAAAACCGTCCTTCAGACTGGCACAGTTGAAATACCAGGGTGCAGACTGAATTTTTTGGCTAAAAAGCTGGCACCCTTTCCCATCCAAAACCTCCATCCAGCCAGAGGAAATTCCATCTATTGTAAGATAGTGCGAAGTGGGATTCGGAAAAATTCGAAGGGGCATTTCTGAATCCATATCGGGGAAACCAATGGATGCGTTACCAAGTTTCGCCACAAAAATCCCGACAGGACCTGAAAGCGGAGGAAGATTATCATAGCCCGACCCCAAGATCCATCGACCGCACACATAGGCGTTTTCCGCCGGGTCCAGATCTATGTTCATGAGAACATCTCCCGTGGGCTGCAAGTTGGCTTTCACCCATTGGGTGATGCCGTTCTGGTCCATTTTCACTACATAGTTGCGTTCCATCCCTCCGGGTGTGAAACCTGATACTGTCACTCCATTTCCAAAATCAATGGGGTCGGTCTGTAAGGGAATAAACCAGCCGCTCACGTAGCCATCGCCATCGGCTGCCACATCCAGCCCAATACTGTGTGTGTAGGGGTTGTTATCAAAGCAAATCCCAAAATTTTTGAGCCACTGTGGGATGCCATTGTTATCCAGCTTGACCGCAAAAGGCTGAAGACTGGAATTGGATGTAGAAAAATTATCGAAAGCCAGAGCGGTTTCCGACCATCCTGCCACATACACATTCCCGGCTCCGTCCAATCCAATCCCCTGACCCGAGGCGTACTTGTTGTTATCCGAAGGCACGCTTGTTTTCACCCATCCCATTTGCCCTCCCGGATTGCACTTGAAAACCACCACCCGCATGCCCTGCCCGGTAAGTTGTACTCCCCCAAAATCCAAAGTAGTGGACTGATTGGCTCCAAACGAAAGGTAGCCGACACCATATATATTGCCGGCCGCGTCCGACTTCAAATCGTGAATTCTGGGCATGAAATTGTTCACAACGATTTCGGCCCCCATCACCCGGATCCATTGACCCTGACCGTCCGCATCCAGACGCGCCAAAAAGAAATTGCGCCCGCCCTGAACCACAGAGCTTGCTGAAACACCCCCCATGGATATTTGTGCGGAAGGCGGAAAAAAGCCTGTGACCGCTACGCCACCTCCAGGTAAAGCGCACAAAGCCGTACCACAGGAAGTCGTGCTGCCACTGACGGCCCACAAAAAATTCCCATCGCTGTCCAACTTAGCCACATAAGCCGCAAATTCCATATTCGGATCTGTATTCACGACCAGCTGGGTACCACCAAACATGCAGGAATCATAATAGGTGCCTGTGATGTAAATATTCCCAGATGCATCCACATCGATGTCCTCCAAGGTGTTCAGGGGGGCATTGTGCAGGGTGGTTTTTGAGGTCCACTGGAGCACGCCCGACGCTGTGTATTTTTGAACGGCGATTACATTTCCATGGAGCCCGCCTACGTAAGCGTTTCCCTGCCCATCCACAGCCACCGAACTGGCATAGCTGAGGCCCAGACCTAAATCGCCCCCTGAAGCCGTCCAGGCCCACGCAGGCACCTGAGCCCCCATTTTATGTACGTATATTGGATTCATCATGAAGATGAATACACCTACAAAGAAGTAATTTTTAGCACGCATATTAAAAGGATTAATGAATAATTTCATCTGCAAAATAAGATTATAATAAATTAAAAAAAAATAAGTATTTATACTCAATCTGATTGAGCATCTGTGCGTACATATACTTGGGTGAAACGCTTTTTAGAAAGCGCCCAGAAAAAAATTTTTTAGGGAAAAATAAAGTAAAAGCTTATTTTTTCACAGGCCTGGGAGCACCATTAAACGCCCAGGTGGCAAAGGCTTCTGAAATCTTCCACCGGCCACCCATGTAAGGAAAAGGACGCGCATCAACGTATTCCAGGAAGGTGCGTACCTCTCCGGGTGTCACATTTTCCATAACATCAAATAAATACTTTCCGGCATATGGATTGGATTCACCTTCAATTAATAAGTTTTGAGGGTCGCCTTGCCTGCGCATGTTACGCGCCGTCATTTGGATATCTCCGGCCATGCGGCTCAAGATGGACAAAGTGCCTTCGCGGGTGTGCAATTCTCTCAAACTTCCAAAATAATCTAAAATTGGTTGACCAAAATCGGTGGAAATGAATACGATGCCTCTTTGGTAGATCCGGAAAAGAAGGCCTTCTTTCACGGAATCATAAGGGATCGTGAATGAGGCGGTAAACATAAGTTTTTGGGGTTTACTTTCAGGATCTATAAACGAAACGTAGGGCTTCAAGCTGGCAACGTCCGATGAAAAGTATCCGTTGTCAGAATCTCCCGTTCCATAGGTATAAAATTCTAAAGGAAAATATTGTTCGGCTTCTATTTTATTGTCTTTTAAGGTGACTAGTGCCAATCCTGGTTTCAATTTTTTTCCGGGCTGGCCCTGTTGCAAAATATTGAGGTCGTAATTCAGTACAACATGGTATTTACCCGGAAGATGTTCGTCTTTATTCAACTCGAATACCGGCAGAAAAAAAACAGTTTCGGGATCGTCCCAATAAGTCGTCCCCTGAGGGGACTTGTAACCCTTAAAAGATTGATTCCTAAAAGGAAAACCTGGAAATTTTCCCTCCAGAAGATAGTCATCCGGCTGGGACAGGGGCTCCCAGGAAGGCCATTCGTTTTCCTTGATAGGAGTTAATTTTCCTTTCCTATCCACCTTAAAAAATTCCTCCAACTCAGAAACATATCCAACACCTTTTTTAAATGGCACGCCCCAACTGTACTTGAGGGGCACTACTTCCCGTCCAAGGGAATCAATAAAACCCACCACTCCGTCATAGGTATCCCAGCAATCCGCCTGGCAGCCCCGCCCCACAAAAGCCAATCCGTCTCTAAACCAGTCGGCAAAATCATATTGGGGCGGAATGACAATTTTTTTATCCGGGGTGCAATAACCCCAAAATTCACCATATCGAAAAGGTATTAATTGAGTAGAAATCTGGCCCGTTGCAACAGCAAAGGATATTGAAGCACAAAGGGCGGTCGCAATTTTTTTCTGCATGGAATAATTAAAATTATAAATTTAAAGCCATGGCATAATTAGTAAAAATTATTATACAGGAGATTCAGCCATCCAAAAGCCCGGCTTTCAAAGCAAATTTTACCAGGCCAATGGTTCCCTTGCTGCCCGTTTTCTGGAGAATGTGCAGACGGTGGTTGTCCACAGTCCGCTTGCTGATGTTCAGCTCTAAGGCAATTTGTTCGCTGGTGTATTCTTTCAATATCCAACGCAAAATTTCTACCTCGCGGGCTGTAAGAACATTCAGATTTTCATTAAATCTCTTTTCACCCCGAATGATTTCCTGAATAATAGGGATGAGGTCGCTGGAATAGTAAGTGCTATGGTTGAACACCCTGTGCAGGGCTGTCAATAGTTCATCTCTTCCGGCCGTTTTCAGTACAAACCCGTCGGCTTCGGCAGCCACAGCCTCCTTGACAAGAGGGAGCGTAGAATACATGGACAAAATCAACACTTTCAGATGCGGAATGTGGTTTTTGACCATCCGGCAAAGCTCTGTTCCGCTCACCACGGGCATGCTGATATCTGTGAGCACGACGTCTGTGAAGAAAGGGTCCGAGGCCAGTTTTTCGAAAGCCTCCTGGCCATTGCGAGCGGTGCCGCTGACGTAAATATCCGTCTCCCCGAACAAACTTTTTAAACCATCCAAAACAATTTGATGATCATCCACCAAAAAGACTCGGATTACCTCAGCCATTTAAAGAATTTTTATGAATAAAAAACGGTGTCGTTAGAGTTTTCATTTCCTTTATACGAAATGTTCCTCTTAAAAGTTTGATTCCTGCAATTTTTTTCCATCCTTTTTTGAGTTTTGAGTTTTCTATAAATCCAAACCGGTGTCCCAATCACAAAGTAGCAATACCGATTGGTTCTTAATGTGAAGTGGATTTTTCTTTGTGTACGAAGATTTGAGTTTTCTGGCCAGCAGCGCTAGGATCTTTCTGAAAGAGTTCAATTTCTGATGCCGGGTGAAGAGCAAGGTGCAAGCCCCTTATTTTCCAATCGTAACTACGAGGTCACCATTGGAATACGTTTAAAATTAATAGAAAATGTCGGCTTGTGCTTAAGTAGGTTGGAAATAAGAAAAATATTCCTGAGATGCTAATTATTTTCAAAAAAGCACATCATCGAACTTTAATGTAATAAAAATTCTAGTTGTACCTGACGGTCAGGGTGACTTGGTATTTTTCTTCCAATTTTCCGGAGTCGCCTCTTTCCAAGCCCTTCAACTGGCTGAGGGTCAGATTCACCCTTTTTTGATTTTCTGAAGCCTTTGCAGGTTCCACGTAAAAAAACGTGCCCAGAGCATCGCCCCGGGAGCTGAACCGGGCGGATCCAAACGGATAATTGTTATGGCTTCGCAGCTTGGCTTCCAGTTTTTTGAAAAGTTTGCCGGCTGATTCCACATCGGCAAAGCTTCCAAATCGGGCATTGAAACTCCATTGTTTGGACATATCCTGCGTGATAATGCAGGACAAGGCCCCCTCGAGTTTTTCCATGCTTTGAAATTCCGGATTGGCATAAGCGCTGAAAGGGCCCAAATCTTTTTTTATCTCCTCCCCTCTTATGGCGCTGAAATTGTCCGGCGCGGCCTGGATAATTTTATTTAATGAAGCGAAAAAGTCAGAGGGCTCCTGAGCCGATACTGCCAACGGGTTTAAGATGCAGAGGGAAAAGCAAATGAGAGTAAATGTAGAACGGAAAATCAACATGATAAAGCGGATTGAAGCAAATTTTTTTTACAAA
>JANWWP010000072.1 GCA_025055575.1 Flavobacteriales bacterium | reverse complement strand
TTGCTGAAAAATGTCACTTGGGAGCCCATCGATTCCAATGTCCTGCGGGGTGTACTGCAGGATCATGGTCTCACCGTTTCGGGTCTGTTTTATTTTAACGAAGAAGGTCTTTTTACGCATTTTGAAACTCAGGATCGTTATGACTCTTATGGGAAAAACACTTACACAAAAGTTCCTTTTTCTGCCGTAGTGGAAAGTTATAAAACTTAGGGGCATTTAAAAATCTGTGAAAAGGTAAAAATCATCTGGCACCTGCCCGAAGGCGATTTTGAATATTACAAGGGCGTGATCGATGCATTAGATTTTAATGTATCGGAATAGGGCCTCCGGGATTCTCACTTCTTATTGGATAACTCCTCTGAAGTCTGTCCTGAAAAGTGTTGCATGCGCCCTTTTCAAGCGTTTAAATTCCTTTCAAAGTCCCCGCAGCCTATCCCCTTGGTTTCAACCCAGCCGGCTTTTTTAAGACCTTTGTGCCATGCTTCTGAACGACGCAATGGCCCGGAAGCTCAG
This sequence comes from Flavobacteriales bacterium, assembly GCA_025055575.1. Classification (GTDB taxonomy): domain Bacteria; phylum Bacteroidota; class Bacteroidia; order CAIKAF01; family CAIKAF01; genus JANWWQ01. Next base: position 7,724 of record JANWWP010000072.1, on the reverse strand, counting down.
CCGGGATTTATTAAGAATCGGGGCGGTTCGGTTCAATGCCGTCCAACCCTTTCGCTGGGCCTCGGGATGGCTATCGCCTATCTATACCGACAACCGTCTCACCCTCTCCTACCCGGATGTGCGGCGCTACATCCGCACCTGTTTTCTGGAAGCCTGGGCACAGCGGCATCTGGAAGCCGATGTGATCGCCGGGGTGGCCACGGGAGGCATTGCGCACGGCGTGTTGCTGGCCGATGCCCTGGAAAAACCCTTTGTGTATGTGCGCAGCAGCCCCAAAAGCCACGGGTTGGGCAATCAGGTGGAAGGCCGTGTGCAGAGCGGGCAGCCTGTGGTGGTGGTGGAAGATTTGGTGAGCACGGGGGGCAGCAGCCTGAACGCTGTGCAGGCTTTGCGGGCTTTGGGCGCCCGGGTGCAGTGCATGCTGGCCATTTTTGATTATGATTTCCCTCAAAAGCAAAAACGCTTTCAGGCCGAAGGTGTAGAACTCCTGAGCCTCACCAATTACGAAACCTGCCTTCAGGAAGCTTTGAACGAGGGCCACCTCCAGCTCCAGGACCACGAAATCTTGGCCGCCTGGCGCCAAGCGCCCGAATCCTGGCAACCCTATGGTTAAAAAATTGTTCAAAAATGGTCTCCGGCGCCAACCGGAAAGCCGTGCAGAGGCGGTGGAGGTGAAAATACTTTTGTAAATCTGAATGAACGCGTCCCAGGTATTTGATATTTGCGTGGTGGGCGGCGGCATCGTGGGGGCCGCCACAGCGTATAAATTGAGCCGGCGCTACCCTGAGGCGGCCATCGCCCTGGTAGAGAAAGAGTCCCGTCTGGCCCATCATCAGACTGGCAACAACAGTGGGGTGATCCACAGCGGCATCTATTACAAACCCGGCTCATACAAAGCCCGCAACTGCGTGAACGGAAGGAAGGAGCTGGTGCGGTTTTGCAAAGAGCACGGTGTGGCCCATGAAGTGTGCGGAAAACTTATCGTAGCGGTGGACGAAAGCGAACTGCCCGGATTGCAAAAAATTTTTGAGCGCGGTGTGCAGAATGGCATCGAAGGCATTGAAATGGTGGGGCCTGATTTCATCCGCGAGCGGGAACCCTTTTGCGCAGGCATACGGGCCGTATTCGTGCCCGTGACGGGCATTTGTGACTTTCGTGCCGCCACCGAGAAAATGGCCGAATTGTTCCAGGCGGCCCAGCCACGCAACCAGGTTTTGCTCAACTGGAAAGTGGAGCACATTCAATCTGTGGACGGCCTCACCCGCTTGTCAGGACCGGCCGGAGAGATCCGGGCCCGCTTTGTGGTGTATTGCGCCGGATTGCAAAGCGACCGCCTCGCCCGCCGCGAAGGCCTCCGGCCGGACAGCCATATCCTGGGCTTTCGGGGGGACTATTACGACCTGGCCCCGCACGCCGTGCACAAAGTGAAGCACTTAATCTATCCCGTGCCCAATCCTAAATTCCCTTTTCTGGGGGTGCATTTCACCCGCATGGTGCATGGCGGTGTGGAATGCGGGCCCAACGCGGTTTTCACCTTCAAAAGGGAAGGCTACCGCAAAACGGATTTCAGCCTCACGGACACCGCGGAAGCCTTTAGCCACCTGAGCACCTGGAAATTTTTTGCGAAGCACTGGAAATTCGGGCTGGATGAATACCTGAGGGCCTTTTCCAAAAAGCGTTTCCTGCGCACCCTGCAAAGGCTCATCCCCTCCCTCACGGAAGATGAAATCGTTCCGGCCCGGGCCGGCGTCAGAGCCATGGCTCTGGGGGCAGACGGGGAAATGATTGACGATTTCAAAATTGAATACGGGGCGCGTAGTCTCCATGTGCTCAATGCCCCCTCCCCCGCCGCCACGGCAGCGTTAGCTATTGGAGATGAAATAGTCAATATGGCCGAAAAACATTTTAATCTCTCCGCCTGACCATGGAGAAAATCACCGCTTTTTTCACCAAAAAACGCATCCGGCAAAGCCATCTGGCCGCCGTGTATGCGCAAACCATTTTTGAAATTACCGAGAAGGTATTCCCGGAAATCGCAGACTTTCTCAATCACCAAAAGCACTTCCAGAAATCGCCCGGCATCAGCGCCCAGGATCAGGAGTGGTTCACGTATTTGATCTTCGCGGCCAACATCCTGAATACGCACAACCATCTGCCCCAGGAAAAAGCCGACGATTTTAAGCTGCTGGTGATCCGTGAAGTGGCCGAACGTTTCAGTCGGCGCGATGTGCAGGTGGCGGAAGATATTTTGGTGGAATATGAAAAATACGTGGGCGACCTCCTCAAGGTGCATCAAAACCTCACAAAAGCCACGGCCATGGCGCTTTTCTATCGTTTTGGGCTCAATGAATGCCAGCAGGAGCATTATCAGAAACTTAACCAACCCGATCCGGTTTTCTTTAAACAATTGTGCGAAATGGTGGACCTTTTGTTCTGGAACTGGAAAGATTTTCTAACCCGTTTCCGCGTGGTTTAAGGTTTTCCCGGCGCCAAAACTTGAAAGCGAAGACCTGGGAATGCCCCGGGCACGTTTTAAAAAAAGTGAGAAATCTTAGCGAACAAAAGCGCCTCACTTGCCACCCTCTCCTTTTGTTTCTTTGCAGCAGACATGAAATTTTCCGTTCAACTGATTCAAAAATTTTTAGATCCTGCGCCTTCCACACAGGTAATCCCGGATATTTTGACATTCTGCGGCTTGGAAGTGGAAGAGGTGGAGACTTGGCACAGCGTGCCAGGGGGCCTGAAAAACTTTGTCACGGCCCGTGTGGTGGAAGTGTGGCCCCATCCCAACGCCGATCGTTTAAAGTGCACGCGGGTGGATGCCGGTGAAGGCCGGCTGCGCCAGGTGGTGTGTGGCGCGCCCAACGTGGCCGCGGGCCAGTTTGTGATTCTGGCTCTGGAAGGTGCCGAAATCCGTTTGCCAGAAAAAGCCCCTTTTATAATTCAAAAAACCAAAATCCGAGGAGAAGTTTCGGAAGGCATGATCTGCGCCGAGGATGAATTAGGGCTCGGTTCGGGTCATGACGGCATTCTGGTGCTGCCCGACGCCCCCCCACCGGGGACACCGGCTGCGGATTACTTTCAGGTTCAGACGGATACAATCCTCCACGTCAACATTACGCCCAACCGTCCGGATGCCACATCGCATCTGGGGCTGGCGCGGGACATTTACGCCGTTCTGAGGGCGCGCGGCACGCAGGTACAGCTTGTGGCGGACCGACTTGAAAGCACCCACTTACCTGAAGGAGGATGCCCCATCGTTGTGGATCTTCAAGACCCCGAAGGATGTCCCATCTATGCCTCCGTGGTGCTGGACCAGGTGCAAGTGGGGCCCTCACCCGCCTGGCTTCGCCACCGGCTGGAGAGCTTGGGCCACAAATCGGTGAACGCGGCTGTGGATATAGCCAATTTTGTCATGCTGGAGCTGGGCCAGCCTCTCCATTTTTTTGATGCCGATTGTCTGGAGGAAAAAGTTGTTGTAAGGCGGGCCGTACCCGGAGAAAAACTGCTGTTTCTGGACGGTGTGGAACGCACACTTTCCGGTGAAGACCTGGTGATTGCCGATGCCCGCAAAGCCCATTGCCTGGCAGGCATCATGGGAGGGCGGGAATCTGCCGTATCGGAGCACACCCGACGCATTTTTATAGAAGCGGCCTGGTTTCAACCCACCCGAATCCGACGATCCGTGCGCCATCATAAGTTGCACACCGAGGCGGCCTACCGATTCGAACGGCAGATGGACCCGGGAGCCCTGAAGCCGGCTTTGGCCCGTGCGGTGTATTTGTTGCAATCCCTCTGCGGCGCGCGGCTCCAGGGCGGAATCCAGAGGGTGGGGCAGAGGCCGGCCTCCCCCTCCCCGATACAATTATCCGCACACCGTCTGAATCAATTTCTTGGTACGGCATTTTCAGAGGATTTTGTAGGTGGAATTTTGAAAGACCTCGCCTTCGAAGTACAGCGGTCAGAGCCCGGCGTACTCTCCGTGACCCCGCCGACGTTCAAGCCGGATATCCATCACTTCGAAGATGTGGTGGAAGAAGTGATCCGCATTGCCGGATACCACTTACTGCCCTCGCCTCAAGGCGTAACCTTTCGTCCCGCCGCGCGGCCTTCGTCCACCCCTTTTGCCTTTCGCAGGGCCATAGCCCATCGCTTAGCGCACCTGGGCCTTCAGGAAGTGGTCACCAATCCCATGGTGAATCCCAAGTTGGAGGTGATCTCGGAAGGCAGAGTGGCACTCCGCAACCCCATCAGCAAGGACATGGCCCATCTGCGCCAGTCCCTTCTGGAATCCATGCTCCCAGCAGCGGCACACAACATTCGGCGCCAGCAGCACGACATCCGTTTCTTTGAATGGGGACGCCTTTTCCGGCTGCAGGAGGGCCAGCCTACCGAATGGGAGGCGCTCGGCATCCTTTTGTGCGGACGTCGCTTTCCGGAAAATTGGTTGAATACCAAACAAAAAACAGATTTCTATGTCCTGAGGGGATATATTCAACAAGTGGTTCCAGGTCTTCGCTGGGAATTGGAGGATATAAACCCACCGGCTTTTTTCGCCGCCTTTCGTCTCATCGATGCCCAGGGCCGGGTGCGGGGGCGTGCAGGGCAAGTGAACCGCAGTTTTCTGGGCACGTTGGATGTGAAGGAAGACGTGTATTTTGCAGAAATCTTCTGGGAGCCCCAAGATTTCTCAGCCGAAGCCGCCGCCTCCCGCAGATTCCGCCATCCGCCCCGCTATCCCGAAGTCCGCCGCGATCTGGCCTTTGTTGTGCATCGGAGTCGTCTCTTCGAACAACTGGAAGAAGTGGTGCGCCAGGCCGCAGGACCTTTTTTGCGCCGGGTGATTTTGTTTGATGTGTATGAGGACAAAAATCTTCCTCCCGATACGATCTCTTTAGCCATCGGTCTCATCTTCCGCCACGACGAGCGCACCCTCACCGATGAAGAAGTGAACGAAGCCATCCTTAAGGTGGTCCACAAAGCCGAAGCCACTCTGGGCGCCAAGCTGCGTCAGTGAAGCCATGCAAGCACTTCCTCAAATAAGCCCATTTCGTTGGTTCATAATTCTTATCTTTTGGGTTTCGGGATGGAATGTTCCGTTGGCTCAGGTAGCCTTTGATTCCGACAATCCCGAATACTTCAAATACTACGGAATTCCGGGTCAAAAGGTGTACGAATCCCTGGCGGAAGCGCTGAAAAAACCGGAGGAAGTGTACAAACTCCGCTTGCATGGAGAATACCTGGCCGATAAAGCCCATCGCTTAGCACGGCTCAGCCGTGTGCAAATCCTGGACCTGGATGACAATTATTTGAAAGAATTGCCTGCAACCCTGGGCGCCATGACCGGCCTCATGATCCTCGTCTCCCGCCGCAACCGCATCCAATATCTTTCCCCGGAACTCGCCAAAGCCAGAGGTCTGATGTACATGGAACTCTATGGTACGGCTTTGGACAGCGTGCCCGGCTTCTTTGGCCAATTCCAACGTTTGGAGCTGCTGCGCATCGGGCCCAACTATGCCGACACCCTGCGCCTCAGCCCCTCCATGGCCCAGATGGCTTCCCTGCGCGACCTGCAGCTTCTCGATTGCCGCCTGCACCGCATACCGGAGTGGCTGCCCTCCCTCAAAAACCTCGAACGGCTGGTCCTGATCCGCTGCGAAATAGATACCGTTCAAACGGCCCTGCGCCAGCTCACGCGTCTGAAGGCCCTGGATCTCAGCGGCAACCGCCTGCGCGCCTTCCCCAAAGAACTGTATCACATCCGCAACCTCGAATATCTGGCCCTGCGGGACAACCAACTCACCGAAATCCCCGAAAACATCCTCTTCCTCAACCGTCTCCAGACGCTCGATCTGCGCGGCAATCCAATCCTCCCCGAAAACCTGCGCCTTCTTCAATTAGCCCTGCCGCGTTGCCGGATTATCTGGGAGCCGCCCCGTCCCAAAAACTGACCTTCAGGGCCAAGGGCCTTGTGTAATTTCTGGGCGTGTCCCCCGGCGCCGCTCCAGGGCCGCCGGGGGTCGGGCTGCTCCGGGCTCCGCGGACGCTTCGGCAATCCCTTCGCCCGCTGCGCGGCCTCAGGGCAGTGCCGGCTCCTGGCTCCTACGGAGCTCATGGAGCCGCCCTCCGCATCCCTCACGCACAAAAAGCGCGCTGGCTCCGTAGGCCACCTCAGCACATCTACCAACCCACGCAACAAACCGTAATAATCACCTCAACTCCTTCACAGTGTAATTTTCCGGAACCTGGAAGGGAAAGTCAAGCTCTGCAGGAAATTCGGGCTTCAGATATTCCCATTTTAAATGCACCCAGGATGTGTCCGACTGCAGGCGGAAATCCTGTTCCGTGAAAAGCGCACAGCCCGACACGCTGACCAACGACTTCTCTGCCCTGCGCACCTCCAGGAGGCGCTTGTTTTTCACATCGTACAACAGCATCCGCGTGGCCAGCAGGGTGGCCGGATCAATCCAAAGAGCCTGGACGTAATTCAGCTCAGGGAGTATGGGTGTGGTTTGTTTTTCGCTGATAAGGCGGTCCAGAGACTTGTAATCTAAAGGGCAGAGAAAATAGTTGCCGCCCCGGACGTACAATTTATAGATTTCCTTGGGATGCAGGAAGACCGGCGTGGGACAAGCCATGGCCATGAGTGTGGAAAAAGATAATGGGAAATCCGCGAAATCAGAAAAATAACGGTAATTTCCTGTGTAGAACTCGCGGTTGAAGTAATGGATAAGTTCCGCCTTGGCGGGTGAGGCCAATAGCCGGGCCACCTCGATGCCAAGCGCCGGCACAATGCTGCACCACAAGAGGCTGTCGCTGTGCCAGCGAATCTTGCCTTTCACCTGCGACTCCGGCTGGCCTTTTATTTTTATTTGAGCCGAAAACCGGGCGGAAAAAAAGGGCGTCCGACAAGCTGCCGAATCCAGAAGCGCAAACAAAACAGCGGGCGTGATATCGCGGATTTCAGCACGCGGCACAGCCTCCTGCCGCACCTTGCAGGCCATAGCAAAAATCCACACACACACGAAAATTTTTAGACGCATCAAGGCTTCAGTTTTTCCTGAACACTTCGTAAAGAGGGCGCCTGACGAAGCGCCGTTTCCCAGGCGGACCGGCTTTCGCGGCCAAGCCCCAGCCAGTGGTAGGCGTCGCCCATCAATTCCCAGGTGAGCGGCGACAAATAAATACCTGCGGTTTGCAGACTTTGGAGAAGGGCCAGCGCTTCTTTTTTATTGCCGGCACGGGCTAAGCACACAGCTTCCACGGCACGCGCAAAAGCGGAACCGGTAGCCATATCCTGCCGGGCAGATTGAACAACTTCAGGAAATGCGCCCTTAAATTCCGGCTGAAGACAAAAGAGAAGTACCATCCAGAGGCGCGCGCCGAGACTTTGGGGATCGTCTTTGTAAGCATTTTCAGCAGACGACCAGGCCTCCTGAAACCGACCTTCACGGTAGTTGATTTCAGCTTGTATCAGGTGGTAACGGGAGCGCACCTGAGGGTTGTCCTCCAGCATCCATTCCACAGCCCTAAGCGCCTGCCGGGCTTTCTCTGGAAAGCCACTCCGCAACCAGGCCAAGGACTTGGCCAAAAAGGGATCAGCCGCCACGGGGTTCAGTTCCAGAACAGTATCGGCATAGGATAGGGCCAGATCGTACCGGCCAGTTTCCACACACAAAAACAATACCTGACGCCATATCGCAATGCGTGAGCGGTCCAATACT
>JANWWP010000042.1 GCA_025055575.1 Flavobacteriales bacterium | reverse complement strand
GGCGGAGGTGAAATCCACGGTGCCATCGCTGTTGAAATCCCAGGCGTACTGATTGATGACCGAAGGCGCCTGAACAGAAGACCCGCTGCCATCCAAAGTGAACGTGGCCCCCAGGCACACCGTGTTGTCCCCCGTGATGCTGACGGTGGGCGCCGGATTCACCGTCACGGTGGCCTGGGCTGTTGCCGTACAATTGTTGGCGTCGGTTCCTGTGACCGTGTAGGTGGTGGTGGCAGCCGGACTGGCAGTGACACTGGCGCCTGTGGTGGCGCTTAATCCTGCCGCCGGTGTCCAGCTGTAACTGACAGCACCCGACGCTGTCAAAGTTGTATTCTGACCGGCACAAAGAGTCGTTTGGGCGGGATTAACTGAAATGTTCAAGGCCGGAGGATTATTCAGAGTCACGGAGGCTTGGGCCGTCAGGTTGTTGGCGTCGGTGACTGTCACAGTGTAGGTGCCGGCACAAAGCCCTGTAGGATTATTACCGCCAGGCCCTTGATTCCAGGAATAAGTGTAAGGCCCCGTCCCCCCGGTCACCTGAGCTAAGATGGATCCATTGCAGGCATTATTGCAAGAAGGATGCGTCGGAGTCAAGGTAACGGTGGGGCCGCAATTGAGTGTGATGGATGTTTGAGGGCTTAAATTCACTATTGCGCCACAAGCAGAATTGCCCCAAGAGCCTGTTTGACCATCGCTGGTCACATGGATTGAAAAGCTCAGGTTTGTATTTCCCCCAGAACAGTTTTGTGTCGTTTGAATTGAAAAACAAAATGTTCTGGGGAAAGGCCCATTTGAGTTGCTTTGTCCAAAATTATTTCCGGGATTACCATCGTTGTTTAAATCAAAATACCAACCTGGGTTGGTAATAAATGCTCCAAATGCCGTGGACGTGAAATTGCTGGCCCAAATGTATTGACCCGTATTGGCTTGTGGGGCTGAAATTCCCTGATAGGTGGCGGTATTCCAACCATTCCCAAAGTTACTTAAATAGCAGCCGTGCATCCAATTCGCTCCCAACTGGTTGTAACTATTCACCGTGACACAGATGGTCACCGTCTGTCCTGGATTGTAGGCCCCGTTGGCTGGCGGAGGATTTAAGGTCACACTAATCATACTTTGGTTAATGCACTGCCCATAAAGCTGGACGGACATTATCCAAAGGCATAAAAGACAACTAATGACAGCTTTTTTCATAGATGATTAAGAGCGCAAAATTACCGATTACGATTTCGATTACGATTTGATTTACTATTGTGATGAAATTCCATGCGTGAAAGTTGTATGGGCAAAACCTAAATTTCTTTGATTTTCCACTCTGTATAATGATATACAATCAGTTTTTTTGAATTCGGAATGTCTTTAAAATTCCAAAAACCTAAAGCAAAAAGGTGCATCAGGTAGAGCCTGCCATTTATTTTTGTCAAATCAAAGTATGAAACTCCAGCATTTTGTAAGGTTCCTACCTTATGTGATTTTTTCTTCCGGGGCTTTGGCCCAGACACTCAGTCATGAGCAGCTCAGCGCCCGTGCCGATGTGGACTCGGCTCTTGCGCCCTTTTTTCATGGGGTGGCCAGTGGGGATCCACTGTCGGACAGGGTCATTATCTGGACGCGGGTGACCACCAACAGTCCGGATACCCTGGTAACGGGTAGTTGGGAAATGGCCCTCGATACCGGAATGACCCAAATTGTGCAATCCGGGGCATTCACCACGCAGGCCAGCCGGGATTTTACCGTTCGTATTGATGTTACAGGTCTTCAGCCCAACACTTGGTATTATTATCGGTTTGAGCATAATGGCGCGAAGTCCCTCCGCGGGCGTACGCGAACACTCCCAACGGGAGACACTGATTCCATCCGGGTGGCGGTGGCTTCCTGCCAAAGTTTCACAAGCGGCTTTTACAACATCTGGAATTGGTTGTCTAAAGCCAATGAAGTAGATGCTATTTTCTTCCTAGGTGACTTTATTTACGAATACGGCGGCACAAGCACATTTGGCCGGGATCATGATCCCCCCTACGAAATTCTGAACCTAACAGATTATCGGACGCGTCATTCACAACATAGATTGGACAAAGATCTCCGCGAAGCGCTTCGGCAATATCCCATTTTTTCTGTTTGGGATGATCATGAAGTGGCCAACAACGCGTGGAGAGATGGCGCTGAAAACCATACTCCCTCTACAGAAGGAGATTATCAGGTGCGAAAAACCGTGGCTCTGCAAGCTTACAGTGAGTGGATGCCACTCCGCTACCCCAATCCGGGTGAAAATGTCCGGATATTCAGGCGCTTTCACTGGGGCAACCTAATTGATGTACATTTTTTAGATACGCGTCTCTTCGACAGGGATGAACCCTTTGGGAGTCTGGTTTCTGCCAATGACGCAGCCCTCAACGATACCAGCCGGAAAATGTTGGGGCCCGAACAACGACAATGGCTTTTCGACGGATTATCTTCCGGCAACGGCCTCTGGAAAGTGTTGGCCCAGCAAGTGATGATGGCGCCTTTGCAAGTGTTTGGACTGGTTGTGAACGGGGATCAGTGGGATGGCTACCCGGCCGAAAGAAAACGTTTGTGGGACTTTGTGATGAACAATTCCATCCAAAATCTGGTGGTTTTCACCGGCGACATCCACACCGCCTGGGCCATGGACTTGCCTTACACCGGCTACAATCCCTCCACAGGCGCCAACTCCGTGGGCGTGGAATTTGTGACCACTTCCGTGACCTCCGGCAATGCGATCAACATTCCCGGAGGATCTTCCCTCATCCAGAGCGCCAACCCACACATCAAATTTGTAGATTTGGAAGATCATGGGCTTTTTATCGCCGATTTTAACAAGCAGCGGGTTCAGGCCGACTTTATATTTACCCAAACTATTACTGAGCCGGACAATATCAACGTCTCCTGTCCAGTTGCATTTTATTCCAATGCAGGAGAGCGATTTGTACGGCAGGCCGCTTCCTGTGTCACTCAAAAAAAGAAATATCCTCCCTTGGCGCCACCTGTGGCACCCAGCGTATCCATAAAAAATCCAGGGGATCTCATCACCGCATTCAATGTATGGCCCAATCCTACGCCGGCAACCACCGTCGTTCAATTCAGTCTCAGCCGTCCCCAGGAAGTGGTTTTGCGCGTTACTGACGTTCAAGGAAATACCGTGTATGTGAGCCATTTGGGTTTCCAACAACCGGGCTTGCGGTACGCCCATTTTGACGCTTCCGCCTTTAAACCCGGCTATTATTTCGTATATATCGAAGGTTCCGGTGGACGCAAAGGCTGTGCTGTTTTGAAAAACTAATTTTCAAAATTCAGTAATCCGGAATTTACATAATACGCCTGACCACTCTGCACCAGATTTTCAGCTGACCATTTTTCTAAAAGGCTTTGCCATCTGGGACTGTTTATTCTAGGATTGTGGTAAATTAAAGCGGCCACTTCCTGCTCAAAAGGCCTTTGACAACCCGCCCGGCTCAGCGCACTTAAAATTTGGTCTGCCTCTCTCTGAAGATAATCCGGTTCTTCTTCAGCCAAATAATGAAAAATGAGTTTTAACGTCCGCGCTTCCAGGTATTCCTCAAAGCTTTCGCCAAATTCCGCTATCACTTTGTTGGCATGCATCAGGAAATTTTGACCATCTCTATGATACAAATAATGGCATGCCAGAATAAAATGAATTTTGCACTTGAATGTTTCAGACAACCGGTAGCCTTCTTTTTTCAAATATTTCTTTTCCGATTCATAAAATTCAATCCCTGACTTAAATTCTCCCTTCTTTAAAAAATATAAAAGCTTTAAATACACCCAGCGTTCATACAGAATACATTCAGCCAGAATCCCTTGCTTCTGATGCATTAATCCTTCCCAGACTAAAATCCGTTTTTCAATTTCATATAAAAAATGACAGCGGAGTCGAAGAGCAAGATTTTCAGCAAATTCCAATAGCGCAGGAGGATACATAGATTCATACCCTGCAGGAATAATTAAAGTGAGCACATCTGAAGAATACTTAAGGGCCGATTGAAAATCCCGCGTATATCGGTAATATTCTTTTAGAATTAAATTTTGAATTGTTTTTGCCCTCACCGATAAAACGTCTCCTTCCTGAAATTTTCGAGCTGGTAGGGTTAAATTTTCGAGTGTTAAAAGTTCATCTTTTGTTTTAATATATTTACATTTCTTCAAAAAACCAGCTAAATTATGATACGCATAAGCCACATCGAGATAATTTTCCTGCAGCGCAAGTACGGCTTGCCTCTGGCTTTTTATTTCCTCCACCGAAAGCGAATATTCTTCGCTGTAAAAAGAAGCAAAGGAAAGTTCCAGTTCGAGCACATGAAGCCATCCGGAAAAAAATTCAGCGCGTTCGCAGGCCTTTTTTAATTTATTAATCTGGGTTTGTGCCAAATCATTCAATCCTTTGTACAGAAGAATTTTAAGCTTTTCTATCATTCTGTTGATCTGTGAATCCTCATCCGCATAGTCGGATCTGAAGATCAGGGCATCCATGATGGCTTCGTAGAGATAATTCTCCATAAAAGCCCTCCTGTTTTGAGCGTCCTGTTCTTCGTTTTCAGTATCGTCCGGCTTTTTCTTCAGCGCCTCTTCAAATAATTTCAAATAGGCCTTATCTCCCTGAATTTTTTTCGTAGATAATGAAAACTGTCTTTTTTCTGCTGTATTCAGGCTTTGTGCAAGCTGACGAAAAGGCGCGATTCTTTTCCTCATAATGCTAAATAATGAGGCAAAAATAATATGAAAATCAGCTATTTGGAAAAATAATATGATGGCTGTCAAAAAAAGCTTATGGCGACGCCGCTTAACCTATGATTAACAGTACATACAAGGCATTTTTGGTCGTTGAATTGAAAAAACTTCAAAAAAGGAACTCATCCATAATGGACTTCTACTTCATAACCACTATGGTTGCGAACATTGAGAACGCGTCCATCTGAAAAAGCCAAATATTGTCCCTTCATACCCAACAGACGGCCTTCTGCAATGGATATTTTTTTTAAATCCAACGGCACCAAACGGGAAAAATTTGGAGTCCAGGGATAGGTGAATTTGTACGTTGGCATGGAATCCAATAAATAATCTTTCAAATCGTCTGGAGTCCATGAGCGCACATCCAATTGCAGGGGGTCTTTTGTGAGGGGTTCTGTGGTCAACAACATGCGGCGCCAATCGGTTTTATCCGCAATGTGACTTTTAAAGGCCACCTCCAGAAGGCCGGCCAGGTATCTGTAGGGCGTGCGGGCCACGGGCCGGGCCAAGATGGCGCCTTGGTCCAGCCAGCGCACCGGAATCTGCGTTTCTCTGGTCACTCCCACTTTTAGCCCACTGCTCCAGGCCAGATACACAATGTGCGGTTGCACATGATTTTCTTTTTCCCAGGCTACGTCCCTGCCTTCGCCCAGATGGCCGCGGCATAACTCCGGGTGCAGGATACAAGGGGCGTTTTCCGGACTGTCCCTGAAACAGGGAAAGCAAAAGCCTTGGCCGAAGGCTTTTGCGGTTTTGCGCCCACAAACCACACAAAAAATCTGACCCGTGAAGCGGATGTGTAGGGGATGTCCCACCACCTCATTTAAAGGCATCTCCTCAGACCCCACACGTAAATAGTATAGAGCGGGGCTTTCGGGTTCGATCCGCATTTTTCTTAAGGGTCCAAAAAGGCCGTTCACAGCAACTGACAAGAATAAGGATAAATTTGGTTTGAAATTTGTTTTTAGTCTGAACGAAAAAATCATGCGTACGCTGATTCTCATTTACGCGATAATCTTCGTTCCGATTCGGAGTCCTTTAGCCCAGAACCTGAAAGAAAGGGCTATCCTATACAATGATGGCATCGTTTTAAAACAGGTGGAAGCCGGTCGGCTGATGCAATTGTTCGGGGAAAGTCTTCAGAAAAAGGATATTCGCTTGGCAGAAAAAGTACTGGCCGAACTCCAAAATACATTACAGAAGCACATAACAAGCCTCAAAACCATGCCTGCTTTTGAAGGAAACAGTACCTTGCGCAATGCTGCTTATGACCTCTTTCAATTGTATGCTTCTGTGGCATCGAATGAATATCCGGCCATTATGGCCGAATACCGAGCCGCGGAATTGAGCGGAAAGCTCAACGAAGAGCGCGTGATAAAACTGCTGGAAGATGTGCGGCAAAGGGAAGCCACAGCTGATAAAACTTTTCTGGAAAGTCAGAAAAATTTTGCCCAACATTTTGGATTTTCACTGAAGGAAAACGAGCGTATGCAGTATCCGGTGCGCGAAGACCTACCTTCCACGCCACGACCTCAACACAGAACAAAATAATTTTTCTGGAAACCTCTCATTTTATCCTCATCGGACATGGCCCTAAGCCTCTGATTGTATTCCCTGGAATTGGCCAGCCGTCTTCTTATTACTCAAAGATTTTCAAAGAAAAAGATGTTACAATATATTTCTTAAATTTTGACTTTATAAAAATTGCTTTGCCCCATACAGAAGACGTCGAGTCAGGGCTTTTGGCTGAACTCAGAAAAATCGCCCAAAATCACTCTATTCCATTGCGGGTCGTCAGTTACAGCTTTGGCACACGCATAGCTTTGCGGCTGGCGGCTCGCGATCCGGACCTCATCTGCAGGTATCCTATTCTCTGCATTGCGCCGGATGGGTTTTGCCCTAACCGGTGGTATCGGTTCCTTACTCATCCTTTCATTTTTCCTTTCGCCACGCAGCTTGTCCGAGTCGAGTTTATTGTGCGAAAATTGCCGACGCTTCTGAGCTTCTGGGGATTTCCAGGTTGGGTTACAAAACGATTTCTTGCAACCTTTCATCCAAAAGATATTTTAGGCATTTGGCGATACTGGTGCAAACTTCCTGTCCGGAAAATTGAAGCCCTGTTAAAAGATCAAATGAGGGTTTCCTGTTTGACAGGGGCCTCGGATCCTCTATTTAAAGTGGCCTGTCTCAGAAAATGGCAAGCCCGCTTTCCGGATTCCTTTCAATTAAGCGTCATCCGGAATGCAGGACATTTCATCCGCTCTGAAGACGTACAAAAAACAGCCATGCAATGGCTTGCATCAGGAGAACATAATATGAACAAAAACAATGATATAGAGCCAAAGGACGGTGAGGAAGTGCCAAAAAATAGCGGTTAACTTTAGGCCCAGAAAATTTTCCCGCGCATATTTCCCCAAAAAGGCTCTGATGGATGTAATTAAAAGCGCAATCATTCCGCCGGCCAGATGTGCCAGATGCAAGCCTGTGAGCACATAAAAAAAAGCGCCGGAAGGACTTTTTTTATCCACAAAAAAAACACCGCTATTCACCAGCTCTCCCCAGCCTTTGAACTGACAAACCGTAAACCCTACAGCCAATGCCAAAGATCCCAACAGCGCGCCGCCCACTCGGTTGAATTTGCCCTTGGGAGCCCATCTTTGGGCCAGGATGACAAAAACGGAACTCAAGGTTAGGAGCACAGTGCCCACCCATAAAATGGACGGAATTTGAAAACGATACCAATTGGCTTGTTCCTGACGGACGATAAAAGCGCTGGTGAGTCCGGCGAACGCCATAGCCATGCTGATCATGCTCAGCCACAGCAAAAATTTTCGGTTGCGTTCCAAGGATGCAGTATCCTCCGTCATGGGTTATTGCGGTTAAAGTAAAGTCGTCAAAAATTCAGTAACCAAAAAATTTGCATTAAGGGCAAGTAGAAAAAAGAAGCATATAAAACATGCAAGGCGTCACGGGGTTCACCTGTTTTCACAAGCTTCCACGCGGGCCAGGCATACGCCAGTCCTAAACAGGCGATGCACAACATGGAACCTAAGCCATAAAAACGGAAAACATATGGCAGTAAGGCAGCCGGGACCGTGAATAATGCGTACAGGAAAATAAGGCGGGCATTGGCCACGGAAGGCCCTCCATGCAATGGCAGCAGATATATTCCAGCTCTTTGATAATCTTCATGTAAACGCCAGGCAATAGCCCAAAAGTGAGGAAATTGCCATAAAAACTGAAGGAAAAAAAGCAAAATCGCTTCCAGGTCCACGCTGTTTTTTGCGGCCACCCAACCCAACAGTGGGGGCATGGCACCGGGGATGGCCCCCACAAAAACGGCTAAGGGGGTTTTCTTTTTAAGCGGCGTATATACAAACACGTACAATGCGAGCGAACAAAGGCTTAAAACAGCGGAGAGAGGATTGCAATACAGCAGGAGCACCAGAAACCCACACGATGTCATGATGAGGGCAAGAAGCACAGCCCCCGATGTGGATATGCGCGCCTGGGGCAAGGGCCGTGACATGGTACGTTGCATCACAGCATCGGAAACGCGTTCCAGCACTTGGTTAAAAGCGTTGGCACCTCCTGTAACCAGGGTGCCTCCGATGGTGAGGGCTAACAGGGACCCCAAATTTCCTGAAGGACCCGCAATAAAATAGCCCATGATGGCTGAAAAAACAACCAGGGCGGCCAGACGCAACTTACTGAGTTCGGATACGATGGCTAGCCGTTCGCCCAAGGATTCAGACTTTAAAGTGATGCTTGTACTGCGAAAAAACAAGCGCAAAGGTACAGTCTGATGGGTTGCATTTACAGAGATAATAAAAAACCGGCCCCTCTGGGAGGGGCCGGCCATGAAAACGCCACAATCTTCTCTTGCGGCGGAAGCTCTTGTTATTGAGAAGCTTTCACCACGCGCAACGTGCGCACCTGTGGGCCCTGCTGCACACGGATGGTATATACCCCCGCAGCCCAGTCCTGCCCCAGCGTGAGCAGTCCGTTGTGTTCCATTTGCACCTGGCGACTCTCTATCATCCGGCCGTTCATATCCAGTACGGTGACCCGCACCGGCGCCTCGCTCCACGTCTCCACCGTCAGATACACCTCCTGATCAAACGGAACAGGGAACGCCCGTACCTCCCACAGTCCCGGCTCATCCATCTCGGTTGGCTCGGTCAGGTACGACCCGTACACCAGTTGGCAGGCCGGCCCCCAACCTGTCCAACCCTGGCCCGGCACAAAGGCACGGATACGCACCGTGTAGGTGCCTGCCCCTGGTACAGGGCTGAACATGTTCAGCCGAAAACGCGGATTCTGCGGATAGCTCGGCTGCGGACGGGTAATGGTGTCGTTGTACGACAAGTTGGACAACCACACCTCGTAAGAACTGGCTCCAAATATCCTGAAAAACGGCATCAGCGTGGTCACATCCCCCACTGTGGAATTGCAGTTGACCATCTGGGTCTGGGGCGGCCAGGCCGGTGTGGTCAGCGTGCAGGCAGGACCCCACGCACTCCACTGCCCAAACACCAGCGAACGCACCCGCACCACGTAGGTGACCCCGTATTGCAGTCCGTTTACCTCACCCAGCGTAAATGCCCGAATGGTACGAACATGATAGATCGTATCGCTGCCGTGTGCCAACTGAAACTGATACTGACTGGCCCCGTACACCTCGTTGGGGAAAGCATAACTGATCGGCGTGGTAACGGCCCGCACAATATGCCCGAAACTGGAGGCCGTCACATCGCAGGAAAGCGAATCAAGCACCAGCATCGGCGGCGCCAACGGCGTGGTTACACTGCACCAAGGGCCCCAGGCACTCCATTGGCCGCCATCGCTCCAGCGCACACGCACCTGATAGGTGACGCCATACTGCATGCCAGATAGCATGGAAAGATAAAAGCCCCGGTTGGGACGCACCAAATACCAGTTGTTCACACCATCAGTCACATGAAACTCGTATTGCTGGGACTGAGGCATGTATATGGCCCGCAACACTTCTGACATGGCGCCCAGGGTGACGCCACAGTTGCCCGGAAGCAGCTGCGTTACAGCCAGACAACTCTCGTCTGTCTGCCCATCGCAGTCGTCGTCAACCCCGTTGCCGCAAATCTCCGTGGCGCCGGAATAAATGGCGGGATTGTTGTCGTTGCAATCGCCGGTATTGCTCACGAAGCCGGAAGGTTGGATGCAAGAAGTCTGGCTCATGGCTGGATTTCCGTAGCTGTCACCATCAGCGTCTTGATACCACACCGTAGCCGGGTTAATATTGGGATTATTGTCGTCACAATCCTGGTTGTTACCCACATAACCGGACGGCGCCACGCAGGCCTGGGCGCTCACCGCTGGGTTCCCATACCCGTCGCCGTCGTTATCAGCGTACCAGGTGGCCAGCACCCCTTCGTCCACTAAGTTGTCGCAGTCGTCGTCCGCCCCGTTGCACACCTCCTGCGCACCACTGTACACAGCCGGGTTCGCATCGTTGCAGTCTCCGGCGTTGCTCACGTAGCCGGGGGGCGGTGTGCAGGCTGTGACTGAACTGTTGGGATTGCCATAGGTGTCCCCGTCGGCATCCGCATACCAGGTGCCCAACACGCCTACGTCCACTAAGTTGCCGCAGACGTCGACCACCCCGTTGCACACTTCGGCAGCCGACGGGTTAATGGCCGCGTTGGCGTCGTTGCAGTCCTGGTTGTTGGCCACATGGCCGGGCGGCGCCACACAGGCCGTGACCGGGGCGTTGGGGTTGCCATAGGCGTCCCCGTCGGCATCCGCATACCAGGTGGTGTTGAAATAGCCTTCATCAATCTGACTGTCGCAATCGTCATCCAGACCATTGCAAGTCTCTACTGCGCCGGGATACACCGCGGCATTCCCGTCATTGCAGTCGTTGCTGCTGGTCGCG
>JANWWP010000041.1 GCA_025055575.1 Flavobacteriales bacterium | reverse complement strand
GCACAGGGATCGGAGGAAGTCACCGTCACAGCCACCACATCGCCGTTTTGAGGATTGGAGAGAGTGAAACTGCTCGAATTTCCCGGCTGGGGTAGGCCGTTCACCGTCCATGCGAAAGTGGGCGTAGGACCACCTCCATTGACACTGGAAACCACCGTAACAGGTTGTCCGGTGCACACCGGCAAGGGCGGGTTGGTGTTCAGGGTTAGGCTGGGAGTAACAGCAGGGAGAACGGTGAGTGTGACGCTTCCAGCACTGCCGGTAACGGCAGGATCCGAAGACAAAATCTGAACCTGGTAGCCTGTGCCTGGAGGTGTGCCGGGTGGAATGACGGCGTTGATGGTGCCCGCATTGGCAGTGGAGGGTAAAGTGCCAATATTGACGGGGTTGGAGAAAGAACCTGAGGCGTCTGACAATTGCGCCGTATAGACGTTACCGGGGTTAAAAGTTCCCGTGGAGGTAAAAGTTATTTGCACTGTGCTGCCGGCACATACGCTGGAAGGCTGAATACCCGTGGTGGTGATGGTATTCACTTGCTGGGACGGCGCTGTCACCTGCATGTTGTCCACAATCATGGGGGGATCGTTGTGCGTGCCCGATCCGATGAAGTTGAACCATCTAAAGCCAAAGCGAATAGGTGTGGTGCCGGGCACAAAGCCAGCCAGGGAGTTCAGGTTCACAGAGGCAGTATTCACGGAGTTGGATCCATTGTAGATGGTGGGGACTTCAAACCAGTTGGCCCCGCTGTTTACGCTGTATATTAACCGGGCACCGCCCTCAGCCGGAACAGAACCGCCCATGCACATCCATTGAAAGGTGAGCGTGAAAGGGCCTGGGCCTGAGAAAGATGCGGCCGGAATATCAGAATTCATATACGCCACGGCGTTGGTGTTGTTTGTCGCGTCCGTGGCGTTGTATAGCGGGCCGGGAGCACCCAATAGACTGCAAATTAAACCGGTGCATGTTATATGTAAATTGGATGAACCGTCAATAGTCGTCCCCACACTGTTAATGGCCCAAGAGTTGGGAGCAGAGCCATTCGACGGGGTGGACCCCGGAATCATGATTTGTCCATTTCCTGAAAGTATCCAGCCTGCAGCACTGGAAAAATTTTCTGACCAAATTATTGTTTGGGAAAACGATACATTTTTATAGATTAAAAAAAATGAAAGGAAGGAGAATAGGAGAAATCGACTAAACGTTATCATAAACTTTTTTAAAAAACAAAGATAAGATACAACAGCGGCAATGAGGGTTGCAAAAATTCAGATCCTCTTATAATTTAATTATAATCCAGCAGGAAGGTCTTCCCTGAACAAAAAAACAGAAACTTTAAAATGCCAAGGCTTTAGCCATTCTATTCGCACATCGCCTTAGAACGACAAGACCTTTTGGACTTTTAATCAGACCAATCCAGAAGGAAGCGCTGATGTGAGCCTTTTTAAAGAAAAAAATTAACGCGTTTTGAAACGGAAGTCTTTTCCTGCGAATTGAGCCTGGGGCCCAAGCTCCTCCTCAATACGAAGCAATTGATTGTATTTGGCCACTCTGTCCGTGCGGCTTGCGCTGCCGGTCTTTATCTGTCCGCAACTCAGCGCCACAGCCAGATCGGCAATGGTGGTGTCCTCCGTCTCCCCGCTTCTGTGGCTCATCACGGCCGTGTAACCGGCAGAATGAGCCCGCTGCACAGCTTCAATGGTTTCCGTGAGAGTTCCGATTTGATTGACTTTAATCAGGATGCTGTTGGCCACGCCCTGTGCAATGCCCCGTTCTAACCTTTGTGTGTTGGTCACAAACAAATCGTCTCCCACCAATTGCACTTTGGATTTTAATGCTTGCGACAAAAGGTGCCATCCCTCCCAATCGTCTTCGGCCATGCCGTCTTCAATGCTGGCGATGGGGTATTGGCGCACCCAGTTTTCCCAAAAATGAACCATCGCTTCAGCGCTGAGAGTCCTTTTGTCGGATTTTTTGAAAACATAGTGTTTTAGTTCTGCATCATATAATTCCGAAGATGCGGCATCTAAAGCAATCAAAATTTGGCGGCCTGCCTGGTATCCGGCTTTTTCCACAGCGGTGAGCACAGCTTCCAGGGCGGCTTCGTTAGAGGTGAAATTGGGGGCAAAACCGCCTTCATCGCCCACATTGGTGGTGAACCCGCGGCTTTTGAGCACCGATTTAAGGGTATGAAATACCTCCACGCCGGCCCGAAGGGCATCGGAAAAACTGTCAAATCCCACAGGCATGATCATGAACTCCTGAAAGTCTATGCCATTGTCCGCATGGGCTCCGCCATTCAAAATATTCATTTGGGGCACCGGGAGCAAGCAAGCCTCCCGCCCTCCCAGGCTGGCAAAAAGGGGTAGATGCTTTTCTGCGGCCGCCGCCTTCGCACAAGCCAGCGACACTGCCAGCAGAGCGTTGGCGCCCAAACGCGATTTGTTAGGAGTTCCATCGGCTTCTATCATTCGATAGTCAATAGCCGACTGGTCGGTCACATCCATCCCTGCCAAAAGGGCTTGCAGGTCGGTGTTGACGTGGCGTACGGCATTATCTACACCTTTGCCCATCCAACGGTTGGGATTCCCGTCGCGTAATTCACATGCCTCATGAAGGCCGGTACTTGCGCCGCTGGGGACGATGGCTCTGCCCATCACGCCGCTGGAGGTATGGACTTCGGCCTCAACAGTGGGATTGCCGCGGGAGTCCAAAACCATGCGGCCATGAATTTTTGTGATGATGCCCATAGCAGGGCGCAAAAATAGACGGCTTCCTTGAAGGTTTTTCAAGCTTTTGGTATTGAAAAATTTTTGAATGAAGGAAAAAGGTTTTCGGGGGAGAGGATAGTTTTGTTTGCACAATGGAAACGGTGCGTGTCGGTGTGGTCGGATTAGGCTACTTAGGGCGTCGGCATTTGGAGCAATGGAAGAATGTACCCCGCGCGCGTTTGACGGCGGTATTTGATGTGGACCCGCGTCGGGTGCACGAAGCTGCCAAAGAAATCCAGGTGTTTGGAGCGACTTCCTATGCCGAGCTGCTATCCCTGTGCGATGCGGTGGACATTGTAACGCCCACTTCCACACATTTTACTTTAGCAGAGCAGGCTATTCAGAATCACAAGCATGTTTTTTTGGAAAAGCCTGTCACCGAAACCTCAGATCAGGCAAGGTATTTGGAGAAACTGGCGTTGGAAGCCCGGGTAACCGTCCAGGCGGGCCACATCGAAAGGTTTAATCCGGCGTTTAGGGCGGCATTACCCTACATCCACCAACCCATGTTTATCGAAGTGCACCGCCTGGCCGGGTTTACGCCGCGGGGAACGGATGTGCCCGTAGTGAGCGATTTGATGGTGCACGATATTGATTTGGCGCTTTGCATCATTGGGTCTAATATTCGAAGGATTCATGCCGGCGGTGCGGCCGTGGTCACGCCCCGCATTGATATTTGCAACGCCCGCCTGGAATTTGAAAACGGGGCTACTGTCAACCTCACGGCCAGCCGTATTTCTGCGAAATCCATGCGAAAAATGCGTATTTTTCAACCCGGCGCCTACATTTCCATCGATTTTTTAAATAAAGAAACGGAAGTCATCGAAATTTCTGACGTTGCAGATTACCCAAATCCGCCAGATGGTCTTTTGATAGAACCGGGCGAAGGCCTGCCCGCCCGTCTGATTCGATATCAAAAACTTGAAGTTTCGGAGTCCAATGCTCTTCAGGATGAATTGTCCGCTTTCGTGGCCAGTGTCTTAGATGGGCGACCGCCTGAGGTGAATTTGTATGATGGAAGACGGGCTCTGGAGGTGGCAGAAAATATTCTTGAAAAGATGCATTTTTCAGCACATCTCAAGGAATAATGCCTGGCGTTCCGGGCTTTAATTTTGTTCTGTGGCTTGTATTCAAAAGTTAGGCGGCTGTGCACAATGGCCAATTTCCTTAAGGCTTTTGGTGATATTCGCCTCAGCGAGTTTTTATTTCACGTCGTGTCAAGAAAAATCCCAAGCCAAAATTCCTGCCTGGCTTCAGATCGATAGCGTGGGAATGATCACAAATTATCCGGCCCAGGGAACAGCATATCAGAATTTTAAAGATGTCTGGGTATATGTGGACGGGAATTTACTGGGCGGGTTTGAATTGCCTTTTCGCATACCGGTTCTCACTTTTGGGAAGGTGCCTCTTCTGTTGAGGCCTGGCATCTTTGTAAATGGCTTTTCTGGGCTCAGGGCCCAGTATTCGGCTGTGCGTCTTCTCAGCCTCACCCGCACGTTCAAAGCCGACAGCGTCACGACGGTATTCCCGGTTTTCAGTTACGATTCGTTGATTACATTTCCATTTTTGGAAGATTTTGAAAGCGCGGGTATTCAGTTCACTTTTTCTCCAGGATCTGCTGCCGGTATGGTACGACTCAGCGGACCTGGTGTGGGTTATTTCAGCAACAGCTGTGGCCATATGGTGTTAAGCAGCGGAAGCGCCCTCACAGGTCAAGCCGAAACCGTAAATTCCATTTTCCTTCCCAAAGGTGGCCGGCCTAAATTCATGGAACTCCATTACCGATGCAACACCCCGGTGGATGTGCTGCTCATTTGCCTGAGTTCTTCCGGGTTGCGGTCGGAGAAGTATATTGTATCCCTGAAATCCACAAATAATCAATGGAATAAGGCTTACTTCACGTTGACGCCTTTCACGGATGCTTTTTTGGAAGGCAATCAGTTTAAGCCGGCTTTCCGTATTTCCAGAGAAAATGATAATTCTTTAGTGTATTTGGATGTAGATAACGTAAAGGTTCTTTATTAAGGAATCCGGAATTTTCAGGGTCGATGGTTTTCCAAGGCTATTTAGCGTTTCCACAGATCTCTGTCCAAACTTCGATAGTGGATGGCCTCGGCCACGTGGTGGGTTTGAATGGTGGGGCTCCCATCCAGATCCGCGATGGTGCGGGAAACCCGAAGAATGCGATCATAGGCTCGCGCGGAAAGCCCCAGGCGATCCATGGCCTGCTTGAGAAGGTTTTGGGCTTCATGCGGTATGGGACAGATGTCGCGCAAGAGACGGGTGGTCATTTGCGCATTACAGAAAATGTGGGGAAATTTTTTAAATCGTTCGGCCTGGCGGGCTCGGGCTTTCACCACGCGCTGACGGATGGCCTCCGAATTTTCCGGGACGCGGCTTTCGCTGAGCCGGTTGAAGGGTACCGGGGTCACTTCCACATGCAGGTCAATGCGGTCCAAAAGGGGGCCGCTGATGCGATTCATGTATTTACTCACTGTTCCCGGAGGACAGATGCAGTCTTTTTCCGGATGGTTAAAATTACCGCAGGGGCAGGGATTCATACTGGCCACTAACATAAATGAGGCCGGAAACTCCACCGAGAAGCGGGAACGGGAGATGGTGACCACCCGGTCTTCCATCGGCTGTCGCATCACTTCCAGCACCTGCCGTTTGAACTCCGGTAACTCATCCAAAAACAACACGCCATTGTGGGCCAGGGAGATTTCGCCCGGTCGGGGAAATGAACCTCCGCCTACCAGAGCCACATCGCTGATGGTGTGATGCGGGGCCCGGAAAGGCCGGCGGGTCACCAGCGTTTCCGAGGGGCTCAACTTTCCGGCCACCGAATGAATCATCGTGGTTTCTAAAGCTTCGGCCAGCGACATGGGTGGCAAAATCCCGGGCAGGCGCCGGGCTAACATCGTTTTTCCTGCGCCAGGCGGGCCCACCAGGATCACATTGTGGCCTCCTGCGGCGGCAATTTCCAGAGCGCGTTTGATATTCTCCTGACCCCTCACGTCCGAAAAATCGGGCTCACCGGCAGGCACCGGAAGATGCAATAATTCTTCTGGGTTCACCCCCACAGGGGGTCTTTCTGGCCGGCCGGCCAAAATGTCTATGGCCTCCCTTAGATTCCGAATCCCAAAAATCTTCAGACCTTGAACCACTGCGGCTTCCTTTGCATTGGCTTCGGGCACGATCAACCCTTCAAAATGTTCCTTTGCCGCCCGCACGGCCACGGGCAGGGCTCCACGCACGGGCAACACCGAACCGTCCAAGGAAAGTTCCCCCAAAATGATGAATTTATCCAATCCCTCCTCAGGGATTTGCTCTGAGGATGCCAGGATTCCTAATGCAATAGCCAAATCATACGAGGATCCTTCCTTTCGAATATCCGCCGGCGCCAGGTTCACAGTTATCCTTTTGCCAGGTATCCGAAATCCGTTGTTCCGGAGAGCGGCTTCGATGCGTTGCTGGCTTTCTTTGACAGCGTTGTCCGGCAATCCAACCATGTAAAACTTGGCCCCGGTGGCCGCATTTACTTCCACCGTGATCACCAAGGCTTCAATGCCGAACACGGCGCCTCCAAAAGTCTTCACCAGCATGATGGCCGAAATTACCCAGAGGGGGTCATTTGTCCAAAATTCCGGCCAGAATTTCAGTTTCTATTGGCCATAAGAAATGTTTGTAGAAAGGATGCCGGATTTTTCCGGAAATATTATGTTTGATTTTTCTAAACCTTACATTAAAACAAATAGGTAATTATTTCAACCGCAAAAATCCGTTGCGGTATTCAATAGCTTCCTTCTGTCGCCCTAAAATGTAGTAAAGGTGGGTGCGGCTGACCCCCAGGTAATTGGCCAGGTCAGTGGCTGGCAGGTTTAATCGGATCCATCCGTTTTTTTCGGTGCCAAATTTCTTTTTAAGGTTCAGCACAATATGAACCAAGTTTTTTTGTGTGGCACCGGGCAGCATCCAGGCGCGTTGCTGATCAAGGTCATTTATTAATCCGTTCAGTTTTTGCATGAGATGAAAATACAGGGAAGGCTCTTTCTCAATGGCGGCTTGAACCACAGTTTTGGAGAGAACGCCGGTTTCACTGGAAGTATGGGCAACCAGATTGTAGGGCCTGGGGTTGTCCGTGGCCAAAGATGAAAGCCCAAAAATATCTCCTGGGCCTGCGAAGTGAAGAATTTGCCAACTTCCGTCAGCCTTGGTGCGTGTGAGTTTGACGGCACCTTTGTTTATAATGTAAATTTCTGTTTGCGGCGCTTTTTCTTCTGCAATCAGATCCCCTTCCTCGTACTGCTCCACGCGGATGTACTTCTCTATCCAAGGTGCTATTCCGGAGGGTAGAGTCCGCAGCCATTGCCGGATGCCGGCTCCATCCAACACACCAAATACCTCTGGACTTGATGCAGAAGGGATCATTGAGAAGATACTTTGCAAAGTTGGTGTTACAGCATTATTTAAATAATGATATGAGTCAGAAAATGGAATGATAATTCCGACAATTGGGAAGTTTCAGGGGCCCTACCTAAAATTAGCCAAAGCGCTTGGGATTCCCTTAAGGAACCACCAATTTCTTTGAAATATTGAGGGTGCCATCTTGCATCGTTAAAATATAGGTTCCCGCAGCGGCGCGAGGTGGCAATTCTAGGGTCATATGATGAAGGGCATTGGCGGCCACATTTTCGCGCTTCTCCAGAACCCGCTTTCCAGAGGCGTCGGTGAGCCGAATTAATATTTGGGAAGCCTGGCGGGCGAGGTAATCCACAAAAAAAATTCGGCTGTCAATTGGATTGGGATAAACCAGAATGTCTGGTTTTCCGTGAAGCAAATCATCGTATTGTTTATTCAATATCAGATGGGCGGTTCCCATGTTAGGAATGCCGAAGCCATAGTCATTATCAGGATTGCCATAGCGGTCGGCAGAGCGCACGATGGCATCAAAAATTTCTTTGTTGGTGGCGTTCGGGTTTAAACTCCAGAGCGACGCTGCGGCGCCCGATAACACCGGTGCGCTGAAAGAAGTGCCATTGCCACGAGAAATACTGCCGTCGGTGTTGCTGAAGGTGGTTTGCTCACCCATGGCGCAAACGTCGGGTTTGATGCGGCCATCGGCAGTGGGTCCGCGGCTGCTGAAAGAAGCAATTGTGCGGTCCGATTTCACGGCGCCCACCGCCAGTACTTTTTTCCCGTCGGCCGGCACCCCGATGTACCGCCAAGGACTGCTGCCTTCGTTCCCCGCGCTGTTGATGACTAAAATACCTTTGTCGAAAGCCATATTGGCCGCTTTGGTGGCTATGGCTTTATCTCCGGTGAGGTCTTCGTAAGTGTGGCTACCGATGTCATTGTCAAATTTGGTGTAGCCAAGGGAACTGTTGATGATATCGGCGCCCACACTGTCGGCAAAAACAGCACCGGCTTCCCAGTTGTATTCTTCGGAGATTGTCTCGGAGTTGGCATCTTCCGTGCGCAAAAGCCAGAATTTGGCCTTGGGTGCGGTGCCGATTAATTTGCCGTCCACCACCCCAGCCATGGTGGACAATACCATCATGCCGTGGCTGTTGTCTTCGTACACCGAATCGTGGTTCTCCACAAAATCCCAGGTGCCTAAAATTTGTCCGTTTTCCCGAAGGCTTTGGAAGGCCGGAAGGATGTCCACCCGATAAAATCCGCCATCCAACACCGCAATCACAATACCTTCTCCCATAGCCCCGCGGTGGTGGAGAAAATGAGTTCCGATCATACTCACCTGGGTTTCAGATTGGCCATAATTTAGGGTGGTCAGCTTTTGAATATTCGCCCCTTTTTCGTCGGTCAGATTTTTGGGCTCGAGCAGGGCCGAGAAAAGGGCCATGAGGTCTTTTGTGGCTTTTTCAGGGTTGAAGATTTCCCGCACTTCTTTGACGTAAGGAAGGTTTTTTATGGAGGCAGCCGCGTTCGAATCTTCTGTTCTCACTATGATATAATTGCTCCAGTTGGCTTTGCTGACAAAGGACAGGCTGGGGTGGCTCTTCAACACACCCTGAATATAAGCTGGATTGACGGGCAGGTCCGTACTGTCTATGGGGATATTCATACGCTGCCTTCGTTGAATGGCCCGGGGCGATAAGAAAGCTTCAGGGGCAGCCAGGCTGTACGGGGAATTTTTTTTGTCCTTAAAAAATACAGCATACTTAAAGGATGCCTTTTCTTTATTACCCGAGTTTTGACCCAACGCAGGCAGAAACAACAAGGAGTAAAAAATACAGATGGCAACTTGGATTTTTCTCATTTTTTTAAAGTATTAAGGTTCAATAGAATAGTCTTTCAAAGCGTATTTTCGTACCACGCCCCCTTTAATGCGGTCCAGGATGTATTTGCCAATATCAGCCGGTTGTGTGCTGCCCGTGACATCCATCTCCAGCTTCCAGACAAGCCCCACACGGCGCGCGAAAATTTCCTCATAGCGACGGTATTGCAGCAAATCTTCATAGAAAAGTTGTTGCACAGTGCATATGCTGTCAAAGTTTAAAAAAGGCCCAGAATAGGGGTTGTCGAGCGATATGACTGTATAACGTTGTTCCGGAAAAATATTATACACGTTGCCGTTCCAGGAAGCGTTTGGAGTGAGGGGAAACGCCAGCTTGGCATAGATGTTATTTTCCTCA
>JANWWP010000027.1 GCA_025055575.1 Flavobacteriales bacterium | reverse complement strand
GGTGACAATGAAAGCCGAGGGACTCTGAAGCGCGCTGGCCACACAGAGGTAGGCCTCAGCCGGAAGATTTTTGATTAAGGCATCAAAAAAAGAACGGTTGCGCTGGGGCGCCTCCATATAAATCAGAGTGACACCCGACATAATCTCCTGGGCCAGTTTTTTTACGTGCCTGGACAAAGCTTCGGGTTGGGAAGGAGGATACCCTCTAAAACAAAAGTTTTGGCCTTGAAGCCCTGAAGCTGCCAGTGCCAGCATGAGTGAAACAGGTCCTGGCAGAGGCACTGTGCGGAAACCCTGCTCGTGCGCCCGACGAACAAAAAGATGACCTGGATCGGCCACACAAGGCATTCCGGCATCTGATACCAGAAGACCGGCGCCCGCCTCCTTTGCGGCTTCCAGAAATTCTTGGATTTCAGAGGGTTCACGGGATTTTAAATCAAAAAACACACAGGATGCGGCACGCCACGACTTATGAACCGAGCTGAAATAGGCGGCTGTCCGATGGCTGTTTTCCGAAGCGATCACACGCACATCCCGGATTACAGCCCGATGCGCATCCGTCAGAAAAGTATCGGCCGTTCCAGGCCAAAGAGGTGCCGGAAACAAGTAGAGCACCGGGGAGTTGTCAGCCACGATGCAGTTGGGCTATGAGATTTTCTAAACCCGTGTGCAACAATCGAAACACCCGCTCAAAGTCTTCGGGACCTCCGTAGTAAGGATCTGGAATTTCAGGGGCGCTGAGTTGGCAAAATTCAGTAAATAGCCGGGGACGACTCCCTTCTTTCCGCATTGCTTCTAGTGCCTTCAGATTAGCCGCATCCATGGCCAGGATGATTTC
The DNA here is from genome assembly GCA_025055575.1 of Flavobacteriales bacterium. Lineage (GTDB taxonomy): Bacteria > Bacteroidota > Bacteroidia > CAIKAF01 > CAIKAF01 > JANWWQ01. The sequence goes on along the minus strand of JANWWP010000027.1, from coordinate 15,119 downwards.
AAAAGTTTTGAAATCTTCCGGGTGCACCTGGCGCGCCCTCAGGTTGGAAATATCGATCCCAAAACGCCGCATGCAAGCCACAGCCCGAGGGTCTGGAGCTTCGCCCACATGCCAGGAACCCGTTCCAGCCGAATCCACCACACAGGAATAACCCGCCTGGCTGGCAAGGTGGCGAAACAATCCTTCCGCCATGGGAGACCTGCAAATGTTGCCCAGACACACAAACAAAACTTTGGTGGGCATAGCAACGGTCATCCCAGATGAACCAGCTTAAAGGATCAGTTATGAATCCGGAACTTTTTGTCTATTTCTTCCAGTTGCGACCTAATTGTTTTGTCTGTTTCCAACAAATTTTTGACCGTTTTGCAGGCATGGAGCACAGTCGCATGATCTTTATTTCCGCACATCTGACCAATGCTGGCCAGAGAACAATTGGTGTATTGTTTGGCAAAATACATAATAATCTGCCGGGTTTGCACCACCTCCCGGCGGCGTGTCTTGCTCTTCATCAAATCCACTGTGATTCCATAATAATCGCATACAACTTTTTGGATGTATTCTATACTGATTTCGCGCGCCGTGTTTTTCACAAATTTGTCTATCAGTTTTTTGGCTACATCCAGCGTGATTTCTTTTTTGTTTAAAATATTTTGAGCCGTCAGAGTCACAATGGCGCCTTCCAGTTCGCGCACGCTGGTGGTGATGCTGAAAGCGATGTATTCAATGATTTCGTCGTCAAGTTCTATACCGTCATAATAGAGTTTTTTGCGTATAATCGCCATGCGGGTTTCCAGATCAGGCAAACTCAGGTCTGCCGAAAGACCCCACTTAAAGCGGGATAAAAGGCGTTCCTCCATGCCTTTCAGCTCTGTGGGCGGGGTGTCGGAAGTTAGAATAATTTGTTTGCCCTCCAGATGGAGATGATTGAAAATGTTAAAAAAGACGTCTTGGGTTTTTTCTTTTCCGGAGAATTCCTGCACATCATCCACAATCAGCACATCGAGATTCTGGTAAAAAATCATGAAATCTTTCATCCCATCTTTTTTAATGGCTTCTACAAACTGATTGATGAAACGCTCTGCCCGGATATACAACACCGTATGATCCGGGAAATTCTCCTTTATTTTCACACCGATGGCATTGGCAAGATGGGTTTTCCCCAATCCGGTGGCGCCATAAATGAAGAGGGGATTAAAAGATGTGCCCCCGGGATTTTGGGCTATGGCATAACCCGCCGAACGGGCCAGACGATTACATTCTCCTTCCACAAAGTTATCAAAGGTGTAGCTGGGACTCAAGTTGCTTTCTACCCGCACTTTGTTGATCCCGGGAAAACTGTACACCGTGGCGCCCCCCGGTCCATGCATTATCCCAATCGGAACCTTCATTTCCGGATTCGCCACCGATTGTTTATCCACAGTGGGAACGCGCATTACGTAAGGCGCCGCACCTTTTTTCTTATCCACCAGGATTTGATACTCCAGGCGGGCGTTGGGGCCAATTTCTTTTCTCAAGGCCGAGCGCAGTAAGTGTATGTAATGTTCTTCAATCCATTCGCAGTAAAACTGACTGGGCACCTGAATGGTGAGGATATCATCCTGCAAATTCACAGGCACTATGGGCTCAAACCAGGTGCGATAGGTTTGGGCGGCAAGGTTATCGGCGATATATTTTAAAATTCTATCCCAAACTTCGGTCGTCGTTTTCTGCATAGGCAATGTTGTATTATTAATTTAATAATGAATTAATTCCAGAAGTGATTTAAAGACTTTGTTTAAATGTTTGGAAAACCTTATGGCATCAGGCTTTCCGCCAACAAAAATGAAGTAAAAATTGTAGAGAAAAAAAATTTTTTCTCTTGCTTTTCAGAAAATTTTTTCCATAAAGAAACGTCCGCTTAATAATTTCTTTTTATCATCCCACTGAAAATCAATTCGTCCTAAACGCAGCCCGGCCCATCCGGCCTGGGTGACAACTACCGTATTGCCGGCTGAGCCCGTCAGCCTCAAGGGTTCGTCCAAAAAAGTGTGGGTGTGCCCTCCAATTATCAGATGGGTGTATTTGAGTTGAGGAGCCAAGGTCACATCAGAAAGCCGTTTTTCTTTTTCGTACTGATATCCCAAATGCGATAAACACACGACGAGGTCGCAGTGGTGTTTTTCTGCCAACTCCGATTCCAAAGCCAGGGCCACCTCCAGGGGATCCAAAAACCGGGTGGCCCCGAACAGCTTTTCTGGTATGAGATTTTCCGGACTAATACCCAACCCATAAATACCGACCTTCAGGCCGCCCCTTTTCAGTATTAAGTGGCGGGGAAACCGGCCTTTCAGCCGGGTGGCAGAAAAATCATAGTTGCTGCACACAAAAGGAAAGCGGGCGTGGGGAAGCATTTTTTCCAGGCCCTCCAAACCGTTGTCGAAATCATGGTTACCCAGGGTGCAGGCGTCATAGCCCATACAACTCATGAGATGAAATTCCAGTTGCCCACCATAAAAGTTGAAATAAGGTGTACCTTGGAAAACATCTCCGGCATCCAGCAGTATCACTGGCCCTGTGGCTTCCTGACGAATCCGCCGGATGAGCGCATGACGTCGGGCAAAGCCACCTTCTCCTGCGTGCTTGGGCGCTCCGGCAGGAAAGGGATCTATACGACTGTGCTGATCATTGGTGTGCAGTATCGTGAGTGTGTGCGCGGGTCTCTTTTTTTTCTCTAATCCCTCACCATAACTCCAAGCATATTCCGGGAGCAGCCATCCGGCCGCGCCCAGGGCTGATTGTGCTAAAAAGGATCGGCGATGCATAGATTTCATGGCTCAGCAGACAAAATGGTGACCCGGCCATCCCGCGCAGGGGTAATAGAGGACAACCCGGAGGCTGACCTGGCCTTCAAGCTGCGGATGAGGGCTTCCCGCACAGTGACCCCCAAATCCAGCCGACGGATAGGATTTTTCAGAAAACCCATTTTGTCTCCGCCGTCGGCCAAATAATCCGATGTGACCACCCACACCTGCGCAGCATCGGAACATTTTTTATCCGGAAGTTGACAATCAACCGGAAGGCCGTTTCGGACCACCAGCCGGAACCCGCCGATGGGCTCTCCCTGGCGCGCTGCCACATAGCGCTGAAGCTCCTGGAAGGCCTCCTGGCGAATCAGCAGGGCCACCAAGCGGTTTTCAAAGGGCATCAGTTCATACACCTGGCCCACAGTGACGGGCCCCGCAGGTAAAGCCACGCGTAAGCCCCCGCTATTCATAATACAAATCCAGGGCGCTGCAGGCTGGGCAGTGTCGGCACAGGGCTGAGCAGCCGAGATCAGAAGATCGCAGGTGAGGTTGCCCAGAGGGGATTCCGGCTTGCCTTTCACGGCTTCAGTCTCCAGCACTGCCAGTGTTTCCCGCATGGCGGTGAGCAGTTTTTCGCGAAATGGCGCGATCTTTTTTTCAATTCCTGGATCTGGGGTCAGGGTGCTGTCTACGGTGTAAAATGACGCTGAAGTGAGATTTCCGGGCACAGCCGCTGTGCGGCAATACATCAAAAAACTTATCCCCAAAACCGCGACCCATCCATTCAGAAAGCCTTTTTTAACTTTGTAGAACATGACCGGGCTCAGACGCAGATGGACGATAGTTTTCCTAATTTTTTCGGTCATTGTGAAAGCGCCGGAAATTCAAGGGCAAAAGTATGCCCCTTCAGATTACCTCTTTGTTAAGATTGTTCCTGGAGGAAATCCTAATGATTTTTTGGAATGGGTACACCGTTCGGCAGGACAACTGGGCTTTGAAATGTCGGCGGCTTTTCCTTTTTCCCGCACGCGCTTTCCTCATGCCGTCAATCGTTTGGCAGTCGTGAAGGTGCCAAAAGGCGCTGCCGGTGTGGCTCTGGAATGGATTCTGAAATCGCCCCTCGCGGAGCGGGCCGAACAGGTGCCACCCCGCCGTTTTTTTTATGAACCGAACGACCTGGGCCCACCTTCCGGAACACCCAACCAGTACGCCTTGCATCTCTGCCGCCTTCCCGAAGCCTGGCACATCACGCGCGGGGATAGCAGCATCTCCATTTTGATATCGGACAATGGCTTTCACCTGCAGCATCCGGATCTGATACAGCAATGGGTAACATATCCCTCCGACCTGCCAAATGACGGGATTGATAATGATGGAAACGGTTATGTGGATGACTATCTCGGTTGGAACGCCGTAGACAACAACGGGTCCGTTTCCGCCGATGTTCCTGCGCTCACCCATGCCACGGCGGTCAGTGGCATCGCTTCTGCCCGCACCGACAATGGTCTCGGGATAGCCGGCGCCGGGTTTTCCTGCCGCCTTCTGCCGGTGAAGATTTCAGATTCCACCAACATTCCTATAGCTGGTTACTCCGCTTTTTTCTTCGCGGTGGATCGGGGCGCCCACGTGATCAATTGCTCCTGGGGCGGACAAATTCCATCGTTCGGGGAGCAGAGCCTGGTGGATTATGCCCTTTCCGCCGGCTGTGTGGTAGTGGCCGCGGCCGGCAACGATAACGATACGATTCCTGTGTATCCGGCGGCATACCCCGGGGTGATATCTGTAGCCGCTACCACCGCGCAGGATATCCGGTTTTCCTTGTCCAATTTTGGATCCTGGATCTCCTTATGTGCTCCGGGCCATGCAATTTTTACGACCGATTTCAATGCCTCTTCCCAACAATACACCTACGCACCGCGAAGCGGCACCAGCATGGCCACACCCCTTGTTGCAGGAGTGGCAGGATTGATGAAATCTTTGTATCCGCTGGCTTCGCCGGCTTTGGTGAAGCAATGTCTGACCGGGTCAGCCGACCCGATTGACCAGATTCCCGCTAACGCCCCCTACACCGGGCTCCTGGGCTCGGGTAGGCTCAACGCTTCGGCAGCGTTGGCTTGCTTCCGGCAGTTCATCCCCCCCAAGGCTCAGGTCCGCTTTTCGGACGATTCCACTATGGCCCGTTTTTGCGCCGACGATACCATTCCAATAAAAGCTATTTCGGCGGCCGGCCCCATTCAAAACGTTACCTGGCAAGCCCTGAGCCCCGGTCTGCACATCGGAATGCCCACGGACAGTATTACTCCGGTCTGGTTCGATAACCCGGGTTTTTACCAACTTCGTCTCATTGTGAACAACACCTACGGTTCAGACACCACGGAGGTCACTTTGGAAGCCATTTCCAGACCCGCCTTATACCCTGCCCTTCAACGCCAGGCCAACACGCTCCAGTGCACCAATCCGCTTCCTTACACCTACTGGTTTAAAAACGACACTCTTCTGCCCTGGTTTTCCGATACTTTGAATGTGACGCAATTCGGAAAAGGATTGTATGTGTGTGCAGGGGCCACCGCTCCAGGTGGATGTCGAAACCCCAGCAACCCCATTCCTGTTCAGGATATTATTACATCTTTTGTTCCAAACTCTACTGAGCCGGAAATTTTTCAAACACCCCAGGGCTTTGGCATCCACCCCGTCCAGGGTCCGGTTTTTTGGTCGTTATTTTCCATTACAGGTCAGAAAATGGCGGTAAGCACCACGGCATTTTTCAGCCTTCCATCCTTAAGCAAAGGTCTGTACATCCTCTCGTTGACCTATGAGAATAAAAATTATTTCCGTCGTTTTGTTGTTTGGTAGTGGGATTGTAATTCCGTGTCCGTGGATTTGGGCTCAAAAAAATTCTATTCAGGTTATCCTAAACCGACTTCAGGAAGCGGAGGCCGCCTGGAATTCCGGCCATTTAGAAGGTTTTATGAACGCTTATTGGCGGCACGACTCCTTATGTTTTGCAACCGATAAAGGCCTCACCCGCGGATGGCATGCTGTTTTGGAACGCTATCGAAAAGCCTATCCCGATGCGCAGACCATGGGCCGCCTGAAATTTGAGGTTTTGTATTTGAAGGTACAAGGATCATGTGCCGTCATGACCGGACGATGGACTGTGGATAAAGTGGACCAACCGACCCGATCGGGAATGTTCACTTTGGTGTGGCGGCGTCTGAAAAAACAATGGCATATTGTTTATGATCACACCAGTGGTTAGGGATCCTATTAAAAAAATAAATAACCAAAAGAATTCAGGCAACGGCAGGGCTAAAAGTGTCCAGCAAAGCCTTGGCGGCTTCCAGAGAAGGTGGGCCCACCTCCCCGGCCGAGAGCATGGAGGCTAAGACTTCCTGCCTTGTGGAGCCCTTTATTTCTCGCACTCTGGAGAGGGTTTTCTTTTCCGAATGCACTGTCTTTTCCACAAGAAAATGGCGGGACCCGGCCGCGGCAATCTGCGGCAAATGGGTGACGGCGATAATTTGAACGTCCTTGGCCAAGCGGCGCAGGAAATGAGCCGTCATGCCGCTTACCCGGCCACTGATACCGGCATCAATCTCGTCCAACACAAGCGTGGAAGCCATTTTCTGCTGGGCTTCCACCGCTTTGAGCGCCAACATCACGCGGGACAATTCGCCTCCGGAAGCCACTTTCTGCAAGGGTCTCAATGGGCTCCCGGGATGGGCAGAAAATAGAAAATCACAGGTGTCTAAACCGATAGGTCCAAGCTCTTCCAGAACATTCAAGGCCACCTTAAATTGAGCCCTATCCAAGGCCAATTCGGACAGTAAGTGCGTCATTTTTTCTGACAATTTTTGAGCGGCATTCTGCCGGGCTTGGCTCAGGGTCCCTGCAATATTTAACAAGGCTTTGCGATCGGCTTCCAACTTTTTTTCAGCCTGTTCTAAGGCCTCTGTATCCTGCATCATGGAAGCCAGGGTACGTTCCAGGTTCACCTGTTTTTCCAGTAAGGCCTCCGCGCTGGAAACCTGGTTTTTTTTCATCAGGCTGTTCAGAAGGTCGAGTCTTTCATTGACCTCCTCCAGGCGCTGAGGAGACAATTCTGTCTTGTCTTTGAGTCGCAACACCTGATTTTCAAGATGTTGAAGCATGTCCAGCAAATTCTTGGCCGTTTCCTCCAAGGCTTGTCCCTCCTTCACCAGGCCGGCCAATTTGCGCATGAGAGCTAACAGACGGGACAGAAGGGCCTGGATGCCCTGCTCTTCGGCCGCCATGAGCTCCAACGCCTGACCACAGTAGAGCAAAATACTTTCTGCGTGGGCCAAGCGTTGCCGTTCCTCTTCAAGCCGAATTTCTTCATCCGGTTGAATCGCTGCCTTTCTTAATTCTTCCAGGCGAAATCTTAAAAAATCTTCCTGGGCCAGGGCTTCCTCCTGTTTTTTCCGCCGGGTTTCTAAATCTTTTGAGGTTTTTAATATTTCACTGTACTTTTTTTTGTAATCCAGAGCCGTTCCTTCCTCTCCGGCCAGTTTATCCAGCAATAAAAGCCGGTAAGAATTATCGGCCAGGCGTTGGGTGTCAAATTGCGAGTGCACATCAAACAGGTAGGGCGCCAATTCTTTAAGTCCTTGAACCGGAACTGGGGTATCGTTCACAAAATGGCGGGAACGTCCGTCCGGAGAAAATTCACGCCTTAGAATTAAATCCGGGAACGCATCCACCTGCCATTGCTCATACCAGGATGGCTCCACCAAAGGCTCTGAAAACACCGCCTCCAGCAGGGATTTGTTTTGAGGATCCGGGCCTGTCAGTCTTTCCATCCTCCGCCCTGAAAGCAGGGCCAGGCTGTCCAGTATCAGGCTTTTTCCGGCGCCCGTTTCGCCCGTAATGACATTGAGCCCGGGGTGAAAAGCCATTTCGGCCTCTTCAATCAGACCCAGGTTGCGAATCAGAAGCCGCGCCAGCACGAAGCAAAATTAGGTTCTATAGGCCATTATGAACGGCGGCATCTTTGACTGCAATAGCGCACCTCAGGCCAACACTTTTCCCAGCGCTTCCGCCATGTAAAAGGGCGCCCGCAACGCGCGCAAATCTTTTCGGGCAAATGGGTTTTGGAGAGGGTTTTTCCTTTTTTGTTTTTCAAGACATTCCGTCAAGCCAGCACACTCATACCTCCGTCCACATGCAGCACCTGGCCTGTCATCCAACTGGATGCCTCCGACAGCAAAAAAGCCACGAGGGCCGCGGCGTCTTCTGGACGCCCGACGCGCTTGAGGGGATGCCGCTCGGCAGCATTTTTTTGCTTTTCCTCACTGCTCAGTAGCCTTGAAGCCAACGGCGTATCCGTAAGTGAAGGCGCCACGGCGTTCACGCGAATATGCGGCGCCCACTCGGCGGCCAAGGACCGTGTGAGACCTTCCACCGCCGCCTTGGCCGATGCAATGGAAGCGTGAAAAGCCATCCCCTTCCGAACAGCCACTGTACTGAACAGCACTACCGAAGAAGGAGCTCCTTCCCTGAGCGCCATGTTACAAACCTGCAAAGCTTTTACAGCCCCGAGGAAATTGATTTTCCAGTCCAATTCAAAATCTGCTTCCGTGAGGCTTCTAAACGGCTTCAAGGTGATGGTGCCCGGGCAATATACCAGTCCCGAAAGCCGCGCAGGAGGCTGGGGAAAGGCTTCACCGCCCAGAGCATCCCATGGGTCCACGCGCCACTCTGTAGAAGAAGACAGGACGCCCGCACGACGCGTCACCTGCCAAACCGAAAAGCCGGAGCGTCGGATATTTTCAATCACAGCGGCTCCGATCCCTGAGTTTCCGCCAACTATTGCAATTGTTTTTTCCACGCTCAAAAAACATCCGTAAAGAAATTCGGTTTTTAGAATTCGTTTACCGATAATAAAAACGATGGCATCCCCAAAAAAAATGTTTTTCCTGCCATTCCCCATTCCAATCCCTACGATTTATTTTGCTTCCTTTTCATGCGAATTATTACCTACAACGTCAACGGCGTACGCGCTGCGTTGTCCAAAGGACTTGCAGAATGGGTCAAAGCGGCAGAACCGGATGTCTTGTGCCTCCAAGAAATTAAAACCAGCCGAGAAGACTTTCCGGTCAAGGTTTTTGAGGATTTGGGCTATAAATGCAATATTTTCCCGGCGCAGAAAAAAGGATACAGCGGCACAGCCATTCTCAGCCGGCGTATGCCCGATGATGTCCGCCTGGGCATGGATGTACCTGAATTTGACTCAGAAGGGCGGATTATTAAAGCGCGCTTCGGAGACTTCTGGATTGCATCGGTCTATTTTCCCTCGGGAAGCAGCGGAGAACATCGGCAGGAAAGCAAATTCAGATTCCTCGATGTATTTCTGCCCCGGGCTGTGCACTGGGCTTCCGAATTGAAAAATTTAATTCTTTGTGGAGATTTTAATATCTGTCACAAACCCATTGATATCCACGATCCGGTATCCAATAAAAACAGTTCGGGCTTTTTGCCGGAGGAAAGAGCCTGGATGGATTCCTTTTTTTCATCCGGATTTTCGGATGTTTTTCGCTACCTCCACCCCGATGCAAGGGAGGCTTATACCTGGTGGAGTTTCCGGGCCAATGCGCGCCAAAAAAATAAGGGCTGGCGGATTGATTATATTACAGTCACGGACAATCTTAGGCCGTTTCTTCGGCGTTGTGTTATCCTCACAGAAGCACGACATTCAGATCATTGCCCTGTTTTAGCAGAAATTGAAATGTAATATATCATTAGTTAAAGATAACCATGAAAATTATTGATAAATTTAAGCAGGCATCTGGGAAAACCCTTTTTTCCTTTGAAATCTTACCCCCCCCAAAAGGACGTGGGTTTGAATCTATTCAGGAAGCCATAGAACCCTTGCTTGAATTTGATCCGGCCTACATTAACGTAACTTACCACAGGGAAGAATATGTCTATAAAAAACGCGAAAAAGGCTATTTAGAGAAAGTTGCCGTTCGTAAAAGACCTGGAACTGTGGGCATCTGCGCTGCCATTAAATTTAAATATAACATTGACACGGTACCGCATTTGATCTGCGGCGGCTTCACCAAAGAAGAGACGGAAAATGCCCTGATTGATTTAAGTTTTCTGGGCATTGACAATGTGTTGGCTCTGCGCGGGGATCCGGTCAAAACCGAAACACATTTCGTGCCCACGGAGGGCGGGCACGCTAATGCCCTGAGCCTGGTGCACCAAATTTCCAATCTGAACAAGGGCATTTACCTGGATGAAGATATGAAAGACGGGGATCCTATGGATTTTTGTATCGGGGTTGCGGCCTATCCGGAGAAACATGCGGAATCGCCCAACATGGCTTTAGACCTTCAGTACCTTAAAATGAAAATTGAAGCCGGCGCTTCTTATGCGGTCACGCAGTTGTTTTTTGACAACACTCATTATTTCAATTTTGTCCGCCAATGCCAGGCCATGGGTATTGAGGTGCCTTTGATTCCGGGCATTAAGCCCATCTCGCGTCGATCTCATCTCACTTTCATGCCCAAATTTTTTCATTGCACCATTCCAGAAACCCTTGCCTTAGAAATTCTACGTTGCAAAACCGACTCAGAAGTAGAACAAGTGGGCACGGAATGGGCTGTGGAGCAATGCCGGGAGCTGATCAAAGCCGGCGTGCCAAGCTTGCACTTTTACACCATGGGGCGCAGTGCCCAGGTGAAGGAAATTGCGCGAAGAATTTTTTAAGATCAGTGATGGACACCCCCAGGGCCGTGCACATGCCCATGCGCCAGCTCATCCGGCGTGGCTTGACGCACAGATAAAATCTGGCCGGTGAAGTACAGGTTTTTTCCGGCCAAAGGATGGTTGAAATCCACCTGCACAGTGTCCAGTCCGCGCCCTTTGACGATGGCCGAATGCACATGACCTGCATCATCCTGCAGACGAAGTGTGCGCCCGGGCACCAGAAGATCTTCGGCTAAACGACCGTCTTCCATAAATATCTCTATAGGCAGATCCACCAAACCTTCAGGGTCATACAACCCATAAGCATTTTCAGCCAAAATTCCGAAGGCGTACTCATCTCCCTGGGATTTACCGGCTATATTGTGTTCAAATTCGGGGAGGAGCTGACCCGCTCCAAAGAGAAAAACCAAAGGATTTTCCTGTGTAGTTTCCTGAATTATGACGCCTTGGGCATCATTTTCACGCAAGGTATAGCTCAGCGTCACAACAACGCCTTTTTGTATGGTTTGCACAGTTAAAAATTTTGTCAAAGCTAAACAAAATCTATTCATGCGCTAATTTTCCGAAAATCTTCGGGCCACCTTTCATAATATTGTCCTGATGAATCCAGGCGACGCAGAACAGTTAGCTGCCCATTTGTGCCGTCATCTGAACCGGCAAGGCTCCATCCTGATATTTGGCGACTCCGCACTGGACGTAGCCCTGGTGTTGGAGGAATCCGGCTTTCGGGCTTTGTATTTGAGCGCACAAAAGTCTGAGGCTCAGATGAAAAATATTGGTGCTTCCAGAGTGCGCTGGGTAAAAGCTGCATTATTGAACATTCCTTTTCATCATTTTCTTCAGGCCATTGTTTTGCTCAATCCATTGGCTTTGATTGACCCTTTGCACTGGCATGCCCTGCCAGAAATATTTGGCCGGGCTCTCATGGAAGGCGGGACCGTCTTTATTGCCGAGAAAAAAAAACCGGCCATCCACGGAGAATTTAGACAAGTGGACCGGCTGATGCGGGAAGCGGGCTTTGTGCGCTTGTATTCGGATCATCCCGGCTTTTTTTATTCGGACCTCGAAAACTATGCGGCAGCTTGGTGGGGGTGGGCCTTGCCCACTTCCTTCGAGGAAAAAGGCCAGACGGAGAGTTTGCCGTTGGATTTGGAGTAGTTAACTTTGCTCTTTAATTTGATTTCATGTCCTCAGAAATGCCCGAAAACCCTGGTGCCATCAACGTGAATATAGAACTAACGGAAGATGTGGCCGAAGGCCATTACTGCAATATGGCCTTTATCACCCATAGCAATGCGGAGTTTATCGTAGATTTTATCAAGATCATGCCCGGGGTCACTAAAGCCCGTGTGAAAAGCCGAATCATTTTAACCCCGCAGCATGCCAAGCGTTTGGTGAACGCTCTCTCTGAAAATATTGCCCAGTACGAAAGCGTTCACGGTGAAATACCGGATTCGGGGCCGGCTGTTCCACCCGGAGGCATTCCTATGAATTTTGGGGGGCAAATGGGGCAGGCCTGATTTTTTAATACTTTTGCACACCCGTTTGGTGAGGTGGGTGAGAGGCTTAAACCAACAGTTTGCTAAACTGTCGTACTCCGACAGGGGTACCGGGGGTTCGAATCCCCCCCTCACCGCAGACATCCCTGGATTGCCACCCGGCGGGTGGCCATGTTCATTTTTGTGCGGAGAGTAGCGCAGCCCGGTAGCGCATCTGGTTTGGGACCAGAGGGTCGCAGGTTCGAATCCTGTCTCTCCGACTCAGGGGCGCCCGGGCGGCGGGAAGCCCGGCGGCGGAGGGCCCATCGGAGCCCCTTCACCCCCCGCAGCGGGGCTGCTTTTTCCAAACTTTTTCAATGTGTAGGTGAACGTCAGCATAAAGTACCGCTGCAGGAGATTGGAAAAACTGTCCTCCAGATAACTTTCTGTCACCTGCCGACTGATACTCACATTCTGACGAAGCAGATCGAAGCCGCTGAGCCGGAGTTCGGCCGCCCTGTTTTTTAGAAATTTATATCCCACACCAGCATTCAAAAGAAAGAAATTGTTATTGAAGCCCTGCTGAAGACCCAGGTAATGATTGTAAAACATTTCAGCGTTGAGCACCAGGCCTTTCCAGGGCATTAAAGTAAAATTGCCCGCCGCCACCCCGGTGTAATAATTGTTGTTGGAAGCCGGCCGGAGTTTGTTGGTCACGATGTTGTAATTGGCAGCATAAGAAACGCGAAAATCCCAACGTTCGCCCAGATTGCTGGACACAACGACACCCGTGTTGGTATTCACTGTGTTGTTCACGTTGGCCAGCCCATTGACGTAACCCGGAGTGCGGGTCCACAAGCCACCGGCCATCAGGTTCAAGTTACATTTGATGAAAGGAATCGGCATGGAAAAGCCCATGAAGGAACGCAAGGTCCTATAGCCCTGCATGTTGACAGGACTGGTGAACTGGGCCCCGGCCGGCAGACGCACGCCATAGGCTGCCAGGGTGGTGTCGGAGGAAGTGATAATCTGAGCGTTCGCCACGTAATTCCGGACTTCGTTGAAATTAAAGAACATAAAAAAGTTGCGGGTACGGCTGGAATCCGAAACATTTAACCTGAATCCGGCGTTGTGGGTCAAGGACTGCCTGAGTTGGGGGTTCCCCGTGGTGAGGGCCAGTGGGTTGCTGTTGTCCACCATGCGTTGCAATTGAGACACAGAGGGAATTTGGGTGGAAGTGTTGTAGAAAACACGCAACTGCCCCCGGGTCTTGAGGCGAAGTTGCAATGATCCTTTGGGCAGAAAGTTTTGAAAGAACTGGCGGGGCGTCTCCACGTGCGGAAGGGTGTTGTGGACATCCAGCGAGGCCCATTGATAGTCGAGGCCTAAGGAAAAATTCAGGAGTTTCTTGGAAAAGTTAAATCCTATCCCGGGCCGGTGAAGCAACTGGCCGTAACGCAACTGATTGGAAAGAAGACTATCCAAACGATAAGTGCCCGTAGGTAATTCTTCAGCCCATGTGCTCCGTCGGTTCCAAGCCGAGGAGTAGGCCGCAGAATAGGAAATGAGAACCTGGCCAAAAGTCCTCAGCGGCTCGGTGTACGTAACGTTGCCGGTAAGATTATAGCCTACGGTACGCCCGTCATTATTTTGATTATTGACAAAGATGGAATCGGGGTTAAACACCCGGTTTCCCGCTTTGAGCCAACCGTCAGATGGCCGGAGGTTAAAGGAAGAAACCGAATTAAAGGAAAGCGTGCGGCCGCGTTTTTTAAGCCGGATTCGATACAGGAGATCCTGGGTGGCATTGACGCCCACAGCTGCGGAGTATCTTGTAATATCCGAAGCGGAGAGATCCAGGGTGTCATCCTTGAAAAAACGCGCCTGGGATGTATAATCCTGACGGTTGAACTGAACGCTCAGAGTGGGATTCCAAATGATGGACTGAGAAGAGTCTATGGTGTGTTCCAGCCGAAGGCCGGCACGGTGGTTCATATTACGGGACTGGGTCCGGGATTGTTCACTGTAATTCGGTGCAGTCAGGCTGTCCCGTGAAAAATACTGGCGTTTCACGTTTTTTTCTGTTTCATTACCCGTCCAATTGAAAAAATAAAAACCACTCACTTTGGTTTTCTTGCCCCACTCATCCTGATAATTCAATCCCAGAGCGTGGGTTGTGTTGATGCCGGCCTGATTGGAAGTCAGAAAGTTGGCGGCCGGAGAATTCATCAAGGGCCCTCCGCCCCCAAAGCCCGGAGCCGATGTGCCTGCAGGCCGCATACCTCCGAATATGGACATCATACGACCTGGGCCCTGCTGGCTGCTGAGCCCGGCCACGCCTAAAAGATCCTGCATTGAGAAGTTTTGCTGATTGATGTTGTTGGACATAGCCAGCCATGTCAGCCGACGGGCTTTCTGAAAATGATTGAAGCTCAGGCCGGCATTGTAGCGCCAGGACGTGCCGCCGCCGGCATAAAACTTACCGAACTGGCCGTCCGACATACCCCGCTTGGTTTTAATGTTCAAGGTTTTTTCGGTGTTGCCATCGTTGAAACCTGTGAACTGAGCCTGATCGCTGGGACGATCAAAAATCTGAACCCGGTCAATAATGTCGGCCGGCAGGTTGCGAAGCGCCATGGTGGCATCTTCCCCAAAAAATTCCTTTCCATCCAGCAACACTCTCTTCACTTCCTCGCCTTGGGCCTTTATCCGGCCATTTTCCGTGGTGATCCCCGGCATTTTGGTCACCAGATCTTCGGCCGTGGCATCCGGGTTCACTTTAAAAGCCGCTGCATTCACCTCCAGGGTATCTCCTTTTTGAACAGCCACCACCTGACGATCCTCAATGTTGACACCTTGCAGCATTTTGGGTTCTGCTTTCAGTCGGACGTCCAATAGAAAGCTGGGCATACGAGAGGAGAGGGACACCTGGTGCCAGGCCGTCACATAGCCTACATAAGAACATTTGACCCCATACCGGCCTTCTTTCAATCCTTCTACCTTGAACCGTCCGTTCAAATCGGCGCTGACCCCCTTCACCAGGGCTGAGTCCGGTAAGGAATACACCACCACCGAGGCCTGGGGCAAGGGGCTGCCATCGGCTCCTCCTGAAATCTGGCCCTCAATC
>JANWWP010000064.1 GCA_025055575.1 Flavobacteriales bacterium | reverse complement strand
TGCCGGGAGGTCTGGCGCACAACGGCAACGGCAGCGACGGCAGCAACTTTGTGGCCGATCCCACCTGCACCTACCAGTCGCCATCGTCGCCCTGGGCGCGTCTGATGCAGTACGATGAGAGCACGGTGACCACCTGCGCCTTCAACGGCTGGCAGATACGTCTGAGCGGCACCACCACCAACGGGCGGGGCTACATGGTGTATCAGCCGGCCGCCCAACTGCTCTACGACCTGACGGGCCTTGCCAACACGGGTGTGATTACGGCCAATGTAACCCGTACAGCAGCTAACACGACGGCCAATCAGGGCGTGAACCTGCTGAGCAACCCCTATCCGAGCGGCATCAACCTGGATGCCTTCTACGCAGCCAACAGTTCGGTGATCGGCACGATGGCCTATATCTACAACGGCACCACGTTCAACACGGTGAACATGAACGACGGCACGCCGAGCCTGATCGCTTCGTTCCAGGGCTTCCAGGTGGTGAAGAGCGCGGTGGGTACGGGCACGGTGACCTTTAACCAGGGCATGCGCGTGACGGGCAACACGCTGGCCTTCACCGATGCGATGGCGGTGCCGCACAAGCTGGAAGTGGTGGTGACGGGCCGCGATGCAGAACACCGTGACGCGACGGTGGTGTACTTTGGCGAAGGCCTGAAGGACGGCTTCGACCTGCAGGAAGATGGCTACAAGTTTGCCAGTGCGGAGGGCTATCCGACGCTCTACACGCTGGCCTCCGGGACGGCCTGGCCTGTGAGTGTGAACGGGCTGAACCTGCACACCTCGCTGAGCGAAGTGCCACTGGGCCTGAATCCCGGCGCCTCGGGCACGTTTGTGTTCACGCTGAAGGGCGGCGACCGCTTGCCCGAGGGCATGACGTGCTATCTGGTGGACAAGGAGAAGCAGAAAGAAGTGCGGGTAGGCAGCGAGACGAGCTATGTGTTTGAGACGGGCGGCGTGGAGATGAAGGATCGGTTTGTGCTGCGGTTCCGGAGAGAACAGCCCGTGGTGGTGACGACGCCGGCCCTGCCGCAAAAAGAGGAGAAGTCGGAGGCTATGGCCGGCAACGAGCCGGACCGTGCGTGGACGAGCGGGGAGCGGGTGTATCTGTCGCTGGGACGGGATGTGCCGGGGCGTCTGACGCTGCGGCTGATGGACATGAGCGGCAAGGTGGTGTGGACGGATGCACTGCAGAATGCGGTGCGCGGGGTGTACGATCTGGGCACGCTGGAAGTGAGCGGCGGACTGTACATTCTGAGCTGGAGCGACGGACAGAGCACGCAGAGCGCGCGCCTGGCGCTGGGTCTGGTGAAATAATCAGGGCAACCTGAAAACATACAAAGGCCGGCCCCCACTGGGGGCCGGTTTGTTTTAAAAAAGTAAATTTGTCAAAAAATAATGAAACTTTCAAAAGATTTTACCCTTGAAGAACTCATCCGGAGCCAAACAGCCGAAAGGCATGGGATTAAGGAGCAGTTTGACCCGCCCAAAAAAGTTATAGAAAATTTAAAAACTTTGTGCGAAAAAGTGCTTCAGCCCCTGCGTGACAAATTGGCCAAACCCATTTACATCAGCAGCGGGTACCGTTGTTCGCGTCTCAACGCTTTGGTTGGAGGCAGCCCCAGTAGCGATCATGTTTCAGGAAATGCGGTGGACTTAAACTTTTATGACAAAGGCACAGAAGACAATCTTCGTCTGGCACGTGGCATAATAGACTGGAATCTGCCATTCAAACAATTGATTTTGGAAGGCGGCAGCCTGGAGAATCCCCGCTGGATTCATGTGGCCTATGATCCTCAAAATAAAAAGAATAAAAAAGAATTGTTATTCGCGGACTTTTCTGTAAGACCCACAGCGTATAAGAAAATTCAATACAAAAACGGCACATTCATTTATGTCTGATCTACACCAGTAATTGTTATTTAAAAGTTCATAAAATTTTTCATTATTCCAACAAGCCCCTTTGTTTGAACGTTTACCTTAGTCAAAAAAAATGAGCGTCTGGCGGAATTATTATGGAAAAGAAGTGGGTGTCTCTTTAGCCCAGGTGCTCATTTCGGACTACCATCGTCTGCAGAAAGAAGGTTATGAAATCCGGCTTTGTATTGGAACTGATTCGCACGTGCAAGGCCACATGATCAATTTTGCTACCGTGGTGGTGGTGATCGTGAAAGGGAACGGCGGCTTTATGTACGTCAAAAAACACCGGCAACGGGGGCCTGTGAGCCTTAGGGAACGCATGCTCTCCGAAATTGCCTATTCCATTGAAGCCGCCGGAGAGCTTGAAGATTTTGTAAGGACCTATGGAATTTCTTTGGAAATACATGCCGATATCAATCAAAATCCAAGATTCCCCTCGCACGCTTCATTTCACGATGCCCAGGGTTATATCCTCGGCATGGGATACAGATTTGTTTGCAAACCGGATGCTTTTGCCAGCAGCAAATGCGCCGACCGATTTTGTCATTAAACTCAAAAACGAATTCTATTGATTATGAAAACATTTTCTTTTCTCATCGTATCCACTCTCTTTTTCTTATCCTGTAAAAAAGATCCCCGCACCGCTTTTTACGGGACATGGAAAATGACGGAAATTGAAGCTCCTGAAGGAAGACTCAACTTCAATGCTCCGGATTCTTTTATTCAGCAGCTAGTCCATAATTCTTTAGATGCTGAACTCCAAAGACGTTACAAGGGAGATGGAGAGTATGAACCCCTCACGGCAGAGGATACGGCGGAAGCTTTCAGCTATGCCCGTGATATTGTAGAAAATAAACTCATGCAATTTTATATTCAATTGAAGTTTGAAAATCCCGACAAAGTGTCCTTAAGTGTCTTTTTTAGGGATTTCGAGGGAAAGTATTTTGAACATGATAGTAAATCCGGCACTTTCACCGTCAGTCCTTCGGATAGTTTATTGACCCTGAAAGGGGTTAAACTTGACAACCCTCAACAAGATGCCCTTTGGAAATATCAATTTCTGTCACCGGAGAGACTTAGGGTGTGGACTGTAAATAAAAAAGAGGGTGAAGATTCAAAGACCACTTCATTTATTTTAACCAAAATTTCTTCCTAATCAATTCAATCACAGAATATTGAAATTTTAAAGGGATCAGTCCTAAATTAGGAAAAAGGGCCACTGGATTAAAAATTTTTGTTCTATTGTGAGCCATAAAATATTTTTGGCCAAAATCAAAGCTTATGGTGCGTCAAATTTTGTTTTTCACGTGGATCATTGGCTGGATGCCTTTCCTTGCGGCCCAGAACGATGTGTCGGCTATGCAAGCCCTGTTCAGGGAACGGCTTAATCCTGAAAAATTGGAGGCCTGCATTAAACTAGGGGAAGAAATTCTGACCCAATCTCCCCAACGTGATGTTGCGGTTTTGCTGGCGCGTGCCTATTATTTTAAAGGAGAAGGAACAGCCGACAAAAATGCAAAGCTGGAATGGTTCGAAAAAGGCGTAAAAGCCGGCGAAACCGCACTTTCCACCCTGCCAAAATACAAGGAAGGCCTGGCGGCTAAGGAAAAAGAAGAAAACATTATCAAAAAATTAGGAAAAGAGGATATGGATGCCTTTTACTGGACTGCCGCCAACCTGGCGCGGTATGCCAAGTTTGCGCCTTTTAGCAAAAAACTGGCTGTGAAGTCCCGCGTTCGCTATCTGTGGGACCGCGTGATGGAAGTGGACCCAGACTATAATTATGGCGGAGTGTACCGATTCTTTGGCGGTTATTTTGCCCTGGTGCCATCCATAACGGGAGAACAAGATCCGGTGAAATCCAAAGAGATGTTTGAAAAAGGGGTTCAAAGCGCACCCCACTACCTGGAAACCAAAGTGCTATTTGCAGAGGCTTATTGCACCCATGGAAAAGTAAAAGATCGCGAACTGTTCCGAAAACTGCTGAATGAGGTGCTGGAAGCCGATGTCTCTGCCTATCCGGATATTGCACCCGAAAATGAAATTGCCAAAAGCAAAGCCAAGGCTTTGCTGGCACAGGAAACGGAATTGTTCGATTAATACCTATCACAAAATGAAAAAAAGAGTGCTGGCCCTGGGTCTGGGAAGTCTATTTTATCTCAGTCTTCCTGCCCAAGAAGTTGTCAAAGTGCGCTTTGGCAGTGTGATTCCTAAAGACAGCCCCTGGGAGGAAGGGGTGATGGCCTATGTGAAACAGGCTGAAAGCAAATCCGGCGGACGCCTGAAATTTAAAACTTACCTCGGCGGGCAGCTGGGCGGGGAAGTAGAGATGATCAAAAGCATTGCGATGGGGTCTTTGGACGCGGGAGCATTTAGCCTGGCGGCTATGGCTGAAGCTTTATCCCTTCCACAGCTGCAATTGTTTGAGTTGCCTTTTTTATTTAGCAGCGATGAGGAAGCCGACTACGTCATGGACAAAATGTTTGACCGAATGAGCGAAATACTAGCGCAGAAAGGCATTGTCCTCATTTTATGGGGCACCAACGGATGGCGCAGTTTTGGCACCAAATCAAAACCAGCCCTCTCCCCCGCTGACCTCAAAGGATTGAAAATGCGTGCCCAGGAATCGGATGTTTACATTCAGTTCTACAAAGCACTCGGAGCCACCCCTGTGCCCATCGCCACCCCGGAAGTGCTGGTGGCTTTAAAGACCGGCATGGTGGACGGCTACGACCAGACGCCCGTCTTTTCCCTTTCTTCCAGTTGGATTAACACCGTCAAACATTTTACGCTGACCAAACATATCTATCAGCCCGGCGCCGTGGTGGTTTCAAAACGCTTTTTAGACAAGCAGCCGGCCGACCTTCAACAGGCACTTCTTGCCCGTGCCGAAAGGCAAAATCTTCAAAAAACCTCCAGGGAACTGGTGCGTAAGGAGGATGCCGAAGTGCTGGGTTCATTCCCGGGTATCGGCATCAAAGTGTATAATCTTTCAGAGGCCCAGAGGGAAGCCTTTAAAAAAGCCTCCCAACCGGTGTACACAATTTTGGAAGGAAAAATCGGAAAAAATCTCATTCAAGAAGTGAATACTCATCTCCGGGCCTTCAAAGACAGCCAGAAAGTCTCACCCACGGCACCTTCCGGTAAAGCCGCTCCCAAAAAATAATTCGGATGCGGCGATACCTCAGCCTGAATAATTGGATAGGGGTTCTTGAAAAACTGCTCGCAATTCTTTTGATTTCGGGGATTGTGGTTGTTGTTTTTGCAGGCACCTTTTCCAGATATGTCTTAAACCAGCCGATCTTCGGGGCCGACCGCTTGGCCACCTATGCGATGGTGTGGCTCGGTTTCCTGGGTTTCCAGATTGCCACCGCCAAAATGCGCCACATAGAGGTGGAATTTTTAAAAGCACGGGTTTCCGGCAAGGTCAAAGCCGTGATGAACATGACGGCCTGCCTTCTGGCGGCCTTATTTCTGTTTCAGTTTGCCTTTTATGGCTACGAATACGTTGTACAAAGCCGGGAATTAGGAGACCGGGACTTGGTGTTGGATATTCCGCTCTGGTATATCGTGGCCATTATTCCCGTCAGCTTTGCCATTTCGGCGCTCCGCTTTTTTTTCGGCATTTTTCTCTGGCTGGAAGTATTTCGGGGACGCTTGAAAGAAGAGGAATTTGTTTCAAAACAGGTGCTCTGACCCATGACCTTGGGCCTCGTTGTGCTTTTGCTTCTGGTTCTAGTGCTGATCGGCGCTCCCTTATTCCTGGTAATTGGCGCTGTGTCTCTGGGCCTTTTTTGGATGGGAAATGATGTAGAACTGTTTTCCCTCACCAAAACCATGTTCGATTCTTTGAACAAACCGGCCCTACTCTCCATCCCTTTGTACGTATTTGCCGGCGCCTTGATGTCGCGGGGCGAAATTGCCAAAAGGCTGATCGATCTGGCTATGGCAGCACTGGGCTGGGTGCGCGGCGGCCTGGCTGCCGGAGCTGTGATGGCCTGTGTCCTGTTTGCCGCTATTTCCGGTTCCTCGCCCGTTACGCTGATCGCCATTGGCACCATCATGTATCCGGCCATGATTCAAAAAGGCTATCCGGACAAGATGGCCTTGGGCGTCCTCACAGTTTCCGGTTCGTTGGGCATTCTTATCCCACCCAGCATCCCCATGATAATATTTTCAATCGTAACCGGAACGGACGTCAATAAACTTTTCATTGCCGGCATTGTACCCGGCATTTTGACGGCGTTGCTCATCATCCTCCTGGCACTCTTTCTGGGGTTGCGGCTCGAAATTTCCACGCAGCCATTTTCGGCCAAAAATCTGGTCACCGCTTTCTGGCGCGGTATTCCGGCCCTGTTGCTGCCGGTGTTGATTTTGGGCGGCATCTACAGCGGTATCTACAATGTGACTGAAGCAGCCGCTGTGGGAGCCGTGTATGCCATCGGCGTTGAGATGCTTTTCTTTAAAAGTCTTAAAATAAAAGATATAGGAGACACATTACACGATTCGGTGATGGTGATGGGCACCATTTTCATTATCATTGCTATGGCCACGGTTTTTAACTACTACCTGGTGCTGCAGGAAGCGCCTTTCTGGCTCCTGGAAAACCTAGAAAAATTCATCACTTCCCAAACCATGTTCCTCCTGGTCACCATGGGTATCCTTCTGGTGGTCGGTCTTTTCATGGACTCCATTTCGGCGGTGTTGATCCTGGCCCCTCTTCTTTTACCCACGGCCCTGTTGTATGAAGTGGATCCCATCCATCTGGGCATTGTTTTTATACTTGGTCTTGAGATCGGCTACTTGACTCCGCCGGTGGGGGTGAATCTTTTTGTCTCGGCCGGCGTTTTTAACAAACCTTTTGGTCGGGTCGTGGTGGCCGCATTGCCCTACTTATTGATGGTATTATTGGCTCTGATCATCGTGGCGTTTGTACCAGAGCTCACATTTCTGCTCATTTCCGGCTCCGACAGCCCGGCTGCAGGTACAGAATAACCACACTGAATACCAGGTATTTTTTGCCTGCAGGCATAAAATTTTTTGACCGGAAAACTTCGTATCGGCTCATAATTTGTCAATAAGAAGAATCTGGAGTTTCTGAAGGGCCTGAAGGCTGCCGGAGGAATGCGCACACCCCACGTGCTTTGTTCCATCCCACGACTTGGGCGATTTCCTCCTCAGTGGCCTGACGAAGACGGGCTAAAGATTTAAAATGACGAAGCAACTTTTGGGAAGACGCCGGCCCAATTCCCGGGATATCTTCTAAACTGGTACGTGTCAGGGTTTTCCGGTGTTTTTGCCGGTAATGTTTCAAGCCAAAACGATGGGCTTCATCCCGCAGCCTTTGAAGCAGGCGGAGAGTCTCCGATTTTTTATTTAAATGCAGGGGCAATTCATCCCCTGGGTAGTAAATTTCTTCCAGACGTTTGGCAATACTTAGGATTTGAATGCGCCCTTCGAGCCCCAAGGTCCTAAGAGATTCCAAAGCAGCGTTGAGCTGACCCTTGCCGCCATCTATCACCACCAAGTCCGGCAAGGCTTTTTTTTCCTCCAACAGGCGACCATAGCGTCTTAAAATCACCTCCCGCATGGTGGCAAAATCATCCGGCCCCTGAACTGTTTTGATATTGAAAATTCTGTATTCGCTTCGGGCCGGCTTCCCATCCACAAAACACACCATGGCAGCCACGGGATGGGCCCCCTGAAAATTGGAGTTATCAAAGCATTCGATACGCACTGGAAGAGCATGCAACCGAAGATCCTGCTGCACCGTGGACAACAGCCGGCGGGTATGCTCCTCCGGTTGGGTGACGGCCAGTTGTTTCAGGCGGCTCATTTTGTGGGCCTGAGCGTTGCGCTCAGCCAGATCCAACAAGCGCTTTTTTTCTCCCTGACCGGGCACTTCCAGCCGCACTCCGGGTAGTGTGAATTCAGGCAACAAATTGGTGATAATCAAAGGAGCCGAGCTTCCGACGCGATCCCGAATTTGCAGTATCATAGTCGCTAGGACGTCCTCAGGAGATTCTCCTGCCTGTCTTTTCACTTCAGTGGAAAAGCCCTGTACCACGTAGCCTTCTGTTACCCTCAGATAAGACAGTACTGCCTCCTCTCCTTGCACATCCATAAAAAACACATCCGCATCCTCTACTTCCCGCGTCACCACAGCTGTTTTTTCCCTGAAGCGATCTAATTTTTCGAGCATTTCTTTGCAGCGCTGGGCATCTTCAAAAGCCAAACGCGCCGCATGGTCTTGCATGGCGCGGGTCAGATGGTCCCGAAGTTGGCCATAGCGTCCCTGTAAAATCTGACGCACCTGTCGTAGGGTTTCGTCGTACTCTGCCTGACTTTGTAAGCCCACGCAAGGCGCTGCACAATTGCCAATGTGATACTCCAGGCACACTTTGTAGCGCCCCCTCGATATGGATTCAGGACTTAAATTCAGATTGCAGGTGCGCAGTTTGAACAAACTTTTCACCAGCGCCAAGGTGGCCCGCATGGCGCCCACCGAAGTATAAGGACCGAAATATTCCCCCTCCTCCGGCCGGAATCTGCGGGTGGGATACACTCTTGGAAAAGGCTCGCGGCGCACCACAATGTAAGGATAACTTTTATCGTCTTTGAGGTTTATATTATAGCGGGGCTGAAGATTTTTAATCAAGTTGTTTTCCAGCAGCAGGGCGTCGCTTTCGCTGCGGGTCACGATATACTCGATGCTGTGAATACGACGCACCAAATGGCGGGTTTTTCCGGAGGCCTGGGCCAAAGAGTTGAAATACGAACTCACGCGGGCTTTTAAATTTTTGGCTTTGCCCACATATATCACTTGGGCCTCTGCATCCAGAAATTTATACACCCCGGGAAGTGTAGGCATGGCTTTAAGGGTCGCCTCCAAGACTTCGGATACTGTCATGACCTCTGGCATAAAATTATAATCGTTTGTTTTTTGCCTCTTGTTTTCCATTTTTCTTCAAATACCATAGATACGAAGAAAAATAAACTTATGGGCCATAGGCTCGTTTTACCTTTGCCCGCCCATGGACGCCAGGGACAACTTGTGGCTCAGTGGACTGGAACCTGTTCGAATAGGGCCGGGAGTGAATTTTGTAAATATCGGGGAACGATGCAACGTCACAGGATCCCGACGTTTTCTCAAGCTCATTCAAGACAATCGATTCGGGGAGGCTCTGGAAGTGGCGCGCGAGCAAGTTTTGAACGGTGCGCAAATACTGGATGTGAACATGGACGAGGCCCTGTTGGATTCGGTGGGCTGTATGGTCCGGTTTCTGCGCTTGTTGTCAGCCGAACCCGATATAGCGCGCGTGCCGGTCATGATCGACTCCTCCCGTTGGGAAGTCATAGAAGCCGGACTTAAATGCCTTCAGGGAAAAGGCGTTGTCAATTCCATTTCACTCAAAGGCGGGGAAGCCGAATTTCTGAGGCAAGCCCGCTACATTCGGCGTATGGGGGCCGCCATGGTGGTGATGGCCTTTGATGAAGAAGGCCAGGCCGACACGTTAGAGCGCCGCATACAAATTTGCCAGCGCGCTTATGAACTATTGACGCGCGATGCGGGCATACCACCCCAGGAAATCATTTTTGACCCGAACATCTTTCCTGTGGCCACGGGTATCGAAAGCCACAATAACTATGCTGTGGACTTTTTTCTAGCCACAAAATGGATAAAGGAAAATCTTCCGGGAGCACGAGTCTCAGGCGGTATTAGCAATGTTTCTTTTTCTTTTCGGGGGAATGATGCGGTGCGCGAAGCCATGCACTCTGTGTTTTTGTACCATGCCATCCGCCATGGTCTGGACATGGGTATTGTTAATCCTGGACAGATCACGATATACGACGATATACCGCCCGATCTTTTGGAACTTGTGGAGGATGTCATCCTCAACCGACGGCCGGATGCCACCGAAAGACTGGTTGCCTTTGCGGAAACCGTGAAATCCCGCAAGGAAACCAAGCGGCAGGACGATGCCTGGAGGTACTTGCCTGTGGAAGAACGCCTTAAACATGCCCTTGTACATGGCCTTGACCAGTTTGTAGAGCAGGATGCCGAGGAAGCCCGCCAACACCTGGGGGCACCTCTTAAAGTGATCGAGGGCCCATTGATGGCAGGCATGAATGTGGTGGGCGACCTTTTTGGTGCAGGAAAAATGTTTTTGCCCCAGGTGGTAAAAAGCGCACGGGTCATGAAAAAAGCCGTAGCCTATCTTCAGCCGTTTATGGAGGCCGAAGCGGCGGAATCGGCCACGGCACGAAAAAACGGGCGTATCCTTTTAGCCACTGTTAAAGGCGATGTCCACGACATTGGAAAAAATATTGTGGGCGTTGTGTTGTCTTGTAACAATTACGAAGTGCTGGATCTGGGCGTTATGGTGCCCGCTGAAACCATCTTGAATACCGCTGAAGAAAAAAATGTGGACATCATTGGTCTGAGTGGACTGATTACCCCCTCCTTGGATGAGATGGTGCATGTGGCTTCTGAAATGGAAAAGAGGGGGATGCGCACACCCCTCCTCATCGGCGGCGCCACCACCAGCCGCCTCCACACCGCCGTAAAAATTGCACCCTGTTATCAGGGGCCAGTGGTGCATGTGCTGGATGCTTCCCGGTGTGTGCCTGTGGCCGAAAATTTATTATCCGAAAAGGCCGATGCGTATATTCAGAAAATCCGCTCTGAATACGCCGAGCTCCGAAGCCGTCACAGCGGACAGAGCGCTGCCAAGGAATTCCTTAATCTGGACGAAGCACGAAAAAACAGACACCGCGTTGTTTTCAGTTCTGAAACGGTGCACCCGCCGGCCCAGCTTGGTGTCCACGAATGGGCCCCCATAGATTGGACCACCGTGCGCCAATACATTGATTGGACACCGTTTTTTCTCACTTGGGAGATGCCGGGAAAATATCCGGCAATTTTAGACGATCCTAAAGCGGGCCCGGAAGCCCGGAAATTGTATGAAGATGCCCAATCCTGGCTGGACAGGCTTATCCGGGAAAACCGATTACACGGCAAAGCCGTATATGGGATTTTTCCTGCCCACGCCACGCAGGATGACAACATTCTGATTTATAGAGATGATTCCCGGCGTGAGATAGCGGCCCGACTCCATTTCCTGCGTCAGCAAAACAGAAAGGCCGCCGGCCTTCCGAACTTATCCTTGGCAGATTACGTGGCTCCAGAAAATACAGGTATACCAGACTATATCGGCGCGTTTGCCGTGACTTCCGGTATTGGACTGGAAACGTATATTCAATACCTCGAAAAAAAACATGATGATTATGGCGCTATAATGGTACAGGCTTTGGCGGACCGTTTGGCAGAGGCTTTAGCGGAATATTTGCACATGCGGGTGCGTCGAGAATTTTGGGGGTATGCGGCCGATGAAAACCTGGACAATGAGGCGCTGATTGCTGAGAAATACCGCGGTATCCGTCCGGCGCCAGGCTATCCCGCCTGTCCGGAACACACCGAAAAGGTGACGTTGTTTGAACTGTTGGGAGGGGAAGAACGTTGTGGTATCCGCCTTACGGAGAACCTGGCTATGTATCCGGCTTCCTCCGTGTGCGGTTGGTATTTGGCCCATCCCGAAGCCAAATATTTTGGGTTGGGTAAGATACTCCCAGACCAGGCCGAGGATTACGCTCGCCGCAAAGGTTGGGATGAAGCCCAAAAGAACAAGTGGCTGGCAGGTATTTTGCTTGAAAATTCTTAAATATCAAAATCACTCAAACACCTGAAAACGCCCGGCTCCTGAGTTAATTTCGCGCCGCTTTTCATGTATCGAAATACGGCCAAGGCCATTTTATTTCCCCTATTCCTGGGCCTGGTGTTGGCTATGGGAATCCTTGTAGGCCGTTTCACAGCCGGAGGCGCCATCCTATTGTCTGGTTCTGACTATTCCTTTGGCCGAAAAATGGAGGATCTGCGCCGATTCCTGACCCAGAATTACGTCGACTCTCTCGAATCCGAGGATTTAGAGAATCTTTCCATCACATCCCTATTGGAACATCTGGATCCACATTCCACATACATAGCTCCATCGGACTTTCAGTCGGCTTACGAAGATCTGCATGGCGCTTTTGATGGCATTGGCATAGAATTTAACCTGGCTGAAGACACGATTGTGGTGGTCAGTGTTGTAGCCGGCGGACCCTCAGAAATAAGCGGCATTCGGCCAGGCGACCGGATTGTGCGGGTCAACGACAGCCTGGTAGCCGGCACAGGTATCACCAGCGAACAGGTGATTCGTTTGCTCCGGGGTCCACGGGGCACCACGGTGCGTCTGCAAATGATACGGCACGGCGTGGCGCCCTTTTCGGTGGATATCCGACGTGCTAAAATACCAGTGAATTCCGTGGAAGCAGCATTTACTTACCAGGACGTGGGATATATACGATTGGCCCGCTTCTCTGACAATACCTTTGAGGAATTCCGGCGGGCCTATTTAAAGTTGGACAGCGCTGGGATGCGCAAATTAATCCTAGACCTCAGAAACAACCCGGGGGGCTTGTTGGACCAAGCGGTGGCTTTGTCAGATTTTTTTCTTCCCAAGGGAAGCCGCATAGTTTCCACGCGAGGGGCACACCGTCCACAAGTGGTGTATAACAGCCGCTCCGCCTATGGATATCATGACCTTCCATTGGTTGTCTTCATCGATCGTGGATCGGCCAGTGCTTCCGAAATTGTGGCAGGCGCCTTTCAGGATAATGACAGGGCGCTCATCATCGGTGAAAATTCCTTCGGTAAAGGGCTTGTACAGGAACAAGTGGATTTCCCCGATGGCTCAGCCCTGCGTCTGACAGTGGCCCGATACTACACGCCTTCCGGACGCTGTATCCAAAGAAAATATGAGGGCGAAGACCCGGCCAATTATTACTTACGGCATTTTACGCAGGCTTATGACTCTGTGGCAGACAGCTCCAGCCTAAAGAAATTTTATACAAAGAATGGCAGACCGGTATATGAATCGGGCGGCATTCAACCCGATGTAGTCATCCGTGTTTCACCGGAGGAGGATCCCCTGGCACTTCCGCCTTCCTTGCTCAACGCCGCTGGCGAATTTGCTTTTTCAAAAGCTGATAAGATGAGGATCTCCTGGAAATTAAACTTTAAAAGTTACCGCGACTTTTTGAACCAAAGGACCCTTGCCGATCAACTCCTCCATGAATTTCTAGAACTTCAGGGCTCTAAAAAGGAACCGGGCACATTGCACACCCGGCTTCAGCGCCTTCTCATGGCGCTTTCTGCCCGGCACCTTTGGGGGGCCGATGCATATCACTACGCGCTTCTTCGCTTTGATCCTTATTTTAAAGCGGCATTACAACATTTTAAATAATTGTTTCTTTATCTTTGATTTTTATGAATAGAACATTTCTCCTTGTTTTGAATTTTGGGTTGGGCTTCCTATGGATGGCCTCTTCTCGAGCCCAATTTCTGTGTGGCACCGACAGGTTCCGCAGCAATGTGTTTACCCAGGTGACCACGACCAGCAATATTCAGTACGGAAGCAATCCCAATGGCACCACCAACCTGCTCATGGACGTCTATGAGCCCCAGGGCGATACCTTAGCCCGGAGGCCCCTCATCATATTTGCGCACGGCGGTTCATTTATCTCCGGCTCCAAAGAAAGCGACAACGCAATCGTAGATTTATGTAACCGCTTTGCCAAGATGGGATATGTGACAGCGCCCATCAATTACACCCTGGGGTTCGACGTTTTTCCGCCCAATCCGGAATCAGCCGCCCGCACTGTGGTGCGGTCGGTGCACGAGATGAAGGCGGCCGTTCGGTTTTTCCGTAAAGACGCAGCCACCTCTAATCAATTTCGTATCGACCCGGACAACATTTTTGTGGGAGGCAGTTCGGCGGGGGCTTTCATTGCCCTCCACCTGGCTTATGTGGACCAACCTTCCGAAATTCCATCCGGTGTGGATACCACCGGTCTGAATGGATTGGAAGGCATCTGTGGGAATCCCGGATACCCCAGCCATGCCAAAATTGTCATCAATCTCTGCGGCGCCCTTGGGGACACCGCCTGGATGCGGGGCAACACCACCCCCGTTGTGAGTGTGCATGGCACCAACGATGCGGTAGTGCCTTTTGGTTCGGCCGTAATAAATTTTCTTGGAACTTTCCCGGTGATGGAGGTGGATGGCAGTGCTTCCATCGACGAACAAGCAGCCAAGCTGGGCATCCCCCATGCCTTTTTAATTTTTAATGGGGATGGTCATGTACCCTACCAAACCAATACAGGCAAAATGAATCAAACATCAGATTTTGTCCGGGATTTCATTTATGATTACATGTGTGCGAACGCCAGCATCACTCCAGCCCTTGAAACCCAAAACTTACGCCTATGGCCAGTCCCGGCCGGTGAGGAAATACATTTCTTTTCTGAATTCGGAGAACGCGTTCATCAAATAGAGATTTTTGATATGCAGGGTAAAAAAGTTCTGTCTGTTCGTCCGATGCAAGCTTCTGGTCGTTTGGATATGAGGGGCATCCCGCCTGGGTTCTACGCGCTGCACATCCAAATGGGTTCTTCCACGTATATCCGCCGGATTTCAAAGCTCTGAAGCAGGACCGCTTTTTTTTCCGCTACTTCGGCCAGGCCCTGCGGCTGCATGCCTTGCAGTTGCGGCGCGACATCAGCGCGCTGTTGCTCTTGTTTGTGATGCCGCTGGCCATGGTATGTATCGTCACGCTGATACAGAAAAGCGCGTTTGACCAGATGGCCGCGTTAAACCTTCGGATCGGGGTAGCCGATTGCGACAACGATACCCTGGGGGGATTGTTAAAGGTTCACCTGGGCCGTGTTTCAGGTTTGCAGCCCGAGTTTCACCAATTCGGGAGTTGTGATTCCGCCTATCAGTATGCACGGTCTGCCACAACTCATGGGGACCGACAGGCCGTGATTTTGATCCCTCATGGCCTGAGTCAAAAATTTATTCGTGCGACGGAGAATAAAATTCAACAGCTGATGACCCCGGATACAACAGAAAATCCCGATGAAAGTCCACGGCTGGAGATCGCTTTTGATCCGGAAGTGTCTGGGGCTGTGCGGCTGGCACTTTACCAAAGCCTCGAACACAGCGCCCAAGCCATGGGAGCGGCATTCCTGGCCGGCTATCTAAGGACACAACTTCTCCCCAAAGGAGCGGAGCCCTTGCAGCACATAGAATTTTTTAATCCTTTGGGAATTCAGGAAATTCAAACAACGTCGACAGTATCCACCCACCTTACTGCAGCCACACACAATATTCCGGCATGGACTGTTTTTGCCTTATTTTTTATCGTGGTACCGATGGCCACTGGAATGGTGCGGGAACGGGATATGGGCCTGCGCCTCAGGTTGCAAACCCTCCCACCGCCGGTTTGGTTGTTTGACGTGGCCCGAATAGCAGTTTATTCAGCCGTGTGCGGCCTTCAGGCTTTGGTCATTTTTTTGGCCGGGTGGCAGCTATTCCCCCATCTGGGTTTGGGCAACCTGGAGATGCCTTCCGACATGATAACCTGGGTCATAAGTCTGATCTGTATTGCTTTTGCCGCCACTTCCTACGGGCATTTTGTGGGCCGTATAGCCCACACCCACGAGCAAGCCGCTGCTTTTGGATCTTTAAGCGTCGTGATCCTGGCTGCCCTGGGAGGATTATGGGTCCCACAATTTGTGTTGCCTGAATTTTTGCAAAAAATATCGGCAATGTCTCCCCTGCACTGGGCCTTACAAAGTCTTTATGAAGGTCTCTTAAGAGGCGGCAAATGGGCCCATGTATGGCCCTACTGGCTCCGTCTATGCGTATTTGGCTTGCTTTTGATAGGGCTCGGCAGCATGAAAATTTCATTCCGTTCCTCCTCTAAGCCCCATTCTGCAACATCTTTTGAGTAAAATCCGTACTATGTACTATAACACGCCGGTTTAAAACCGCTGTAAATTTCTATGAGGGATTTTCTGGAAGCCTACGAAAAATACCTAAAAACCGAAAAACGCTATTCGTCGCACACCAGCCAGGCCTATCTTCAGGATATTACTCAATTTTTTGAGGCCGTGTATCCGGAAGGATGGCCCCACCCGGACGCGGTGAGCCCGCGAAGTGTGCGCCGCTGGGTGATGCAACTGGCGGCTTCCGGCCTGGAAGCCTCTTCCGTCCGTCGGAAACTTTCCAGCCTTCGCAGCTATTATAAATACCTTTTGCGCCACGGCAAAGCCTCCCACAACCCGCTCCATGGTATCCAGGCCCCGAAAATGGCCAAAAAGCTGCCCGTTTTTTTGGATGTTTCTAAAACCCATCTTTTGGGGCAGGCTGTGGAAAATTCGGAAGCAAAACCTGAGATTCGTCTGGCCGCATTGCTCTGTGAATTCTTGTACCACACAGGGTTGCGTCGCTCCGAATTGCTCCATTTAAAACCTGAAAATGTGGACTTAAAGCAACGCCAAATAAAAGTCTTAGGCAAACGGCATAAGGAACGTCTGGTACCCCTCACAGAAAAAGCCACGGAACTCCTTAAGCAATACCTCCGTATGAGACCAGAAGCCTGGCAGGATGAAGTATTTTTTGCCCTGCCGGATGGAAAGAGATTATCAGAGAAAAAATTGTATCAGCTCGTAAAGATGCATTTGTCGGCCTTTACGACCCATGAAAAAAGAAGTCCCCACATTCTGCGCCACACCTTTGCCACGCATTTGCTGGATGAGGGAGCTTCCATCCGGGCTGTTCAAGAACTTTTGGGACACGCCAGCCTGGCAGCCACCCAGATTTACACGCATAATTCCCTCGAAAAACTCAGACAAGTTCATGCCAAGGCCCATCCACGAGAGAAATTACATCGCCTCTAAATATATTTGTCAAATTTCAATTTATTCTTAGCTTATGAAAGTCAATATCAGCATTCAGGACGTGAACAACAGCGAAAAACTGAAAGAGCACATCCAACAACGCATTGAAAAACTGCGGCATGTGTACGATGAAATCTTATCTGCGGAGGTGTTTGTGAAGAAACAAAAAGCCATGGATCCCTCCCCGAAGATCGTGGAAATGCACTTGCATGTGGCCGGGCAAAACCTGTTTGCCAAAAAGGAAGCCGATAAGGCCGAAGAAGCCATTGACACGGCTTTTGAAGCCCTGAATAAGCAACTAATCAAATTTAAGGACAAGCGCTAATGGCCTCTTCGCGGGAAGGCTGATTTGATCCTCATTTGCATCACGGCCGGGCCGCCCCAGGTGCGTCCGGCCTTTTTAAATCTAGGATTATTTCCGGGGGGATATCTTAAAATCCTACAACTGGAAAAATCACTGGCCTCGATGGAACAGCATCGCCCGGAATGGGCGCCAATTGCAGGTTCAGGAGGTAAAGCCCGTCGTCGTAGGAGTCTGGTACATAGATGAGTTCGGTGATGGTGCGGAGAGGCTCCGATGGATATTTCGTGGCAAGAAAAATCTTATGGGCATTTAATAACCCTTCGTCCTCCTCAGGATCCACGGAAGGAAGGTCGGTGAGCAGGTGTTCTATACCTTGATCCCTGAGGTATTTTAAAGCTTCCGGCTGGAATGCTGGAGGATGGGAACCGGAATAATTAAACCGCCCCTTCGACGGAGGGTTGGGCAATGTGCGCACCAGGATGGCTTTAATACTTTCCCCTTCAATAAAAAGAGCTTTCAGATCTTGCCGGCGAATCCATTTTTGAGCTCCGTTATCTCCAAACGGAAAAACAGAAATCAACAAGGCCGGCATCCAAACCGGCATATCCTTAAGGGGCAAGGGCTGTCTATCCTCCAGGTAATGGGCCTGCCATTCGGTGTGGGTGCAATGGCTATGGGGCGCCAGCCGAAACTCAAAAGAATTGACCGGAAAGCCTTGGGCCACAGCCGCAGGACGTCCATATTGAAGCGGTTGTTCCTGGGGAGGCGGTGCATGCCATGCCCGGCAACCCTCGGGCCCAAAAACCGCCGGCAGGGACACATCACATCCACGGGTAAGGTCGGCTTTGAGAATTCGGTTACCAAAAGAAAAGCGGGCTATCATGGGCGCACTTCATTCCCAGCGGTGAATTTAAGCCCCACAATACCGGCCAAAATCAGAGCGGTAAAAAAAATTTGGTACCAGGAAAAACGCAAACTGCCTAAAAGCATTTCTAAAAGGGTGGAACCGGTCAAAGCTAAGCCCATCCAAATAGCAAAAGCCGTCGGTGCCGCGATGTGCCGGAGCGCGGCATTGAACAAAACAATGTTGGCCAGCCCAAACCCCACATAGCCGGCTAAAGGTGCTAAAACTTTCAAGGTTTCCGGTTGGGTCATCAAATCGTGAATACGCAGATTTTTTATGGCTTGAAAGCTGAGAAATTTCAGGGAAAAAAGCCAACCCACTTCCATCATGGAAGCCAAAATCAAACTCAGCCACGGGTTTATCATAGCTCCACAGGTTCAGCCACAGGGGCCGCGTTGGACGGGGAGTTTACTTTTTTCTGCCCATTTTTCAACCGGGGAAAGCCCACGAAAGCAAGCAGATGGGTGCGCCATTGAAAATACCATTGCCATCGGGGATGGGTTTCTATTCGTTTAAAGTCAAACCTTTTGAAGGCGAAGAGATGTTGTAAAAAATAATCTTTGGGAAAATCATACCATAATCCCCATTTGAACGGCTTTCGGTCCGGCAGATACGCGGTGTTGAAGAGCCAGTCCCACAGGGACAGCTTGGTGGAAAAATTGCGATGGTACACCTGCACTTCATCGGCGTGATGCCACAAATGCATTTCAGGTCCGTTGATAATGTAGCGCAGGGGGCCCAACTTAATATTGAGGTTGGCATGAATGAACATGCCCCAGCACGCGTCCATCAGGGCTTTCAAGGGCACCACTTCGGGACGTGCCCCCAGCAGAAGAATAGGGGCAAATTCAATGGTTTGATTGATCAAAATTTCCAGACTGTGCGAACGGGAGCCGGCCAGCCAGTCCACTTCTTTAACGCTGTGATGGGCTTCGTGGGTGCGCCAGAGGATTTTATTGGCATGTTGGAAACGATGAAACCAGTAAATGTAAAAATCATGCGTCACAAAGAAGAAGCCCAATTGAGCCCACAGCGGCCAGTCCGTGACGATCCTGAGAGACGACAAATGCCAGCGCGCATCGATGGGGAGAATGATCCAGTCGAAGATCACTATTTTGAGCACATAACTCTGAATGAGGGTGTACCAGACCAAATCCAGCCAAAAGCCTTCCCTGAATAGGGAAATGCCTTTTCTGTATGGGAAAAAGCGCTCCAAAAGAACCATCAACAGGGTCCAAAAGACCAGGACGAGAGTACACCCAAATTCCAGACTGTGCAGCGTAAATTCCATCATAAAAACCTTCTGAGCCGGGCTCGGGGCCCCAATTCACTTTCATATACTTTTTTAATACCGTCGCCCAAAGCTCGTTCTATGTCCCGGATATCGCGCACCATCCGGCGAAAACCTTCAGGCTCCACGCTGGCGGCCTGGTCAGTGCCCCACATTGCACGATCCAGGGTGAAATGCCGCTCCACGAAGCACGCCCCCAGAGCCACGGCGGCATAAGTGGTGGCCAGTCCGGTTTCATGACCGCTGTAGCCCACCGGAAGTGGATAGTATTCGCGACGCAAGGTTTCAATGACACGCAGATTGAGTTCCTGGGGGGGGCAGGGATAGGTGGATGTGGCATGCGCTAAAGCCAAATGACCCGAATCCAGAATATCCACAGCCGAACGAATTTCTTCTGGGGTGCTCATTCCTGTGGAAAGAATAACCGGTTTGCCAGTCGCCTTAATTTTCTCAAGTAGGCCCCTATCGGTCAAAGAGGCGGAAGCAATTTTATAGAGAGGAATATCAAAAGCCTGCATAAAATCCACCGAGGGCTCGTCCCAGCAGGAGGCAAACCATATGATACCCAGATTGCGGCACAGCCGGTCAATGGCTTTGTAGGTGTCGAAGGACAGTTCCACGCGGTGCCTGTACTCGATATATGTCATTTCACCCCAGGGCGTCATGCGGACTTGGTTCCACTGTTCAGGGGGTGTGCATATTTCCGGCGTACGCTTCTGAAATTTCACAGCATTAGCTCCGGCAGCGTGCGCTGCTTCCACCATTTTGAGGGCCAGTTCTTCGG
The DNA here is from genome assembly GCA_025055575.1 of Flavobacteriales bacterium. GTDB lineage: Bacteria > Bacteroidota > Bacteroidia > CAIKAF01 > CAIKAF01 > JANWWQ01. The sequence goes on along the minus strand of JANWWP010000064.1, from coordinate 38,478 downwards.
AACCGTTGTGATTGATGCCGATTTCGGCGATGATAAACACCGGCTCTCCGTGTCCAAGGTACATATTGTTGCCCAAAGGAATCCGGTGACTTTTCTGTGTCTGCATTCTGAAAAACCGTGCAAAGTTAAGAGGAAATTAAGCGGGCCGGCCCTCGCAGAAAAAAGGGATATTAAGCTTCAAACGCTGAAAAAACAAAGCGGAACCCTACAAAAAAACAACCCCAACCTGGCGGGTTGGGGTTGAGGGTGGGAGCTGAGGGATTCGAACCCCCGACCCCCTGCTTGTAAGGCAGATGCTCTGAACCGACTGAGCTAAGCTCCCTTTTGCGGGGTGCAAAGGTAAGGAGAAAAATGAATTAATCAACTTTTTTGAGCCGGTGGCCCATTTTGTTCTTTTTTGTTTTTAAGTAATTAATATTAAATGGATTGGGATCTATTTCCAAGGGTACGTTTTCTACGATTTCGATGCCATAAGCAAACAGTCCCACTCTTTTTTTGGGATTGTTGGTCAGAAGGCGGATCTTATGCACGTTCAGATCTCGGAGGATCTGGGCCCCTACCCCATAATCGCGTTGGTCCATTTTAAATCCCAGTCTTTCGTTGGCTTCCACGGTGTCCAGTCCCTCCTCCTGGAGTTTGTAAGCTTTTAATTTATTCAAAAGACCAATCCCCCGTCCTTCCTGATTCATATACACTACAACGCCACGACCTTCTTTTTCAATCATTTCCATGGCTTTGTGCAGTTGGGGTCCACAGTCACAGCGACAAGAACCGAAGATGTCTCCCGTGACGCAGGAAGAATGCACCCGCACCAGCACGGGCTCATCCGCTTGCCATTGCCCTTTTATCAAAGCCAGGTGGATCTCCCCTGTGGTGGTTTGCCGATAAGCCGAGAGGCGAAAGTTGCCGATGCGTGTCGGAAGCTCCACATCCACTTCACGTTCTATAAGCGTCTCGGTCTTAAGGCGGTAAGCAATTAAATCTTCTATGCTGATGATGGACAAATTGAATTTGCGGGCAATTTCCATCAATTGGGGAAGGCGCGCCATGGTGCCGTCTTCGTTCATGATTTCCACAAGCACCCCCGCCGGTTCAAATCCGGCCAGCCGCGCCAGGTCAATGGTGGCTTCCGTATGCCCGCTCCGGCGCAAAACCCCGCCTTTCCGGGCCCGGAGAGGGAAAATATGGCCTGGCCTGGCAAAATCTTCGGGTTTAATTTCAGGATCTATCAAGGCCCGGACGGTTTTAGCGCGGTCGTGGGCGGATATTCCCGTGGTGCATCCATGTCCTATCAAATCCACGGAAACCGTGAAGGGTGTGGCATGAAGCGAGGTGTTGTCCCGCACCATCAGGTCTAACTTGAGCTCGTCACATCGTTCCTCGATCAAAGGGGCGCAAATAAGCCCCCGGCCGTGGGTGGCCATAAAATTGATAATTTCAGGCGTCACATTGCGTGCGGCTGTCACAAAGTCGCCTTCATTTTCCCTGTCGGCATCATCTACCACAATCACCACTTTCCCCTGCCGTATATCGTCCAAGGCCTTTTCTATGGGATCTAATTTAAATTCGGCTTCCGCGCTCATAAATGTGCTGCAAAGGTACCCCTAAAAACCATGCCGGATTAAAAAGTGTTCAGACCGGACGGAGCGTTTTTATCCTACATTTATCTTGGTGGGAATTCAAAATCTTCGCCACACTTAAGCCTGGCTTTATCCTGTTTTTTTTCGATACAGAAAATACGTTGTTCCTGAAAGATCATCATAGGTGACCACTTCACAATCGCTACGATCCAAAAAAAGTCGTACCACGGAAAAATCGCCCACGCAGCCCAGAGTGTGCATGATGAGACTTCCCCACACACCCGTGACCCATTCGGCCTTGATGAAGACGATGGTAAGTCCATGAGCACCCGTAATGAGCACGAAGGGAAGAAATGCCACGAAAAAAAAGCTTCGGCGATCGGCCACAAAGCGGGGCGCCAGGGCCAGAAAATAACCCTGGCGCCAATGCGCTTCCACCCTTACGTTTCGGGCTCCTGAAAGACGATAAGCCAAGGCATGCAAGCCTTCATGGACCGGGATGAGTGCAAAAAATGCCAACATGCCCCAAAAAATCCATTCGATCGGCTTTATGGAGTTGTAACTCCATGGCGCTGTTTTAACCCAGATAATGCACAGAAGAACAATTAAAAAGATAATGCTGAAGAAGATATTGCGCAGCCAACTGTGGCGTCCTATGAATCGAAGAACAAACTCCCCTACACGCCCGGTCTCTAAAATTTCAAAAGTTTGAAAACCTAAAGCCGGCAAATCTTCCGGCGCTACATGTCGGTATGCACTAAGAAACATCAAAAGCCGAGGGGTAAAACCATTTTCAGCGTAGCACTGAAACATGGCCTTTAAATACCCGTTCCGCGCCGGTGGTGAGTTCAATGAGCCGCACCATCCACACGTAGGTATCATTTTTCACACGACGCCCGCCAAAAGTTCCATCCCAACCGGCGTTCAGGTCGCGGGTTTCAAATATTTTTTCGCCCCATCGGTCAAAAATCAAGAAGTGGTAACCTTCTGTGGAAATAAATGTCCCGACAGGTTTGAATACTTCATTCAAATTATCGTTGTCCGGCGTGAAAGCCGTAGGCAAATAAAAAGTCATGGCGCCATCGATGTAAACCCTGCTAAAGGCCGTATCTGAACAGCCAAATGGCGTAAAAGCCACCAGCATCACATCGTAAGCACCTGCTTCCTGGCTGGGGAAATAAAAGGCGGGGTTTTCCACAGTGGATTGGCCCAGTTCCCCAAAAGCCCCAAAATACCATTGATAATGGGAAGCCCCCTGAGATTCATTCGTGAAGTAAATGGTGGAATTAAAAATATCGGTGGGCTGGGGTCCAAAAGAGAAGGCGGCCGTGGGTAAAGGCCTTGCGCATACGATGTTGGGCAACAAAGTGTCTCTTAGACAACCTTCTGCCGATAAAATTTTTAACCGGACATCATAACAACCCGGCTGGTTGTATACATGTGTTACTGTGCCGCAGGTGACGGCGGTGTCGCCATCCCCAAAATACCATGTACATTGCCCGCCCGGTCCGCCGCCAGTGGTATTAACAAACTGAATAGCGGCCGGGATACAGGCTTCCTGGGGCATGGGAGAAAATGAAACAGGAGGCACGGGATACCAGGTAACCTGAACGCAGGCTGTATCGGAAGGCGTTCCGCAATTGTCCGAGAGCACAAGGCAATAAGAAGCCACAGGGCCAGGTGGCACGACATAGGCTTGAGACCCCGGGCCAAGCGGCTGTCCGTTTTGAAGCCACTGATACGTGTACCCCACACCGCTTCCGCCTTGTGCTGTGGCAGAAAGGGTGGTTCCTCCCAGAGGACACACATTCAACTGGCCCGTAATGCCAGCCTGCAGGGGCGGACGCACCGTCACGGTCATGGCGTCCGGACCAGAGGTGCAGCCCTGGGCATCCGAAGCCGTGACAGTGTAAGTGATGGATGCCGTCGGACTCACGTTATGGGGCCCATTGCCCACCAGACCTTGATTCCATGTAAAAGTGTAGGGCGCTCCATTGCCCCCGAGGGCTGTAGCGCCCACCAGCGCTGTGCCGCTCTGGCAGATGGTGGTATCGTTGAAAGCCGTCACCACTACCGGTGTAGGTTGTGTGAGTGTGATAGTGGTGTCTTTGGAACAACCGGTTGTGTCCGTCAGTCGAATGATATAGGTGCCCGCTGGCAGGCCCACTAAAGAATCCAAACCATGCACTCCATTATGAACAGCCAGCAACTGGTTATTGGCCCCATTAAAATACGTAACCGTCCAGGGCGGACCACCGGCGCCGACAGGTATGGCCCGTATTTTTCCGTTAGTGCCACCATGACAGGTAATATGAGAAAGTTGAGGTATGGGAGGCAAACAATCCCCGCAGCTCGTGAAAATGGTGACGGAAGCTGTGTCCCAGCAGCCGCCTTGAATATCTGTCACCGTCACGGTATACGTAATGTTACCGGCCGGCATGGCCACCGGGTTGATAATGTTGGGATTGTTTAACCACTGGGCAGGGGTCCATTGGTAGGTGTAATTGGAAGGGATAGCTGCCGTGGGGCACACCCCAAGGCGCGTGTTGGGCCGGGCAGTCCCAGTAGTCACCCAGGCACTGGAGCCTGACGTACCGCATAAGGAGGTGACATCCTGATAGGCATACACCACCGACGTAAAAGGCGTATTTGTGGCCGGCATTGTAGGGTTTAAAGTATAATTCGGATTGAAATGACAGGTTTCGATAATGATATTGCTCATGCCATCCCACTCATAGGGAGTATTGAAATTTAAAGTATTCCAGCCGGTGGTAATATTCAGCGACGGTGCGGAATACACCGTCACAAGGCCTGTCTGAAAGCTGGTGAGACTGGTGAGATTCGTGCAACCGATTTTCACTTCAAAGTTGTTGTACACGGATGTACCGCCATTGAGCCCAAGAACTTCAAAAGCGATGGATTGGATTTTGCCTCCGTTAAAGCCCAGGGCTTGAAGTTCAGAGGCAAGGTACAGCATCTGGTGACGCGAGCTCCAGTACCAGTTGCCAAAAGGCGCGGGATATGTGGTGGAAGTGTTTTGAATATTCCCGGTGCCTAAGGTGAGGGTATTGGTAGAAGGACAGTTGCCCGTATTGCTTAGGGCGCAGATGGTAGGAACCGCCGCCGCGAAGTTGACCCCTAATTGAACGCCGTTAGGGCTACCGCATACATAGTAGTTGGTGTCGGCTGTGGCCGTCACATTGGGCGCATAGGAAGGCGCCACGGAAATGGTGATGGTATCCTTTTTCACGCAGCCCTGGGGAGAGGTTACGGTCAACTGAATAAGTTTGTTCCCGGGAGTATTGAAAGAAGCAACCGGATTGGGGATGGAAGGATTGCTCAAACCATTGGAGGGAGACCACTGAAACTGATACCCTGGCACATTGGGATTGACTGTTACATTCAGAAAAACATCCTGAAGCATACAGGAGTTGGGGGAAGATTGGGTGACAGAATACGAGAAGTCTGGTACCACAAATACCTTCACCGTATCGGTATTGGTGCATCCGGCACCCAGGTCGCTTACCACAACATAGGTTGTGGTTTGTTGAGGTGAAGCCACCGGATTGGCGCAAGGGTTACAGGAAAAGTTAGTACCCACCTGCATAGGAGGACCATTTATAACACTCCAATTGAAAACACTTCCGCCTGAGGCCTGCAGTTGGGCTACTTGTGATCCGCAAATGGTCTGATCCGGTCCGGCATAGGTACTCGTGATAACTTTGACTACAAAATTTTGAGAAGTGATGCCTGCAATGGGACAGGCATTATCTTCAGCAAATACTGTAACGGTGTTGACAGAAGGGGATCCTGGCTGAGCCGTCCAGCAGATTTGAATGCTGGCCGGATTGGTGCCGCTCAAACTTTGTGTGGACCCCGGTAGGGCCTGTGCGGCATTGGACGTGAGGGTAATAGCATCTCCTGCGTTGGGGTCTGTAAAAGTGAGTGTGGCACAGAAGGATTGGCCTTCGCACAGGGTCACTTCCAGGGGCCCTGTTTGAATGCCCTGTCCATTGATGTTGGTAAAAGCTGAAGGGGCTGCAGGAACCGTATTATTGCACGTTTGCACCACAAACTGAAAGTCCCGCATCACCGTTCCGATCACATTTCCGTTGGCATCGTATTCGGTCACCTGAATCACGACCACAAAATACCCGTTCACAGTAGGCGTGAAGGTGAGCTGACCCGTGACAGGATTAAGGTTAATTCCTGGAATGGGCTGTCCGGCGCTGTATCCTCCCGAATAAGGCAAAGGCATAGCGGAGGCATTCATGGCCGAGATGAAGGTGAATGCGATAGAATCGCCGTCTGGTTCCACCACGGCCGGGTTATAATTCACTTGTTGGCCATTGCACACATAAGGGGTGGGATGGTTCATAAATACTGGCGAGTTGTTGCATGGAAAACTGGCCGTGTTCAGTGTGGTTTGGATGTAAATATCATCGCCCGATCCCCCGGCCAGGTTGGTGGTGTTGTTACGGCAACACGTGCTCCAGGATATCGTCCATGTATCACAAGGGGGTGTCAACGTGACGATGCCTTGATAGATGTAATGCTGCATACCCGGCAAACTGCCCCCGTTGCAGGAGCTCTGAGGCATTTGGGGCGGACAGAGTTGTGAAATTTCCAAGCCGGCAGGGCCGTTTACCAAATCCAGGGTGAATGTGAGACTGGCGCCACAAGTGCTGGTGAGGGTGATGAATTCTGTGGTGCTCATCGTGATGCCCGAGCAATCGCGGTACAGATTCAATGTCACCTGGTATTGGTTGGGCCCCACGCAGGTGTAGGAGATATCCCCTCCCGAGATGTGGCTGGCCTTTAAAATCTTCTCAGGAAAAACAAGCAGAATCAGTAAAAAATAAAAAAAACCGGAATAACGGTTTTTCATATGCACCTTGTCAATCATTAACCTACAAATATAACAATTCATTTATCTTTTACAAATCTTTCTGAAAAAACAAACTTGGCATTTTTGTTTGTCCTGTGTCTGATAAAATGGAATTCCTGGATCCAGGATGTCCTTCACCACCTGCGTCAGGGCATCCTTCCAAGGACCAAAAAAAGAGGTTACATCATTTTCAGTATGATTTGAAAAAACTTTTGAAAAAGACTCCTTACCATAAGCGCCGAGGGTGCGTACAGCCACCACTTCAAGATACATGGGCTGGCCGGTCCGGAGGACGTCTCTGGCCAGCCAGGCATAAAACATCAGTTGGATATCGTACCTGGCCCGATGATAATTTTCAAAAATATTCTCTAGAAAAATGGGATTGAATTGGCTCCAAAGCTCCCGACCCGTTTTGTAATCCAAAATATGAATGGCACCCATCCTTTCGTCCACTCTGTCCACTTTGCCTTTAAGCTTCACTTCCGAAGTGGTGCCGGAATGCCCGTCTGAAACGCTCAGTATTTGTACTCTTTTCCATTCCGTATGTAAAATTGTAAAAGGTGTGCGGGTGGCATCGTAGGTCAGGATGGACTTCACACTGCGCAGAAGCGCCTCTTTCAAAAGTATATTTTTTCCTTTCAAAGCATAGTCTTTTTGCGGACTTCCTATTTCCACTGTGGAGATGGCAGCCAGGATACATGATTCCAAATCCCTCTCTAAATCCTTTAATTTTTCAGAAGTTATCGTTCTTCCGGTGTAGGGCCTGTAGAGGTCTTCCATGATATTGTGCAAAAGGGTTCCGTAAGCTGCGGGCGTCCATACCCCTCCAGGATCGGGCTCCCTCAAACGTGCTATATGACGGAAATAAAATTTGAGCGGACAATCCAAATAGGTGATCAAGGCGGAAGGGGAAAGACCTTCTTGTTCGGTCATGTACCTTTTTAAGGCTGCATATACAGGCCCTTCTTTTTCCACACTAATTTCAAGAGACTTTTGCGTCAAAGGCCTTAAGGATTCCTTAGGCTTATCCTCATAGGTCCAACCAGGAAATTCAGCTTTCATTTGGTGGAGCAGTAAACTGGGCATAGAAGCCATCCCGCGTTTGTCGCCTCCATGGTATAGGAGATGGACCTCTTGGGCAGATTGAAATAATCTGAAAAACAAATAAATCTGCTCCGAAAAATAAGTCCTGGCCCAGGGCAACCCAAAAGCCTGTCGCAAGGAAACCGGAATGAAGCTGGAAGGCCCTTTATAATCCGGAAAAATACCTTCCCCAAAATCCGTAAATACAACCGTCTTAAAGTCCAGGGCACGGCTGTCCAGCAAACCGGTCACGAAGCCTAAGGAATAACCATCCTGGGTTGGCATCCGCAGAGGCTGCATTTGCAGCCACAATTGCAGCACCTGCAAAGCTTGTTTGGGTTCGGCCAATTTCACACGGAAGTCCGCCAGATATTGCCAGATTTCCGCTACGGATTGAAAGAGCTCTTGTACCTCGCCCAATGGCTGAAGCCCTAAGAATACCTTTTGAGCGACTTCAAAAAAGGACATACCCGCTTGATTTGTCGCTTCCATCACCGGCCCGGCCACAATCTCCAGTTCTGGCCATTGGGCCATCAAAGCTTCAGGACGTACATACACGGGAGGATTTTTCTGATGCGCACAGGCCTCCCTAACTCGGTGTCCCAATTGATGCAAAGCCTGGGAATATTTGCTCGCCACCGGATGTTCCAAAAGGTTTAGGAGATCTCCGATGTGAAAACCAGAACGCGGATTCGCTGTGTATTTTGAAAAAAGCTTAAATAAGGTCTGAAAAAATCCTGAAAAATCAAACGGCTCCAGGGCCGCAAGGCCCGATGAATAAAAACCATTTTGCAACGAGGGCATTCGCATCAGGCGCCGCATGGTCTCTTCCGTTGGGCTTACCAGGAGAATGGGTGCCGGACATGTCGAGGCCAGCTCTGCCGCTTTTCGGGCTTGCGCTTCTGAGCCCAGGCAGCTGTGGAGGATAATCTTTTTCGGAGCGTGAAGGGAACCGGAGGCTTGAGAAAAAGGCGGAAATTTTCGGATGAGGCGTCTCAGGGGCTCGGCTGGCGCTTCATTCAAGAACTCCACAGGCCGAATGAACCAGGGATCTGCATCATAAAAAAAAGCCGTATTCCTCCCTCTTTTAAGTTTTTCCATGAGCATTTCTTCTCCGCGGGTGGCCAGACTAAACCCGGCAAAGGCCACCGCACAGTTTTCCGTCTGACGGGCCAGCTTTTCCTCTTCCTGAAGCCCCAGCCGCACAGCCAGACCATCCCATGCCTGTCCGTTTTGGAGCGCTTTAGTACGCAGTTTTTGATACATGGGCAACAGGGTGCGCCAGGTGTGCAAAAATTTTTCCCGGCCTTTTTCATGGCGGCGTTGCCCGAATTCTTCCCAAAACTTACACACTATCCGAACCACGCTTTCCGGATAATCGCTGTGCCGCCAATCATATCGGTGATAATTTTCCAGGTTTAGAAACAGGGCTTCCGGGTCCAGAACATGGTTGTCGATTTCGTCAAAATCCTGCAACAGCCGTAATCCGAAGGGCATGAAGCGGACAAAAGGTTCCGCCTCTTCCCAGAGGGAACATTGAATTTCATAGAGGTGATTTAATAAGGCCAGAACATGAATGGAATTTAGGCCCGAAATCCCACGCAAAAATTCTGGCACGGTGAACACCTCCAGTTTTTTTCCTTGGAGCTGAGCTGAAAATTCCGAAAGCATCAGGGACCGCATCCGACGGTTAGGCACCAATACCAGTGCGGTCTCCTCGGACTGGCGCCCTAACCATTGCGCCACATTATTCAGCAAAAAAGAGGAAGGAAATGACCCCGACATATTCCGCTATGGCCAGGCAAGATAAAAAGGTTATCCCACTCTTCCGAAGCCTTAAATTGTATTTAATTTGCCGCTTGTGAGGGATCTGTACCTGCACGATAAAATTTTTGAACCCTATATTTCAAAAGCTGAAATAGATGTGGCCGTGAACCGACTGGCATCCGAAATGGTCAGGGCCATCCCAACCGAAGACACGGTCTTTATTTGCGTTTTGAAGGGGGCTTTCATGTTTTTTTCGGACCTAATGAAGCAACTTGGATCCGGCGGACGTCAGGAATTCATTTTTGCCAAATCCTATGCCGGCACCCAGAGCACTGGCAAGGTGTGGCTTTCCGAACTCAACGCTGATGCGCTTTCCGGCCAACGTGTTGTGCTTGTGGAAGACATTGTGGACACAGGGCTCACGGTGAACTACCTGGCCGGCAGGATTCAGGAGGCCGGCCCCCTGTCGTTGCATATCTGTACATTTTTATTTAAAGCGGAAGTGTACAGGGGCCTTCGTACCATTGATTTTAAAGGCCTGACCATCCCCAATTATTTTGTGGTGGGTTATGGACTGGATTATGAAGAAAAAGGTCGGTCTCTACCAGAAATTTTTAAGTTGAAAGGATGAAGACTTATATTTTATTTGGACCTCCCGGGGCGGGCAAAGGCACTCAGGCCGAGAAGCTGGCCCGGCATTTCCATCTTTTGCATTTGAGCACGGGCGACATTTTTCGTCGCGAAATGGCCTCCGGCACGCCGCTGGGCCTGGAAGCCAAAAGGTATATCGAAGCCGGCAAGTTGGTGCCCGATGAAGTGACCATTGCGATGTTGCGGGGTTATCTGTCCAGCCACCCCGCCCACGAGGGCGTGATTTTGGATGGGTTTCCCCGCACTATTCCCCAAGCCCAGGCCTTAGATCAGCTGCTCGCGGAAGCGCGTATGCCTTTATGCCGTGTGTTTTCACTGGAGGTGCCGGACGAAGAACTGATCGCCCGCCTCCAAAACAGGGCGCGCACGTCAGGCCGATCCGACGATGCCCGGCTGGAGGTGATCCAAAAGCGTCTTGAAGTGTATAAAGCAGAAACATTGCCTCTAAAAGAATATTACAAAAACAGAGGCCTGTTGGAAGAAGTGGAGGGCACGGGTGCCATTGAGGAAATTTTTTCCGATATTTGCGCCCGCATTCAGAAAATGCCATAAAATGGCCCGGGTGGTGGAACTGGTAGACACGTACGTTTGAGGGGCGTATGGAGCAATCCGTGCAGGTTCAAGTCCTGTCCCGGGCACTGGTGAGGAGGCCAGAGGTGGTATCGCCTTTGCGAGTTGATGTTAATTAAATTGTCTTGTGCGGCGATTTGTCATTCCACTTCTGAGCCTTGCATTTTTTTACTGGAATTGCTCCCATAGTTCAGAAAAGAACGAAGCTCATGATCCCCCCGAAATATTTAAAGTCATTCATCCCCTCCGTCAAAATGTAGATCTCAAAATAGACTACACGGCGGGCATCAAAGCCTTGAAAAATGTCGAAATCCGGGCCAGGGTGGAAGGCTATCTGGACCAGATCATGGTGGATGAAGGGCAACAGGTGAAAAAAGGCCAGGTTCTTTTCAAAATCAACGACGAAGAATACAAAGCGTCCTTAGCAAAAGCCCGTGCTTTATTGAAAGTGGCCGAGGCCGAACTGGCATCAGCCCTCATTGAATTGGACCGCGTGCGTCTTCTGGTGGATAAAAATGTGGTGACCCGCACGGAATTGGATCTGGCTCAGGCCAAGGTGGAGATTGCCAAGGCCAAAATTGAAGAGGCCAAAGCTGAGGAGGCCCGCGATTTAATCAAGCTGGCCAACACCGAGATCCGCTCCCCTTTTGATGGAATCATCAACCTCATTCCTTTCAAAATAGGCAGTCTCATCCGGGAAGGCGATTTGCTGACCACCCTGTCCGATGTGAGCCGCGTGTATGCGTATTACAATGTGTCGGAGGTGGAATATTTAGAAAACCTGAGCGGCAGCCGGGACGACTCACTCCGGCAGTCCAGGGTGGAGCTGGTTTTGGCAGATGGCAGCGTTTTCCCAGTAACCGGAAAAATTGAAACCATGGCGGGCGAATTTGATAATGAAACAGGCTCCATTGCCCTGCGGGCTGTTTTTGACAATAAAAATTATCTGCTCAAACATGGATCAACGGGAAAAATCCGGCTGCACCGCTTTTTGAAAAACGCTTTGTTGGTGCCGCAGAAATCAACCTTAGAAATCCAGGATAAGTTATTTGTTTTCAGGGTGGAAAACAATATTGTGAAGCTTAAAAGCTTTACACCCTACCAACGCTATGGACAATACTACATTGTGGCTGAAGGTCTGGGCTCAGAGGACCTCATCATCTACGAAGGCGTCCAAAACCTGCAGGAGGGTCAGGTTATTCAACCGCAAGCCTTGGCGGAGAAAGATGTTTTGATTGATTTGCCCCTGCTCTGATCATGCTGCGCACCTTCATAGAAAGGCCCATTCTTTCTTTGGTTATTTCCCTGCTGCTGGTTTTGCTCGGTTTGATTGCTCTGGCCACACTGCCCATCACACAGTTTCCTGAAATCGTGCCTCCTTCGGTGAGCATCACCACGCGCTACACCGGTGCCAACGCCGAAGTATGCGCGAAATCCGTGGCCACGATCATCGAAAGGGCTGTCAATGGCGTGCCCGGTATGACTTACATGGCCTCGGTATCCAACAACGCCGGTGTCACCGTGATCACGGTCAATTTTAAGGTGGGGACCGATCCGGACCTGGCGGCCGTGAATGTTCAAAACCGTGTGACCACGGTCATGGACGAACTCCCTGAGGAGGTGTTGAAAGCGGGCGTCACCACAGAAAAAGAGGTGAACAGCATGTTGATGTATTTGAATCTTTTCAGCACCGATTCCACGGTGGATGAAACCTTTGTTTACAACTTCGCCGACATCAATATTTTACCTGAACTAAAACGCATCGACGGGGTCGGCTATGCCGAAATCATGGGAGCCAAAGATTATTCCATGCGCGTGTGGCTGAAGCCGGATAAGTTGCAGGCCTATGGCCTTTCCACGGATGATATTGTGGAAGCCATCCGGGGCCAGAATTTGGAGGCCGCTCCCGGAAAAACGGGCGAAAGCTCGGACAAGCTCAATCAATCCACGCAGTACGTGCTGCGCTACACAGGAAAGTTCATTGATGTGGAGCAATACAAAAACATTGTGCTGCGGGCCAACCCCGATGGTTCTATCCTGAAACTCAGGGATGTGGCCGATGTGGAATTCGGGGCTCTGAGCTATCATATGGACTCCAAAACCGACGGCCGTCCATCGGCCTCCATCATGCTCAAGCAGCGCCCGGGGTCCAACGCCCGCGATGTGATCCAAAACATCAAAAAGCGCATGGCCTATTTGCAGGCCACCACCTTTCCGCCCGGGATGCAATTTAATATCGCCTATGATGTATCCCGGTTTTTGGATGCTTCTATTCAAGAGGTTTTGAAAACCTTATTGGAAGCTTTTGTGCTTGTTTTTCTGGTGGTTTTTATTTTTTTGCAAGACTGGCGCGCCACGCTGATCACAGGACTGTCTATTCCGGTGGCCCTCATAGGCACATTTGCCTTTGTTCAACTGCTGGGATTTTCCATCAATCTTCTCACTCTTTTTGCCTTGGTTCTGGCCATAGGAATCGTGGTGGACAACGCCATTGTAGTGGTGGAAGCCATCCACGCCAAAATGGCGGATACCGGGCTAGGCGCCCGCGAAGCCACCTTGGAATCCATGAAAGAAATTGCCGCCGCCATTATCTCTATCACCTTGGTAATGAGCGCTGTATTTATTCCTGTTTCGTTTTTGTCCGGACCTGTGGGTATTTTTTACAGACAGTTCTCCCTGACTCTGGCCATCGCCATTGTGATTAGCGGCATCAATGCCCTTACCCTCACACCAGCGCTATGCGCCCGATGGCTAAAACCACACCATGCCCACAAAGGCGGATGGGCTGGGGGGTTTTTCAACCGGTTCAATCAGTTTTTTGATGGCCTGATGGTTCGATATATCCGGATGCTTGAAAAATTCGGACTTCGGCGCCGCTTTGTGGTATTGGCCACTGTGGTGGCCATATTGGGTGTTGTGGCACTCTCCAAAATCCTGTCCACCGGGTTTATTCCCACAGAAGATCAAGGCATTTTATATGTGGCCGTTAGTACGCCTCCTGGGGCCACGGTGGAACGCACAGGCGAGGTACTGGACCAAATCAATCAAATAGCCCACCAGCTTCCTGAAGTGGAAAACGTGAGCACATTGGCCGGATATTCGCTCCTCACCGAATCGGCGGGCGCCTCCTATGGCATGGCCATCATCAACCTAAAGCCCTGGCATGAACGATCCCGGAAGGTGTTTGAGGTGATCGAAGACCTCCGTGCGCGAGCTGAAAAATTACAAGATGCGCAAATTGAAATTTTTCCGCCGCCCACCGTGCCCGGTTTTGGCAACACCAGCGGTTTTGAATTGCGTCTCCTGGACCGCAGCGGCTCACCCAACCTGCACCGCCTCGCGGAAGTGGGGAGAAAATTTACGGCCGATCTCGCGGCCCGGAAAGAAATAGCCAATGCCTTTACCACATTTGAGACCAATTTTCCTCAATATCTCATTAAGGTGGATTATGAAACGGCGGCCCGGAAGAAAATTCGCGCCTCCGACGCTTTGCGCACACTCCAGGCGCTGGTGGGCAGTTATTATGCCAGCAACTTTGTTCGTTTTGGCCAGATGTATAAGGTGATGCTTCAAAGCAGCCCGGAATACAGGAAAACACCCGAAGACATCCTGAAATTTTATGTGAAAAATGAAGAAGGTCAGATGGTGCCTCTCTCCGCATTCATCCGGCTACAGAAAGTATTTGGGCCCGAACAAATGACCCGTTTCAACATGTTTAATGCCATTTTGATAACTGGCGAAGCGGCAACGGGTTATTCCAGTGGCGATGCCATCCGGGCCATTGAAGAAGTGGGCGCACGGCTGCCCAGGGGTTTCACCTACGAATGGAGCGGGATGACGCGGGAAGAAGTGATCTCAGGCAACCAGGCCGGTATCATTTTTCTGATTTCTCTGGTGTTTGTTTTTTTAATCTTGGCGGCGCAATACGAAAGTTTCATGCTGCCCCTGGCCGTTTTGCTTTCGCTTCCTTTCGGAGCCGTGGGCTCCTTCCTGGGTTTGTGGCTGGCTGGGCTGGACAACAACATTTATGCGCAGGTGGCGCTGGTGATGCTGATCGGTTTGTTGGGGAAAAACGCTATTCTCATCGTGGAATATGCCCAATTGCGGCTGCGCAGTGGAGAACCATTGCGGAAGGCCGCTTTGGAAGGGGCCCTGTCGCGTTTTAGGCCCATCCTGATGACCTCCTTTGCTTTCATCGCCGGACTCATTCCATTAGTATTTGCCGGTGGGGCTGGCGAAATGGGAAACCGTACCATCGGCACCAGTGCAGCGGCCGGAATGCTCATGGGAACGGTGGTGGGCATTATTTTAATTCCGGGTTTGTACCTGTTGTTTGCGAAAATAGAATCCCGATGGCGCCGCACCCTATCCTAAGGTATTCGGCAGGGCTCGCTCTGGCCGGACTGGCTTTTTTTTCATGCAAGCTGCCGGCCCACCTTGAAATAAGGGATTTACCCAGCCCGCCCACTTATTTAAATTATGGACTTACGGAAAAATCTCCTGCCGATTCTGCTGCTCTCGGAAGTTTGAACTGGAAAACATTTTTCCGCGATCCGCTTCTGATAGCCCTGATTGATACAGCCCTGCAAAGAAACCTGGATCTCAAAAACGCCGAACAAAACCTTTTCGCTGCCCAGGCGCTCTTGAAAGCTTCCGGTGGCCGATTGTGGCCCACTGTGAATGCAACTGCAGGCGCCGGTCTCACGCGCTTTGGACGCCAAACCATAGACGGCGTGGGCAATTACGATGTCAACTTTTCACCTAACATCGCGGCAGATCAACGCATACCAAACCCTGTTCCGGATTTTGCTCTGGGATTTCAATCCACCTGGGAGGTGGATATTTCGGGAAAAATCCGCCATTACAAAAAGGCTGCCCGCGCCCGTTTTATGGCTTCAGAAGAAGGCCTGCGCTTTCTGAAAACCCAAATCATAGGCGCCGTGGCCCACTTATACTACCTCCTCATTTCTTTGGATACGGAACTTGAAATTATCCGACGCAATATTGAACTGCAAGAGTCGGCACTTGAAGTTATTGAAATTCAAAAACAAAGCGGAAAAATCAACGAATTGGCCGTCAAGCAATTTCGCACGCAGGTTTTAGACACCCGAAGTCTTGAATATGAAAAACTCCAGGAGCGGCTGGTGATTGAAAACGCCCTCAACACCCTTTTAGCACGTTATCCTGCCCGAATTCCGCGGAAGGATACCCTCAATGTCCAAGACTTGCCCTCCCTCATCCAGGGGCCTGTGTCTTTTAATTATGTATTTCAGCGGCCTGATATCAAGGCAGGACTTCACCAACTCACAGGCGCCCATCATCATCTGAAAGCTTCTAAAGCAGAGCTTTACCCAAGCCTCGTGCTGAATGCAAATTTTGGTTTGAATGGATTTGATGCCGCGGGATTGTTGAGTGTTCCGGCCAGCCTGGCATTTAATCTGCTGTCCGGGCTCACCGCGCCCATCCTGAACCGATACGTTCTTTTGGGGCAATATAAAATCGCATTTTCTGAAAAAAACAAAGCCCTCCTGGACTACCAGCAAAAAGTGATCAACGCCGCGCAGGAAGTGGTGAACGAATTAAACCGTTTTGAAAATTTCAGGAAAGTGGCTCAATATAAAGCCGAAGAATTTCAGCTCATGAAGGAGGCCTCCAAGATTTCAGATCAACTTTTCTACACCGGGTTCGCCAATTATCTGGAAGTGCTCATGACACGGCAGGTGCTGCTGCGGGCCGAACTGGAGCTCACCGAAGCCCGCCTGCAGCAGTTTTTGGCTTCGGTGCAATTGCTGCGCGCCTTGGGCGGTGGACTTTGAGTCCTTGATATCTTATTCAACATGACCTCCTGCCATGTCTAATACCTTTTAGACTTTATTTCCGATCGGGACAAGATGTTTTAAAAGTTTTTAGAAAGTTTCCAGCAACTAATTTGACCTTGGGTTGTCCAAGTAGCCAGATCGCTTAATTTTATTCGGCCATGCTGTGGCGCGGTCTTTTTTATAATTTGTTGTGGTCCACAGCCTTTTTACTTCCTTTTAACCCGGCCTGGATCGGCATTTTAGCCGCCATCACCAGTGTTTTTTGGCTGGCAGCCTGGGTCTCCGGTCAGGTGGCTCCCCGATTGGGCACTGGAACCACCGTGGTTTCCTTGGTGTATGCAGCTTATTTGTCGGGTATGTATCTTTTTGTTTATAAAGATGTACCGGGTCTGGCAAAGACCTTTGAAACGCGGGCCGGATTCTGGCTGGGTCTTATTTTCGTATGGGGCATCCGATGGCCGCATGAAAAATTACTCTCCCTTTACCGTGCCCTCCGCACTGGACTGGACTTAAGCCTTAGCCTTTGCCTGCTGACAGGAATAGGACGCTCTCTCTGGTATGGAAATTTGGAAAAATTGGTGTATTCAGACTTGTCATTGTTTATGCACCCAGGATATCTGGCCGCTTTGGTATTTCTGATGTGGAGGATGGAAATTTTTTTGAACAGCGGGACGCTTTGGCGCCAGGCTTTGTATGTCGGGATGTTGCTTCTTTTGGCCACTAAAGCTGTATGGGGCGCCTGGTTGTGCAGTGTGGTGGTTGGATTTTTTTTAAAAGATCCGGCATTTATCCGCTTCAGGTTCACAACCTTTCAAAAACTTTTGGGACTCAGCCTCCTGATTTTTGCAAGCTTCCTGCTATTACCCCGCCTCTCTGAAACCTGGGGAGAAATGCAAGGCTTATGGCCTGAAAAGAAATACAACAGTTCCTTGCTGGTACGCTTCAATATTTGGGAAGTCGGCCTGAAGCTTCTCCCGAAAGCAGGACTGACGGGCCTCGGCGAAACAGCACTGCGCCAAAGGCTTCTATTGGAATATTCAGAAAAAAACTTAGATGTCCCCTTCAAACACCAATATAACCTGCACAATCAGTTTTTAGAAGAATGGCTGTTGCATGGCCTTCTGGGATGTTGCCTCTGGGTGTTGGTGATGATGGGGGTCGTGCCGGTCGGAAAAACAACCCCTTCCCTTTGGCTGGCCTGGCTTTTTTTGTTTTTATGCTGGGGCTTCAGCGAGAGCTTTTTGCAGCGCAGCTTGGGTTGCCTATGGGCCGGTTTCGTGTGGCCGTTGTTAACATGCCTATCTAAAAAATATCGGTCCGAAGCATGAACGAATTTTCCCGTTATTCCGTTTTTTTGGGGTAAAGCATGCGTTGTCTGCTCCTGATATTGAGCTTTATTTTCCTGTGGAGATTTGCTACGGCCCAGAACAGCTTGACCAGTAACTTCCGGCTGCCGCTCAACATTTCCCCGGTGCTCACAGGAAATTTTGGAGAAATGCGGGCCACCCATTTTCATGCAGGTCTTGATTTTCGGACGGCAAAAACCACCGGGCTGCCCGTCGTGGCCGCAGCAGAAGGCTACGTATCCCGGCTGTTGGTATCGGTGCATGGTTATGGAAAAGCTGTGTATGTAAATCATCCGAATGGCTATACCACCGTGTATGCGCATCTGGAAAAATACGCGCCCCGCCTTGATTCGTTAGTACGGAATTTCCAATATCAAAACCGGTTTTACGAAGTGGATGTGAATCTGCCTCCCGGGTTGGTGCCTGTGGCGCGGGGTGAGATGATTGGATTTTCGGGCAACAGCGGCAGCAGCACTGGGCCCCATTTGCACTTCGAAATCCGGGACACACAGACCGACGAACCCATCAATCCGCTGTTGTTCGGTTTGCCCATTGCAGACCGCACTAAACCCGTGTTCGGGGCTCTCCGAATCGTTCCGGCGGGCCCCGGAGCGCTGGTGGCCGGAAGTAGTTCGGCCCGAAAATTCTCAGTAGAGCGGGAGGCGGATGGACGCTACCGCCTGAAAAAGGGTCTGATCCCCGAAGCTGGAGGTTCCATAGCTCTGGCCGTGGAAGTCTGGGACCGTGAAGACGGCGGTGTTTCGAATAACGCCATTTATCAAATGCAGGTTTTTGTGGATGATTCTTTAGTTTTTCAACTCAAGTTTGACCGATTCACTTTTGACGAATCAGCCCGTGTGAGCGCCCATGCTGATCCGGAGGAACGCGCCCGGGGGCACAACTTTCACTTGTGCCGGGTGTTGCCCAATGACGACAACCAGATTTTTTACTTTCCGCTCAGCCGCGGTGTTTTCCGCCCCACCCCCGGAAAAGTGCATACCGTTCGAATCGTAGCAATGGACGTCCAGCACAATACTTCCCAACTGAGCTTTCGCCTCCGGGGTGTGCCCGCATCATTTGCTGCCGGACCTTCGGTGCCGCCTGGAACAGTACAGATAATTGACTGGCGAAAGCCCGCATCCTGGCAGGCCGAAACCATCCGACTGAATTTTCCGGCCAACAGTGTTTTAGATACCCTTTACTTAACCGTCACCAAAAATCCCCGTCCAAATCCCTTCGGTTATGCCACTTACACTATTGGACCTACGACGACGGCGCTGCGTAAAAAATATCAATTGGGCATCCGCTATCAGGAAAGCCCTATTCCTCCGGAACGTTATTGCATCGTTCATGGAAAGCGTTTTCTCCGTACGCGTCTGGAAGACGGTTTCCTGACCACCCACACCGACCGCTTCGGGGAATTCACCGTGAAAGCCGACACCACACGACCCGAAATACGGTTCCTCTTCGGCTCTTGCCAGGACCTCACCGGTTTTTCAAAACTTCAAGTGCATGTGCGGGAGAACGAAAGTGGCGTGCGGTTTTGGTATGCGGAACTGAACGGTCAATTCCTCCTGTTCGAGTATGAATATAAAGACCGCCTGATGACTGCCGAAATGCCAATGCTCGCGCCGGGTGACCATGTTCTGGATTTTTGGGTCATGGACTACGCAGGGAACATTTCCTACAGCCGTGAATATTTCAAGATTGGAATTGAAGGCTGGCGTAAATAGCGCACAAACTACTTCAGATTTCCAGACCAATAATCCCCTCCTCCGGGCGGTCCTCTTTGAACTATCAAATACTTCTTGAATCCTCTTCACTGGGACCCGGGCTATGGCGATCGCTCAGTTTTTCGCGAAGCCACACCTTCAGAAGCGCTCTTTGAAAGCATCGGATTGCCAAAACGCCGATGTCTTGGTCCTGTAAGGGCTCCGGCACATCCATCCGGTACAAAAACCTCTTCAAAATTTCCGGCGACATCTTTGCCATCCATGTTGCCAGCCTCATGACAGCAAGGTGCGGGGCCAAATCCGGGGCAAGGGAAAGCCGGGCGCCGCTCATCTCAAGGTCTTTTTCCACTTGGGCTAAAGCCATAGGCCAGAGACGCCTCCAGGTTTCTATGGATGTGCCGGGCGCCACCGGCCACTGGAAAGGCAGGATTTCAGAAGACATAGCCCGATGCCAGCCCGGCCACAAAGCCAGGAAAAAAGTGCCGGTCCCGTCGGTAATGGTAAGCCGGCCCCTGCACACCGTTCACAAATTGAGGAAATTTCTCTTCTGCCAGGCTAAAGGCCAGACCTGTGAAAAGATCCAAATGAAAATGCCATACGCTCAAGGTTTGCCAGCCCACAAGTAGCCGTAAGCTATGGTAGCTGTAGCCTGTTGCAATACGGCGTTGGCCCAGAGAACCATCCGGCTGAGGCAATTCCTCTGTAAAATGGAAACGGACGTTTCGAAAAAGATATTCTTGGGCAATATAAAAATCCATGCGGGCCGGCATATTCCTGGGAAACCAACGTACCGAAAGACGACCACCTCCTGAGGGCACATTGCGTAGGCTGCCCGCATGCCAGGGCTGCCGGGCTGCAAAGCGCTCAAAAAGAGGATCCCTGAGGGAAAGTCCACCTCCTGCCTGAACGGCGCAGAAATCCGAGAGCCTGTATTGATAGTGCAAACTGTAATCCCCTCGGAATCCTCCCATGGGAAAAAATTTCAGTACCTGACGAGGTGGCGGATCCATCAGAAAAATCCCTTCCTGCTCCTGCCTCCCGAGATCGTGACGGCGCCATTCAGACCACTGGGCTTTAGGCGAAGACACAGTCCACCAAAATACCATAAAAAATGCGCTCAAAATCCGCATCCTCATGGAGCCGGAAGGTGTGTGCATGCGTCCCTTTCAGTAACTTTCTACAATATTACATCACAATACCCCACTGTGTTGTTTTTTTACGACCTTATTTTTCGCACCACTTTGGGAAATACAATGGATGAGAGAGTGCGGCAGCGACTGAACCTTGTCTGTCTTCTTGCACTCGGTCTTTGGCTGGCTTTAGGAACCGCGCCGCCTTCCGCTCAAACCTGGCGTTGGGGACAGGAGTTCCGTATTCGGTCCAACGAAACGCCCGATGCCATCATCGGCCGGATCGGCGCGCGGTATTACAGCACCCGTTTTCGCAGTTTGCCGTTCAGCCAGGACGAGTTGGCCCTCGATATGTTCAGTTTCCCGGACTTGGCCTATGCGGGCGGAATCACGCTTCTGCCCCGAAATACCTATGTGGAAGATGGAGACCTGCGCGCCCTGCCGGAGTATGAAGGCATTTTTATTCTGGGGAATCACATCGTATTATTTCTCAGCGCTTTTGATAAAAACCGTGCATCCCAGGTGCTCTATGGCCTAAGGTACGACACTTTAGGCCAATTTTTGAACATGGTCCGCTTGGCAGAAACCCATAACGCTACGCGTCCCAATAAAGGCCAGTTCCGCTTGGTGCCCACACTCTCTCAAAAAAATCTATGGCTCATTCTGAGCCATCCTCAGGACAAAAACGATCTCGAGCAATTTGAATTTTTCCTATTCAATGACAGTCTTCAAAATCTGTATCGTCGCACCCTCACCCTTCCCTACAAAGACCGCCAGTTCGAAATGACAGATCTGCTACCGGACGGAGAAGATCAACTTTTTATGTTGGGTAAGGTGTATCCGGAACGGCCCAATCGGGAACGCGGTCTCCCGGATTTTGAATATTCCGTTTTGAAATTGCGCATCTCACCACCGGAAGAAGTTCAGGAACTCGTGCTCCGGGACGCCCCTTATCCTGTGGCAGACCTGGCATTGGCACGCACTAAATCCGGGCTGGCTCTGTGCGGCTTTTTTGCACGTTCAGCATCGGAGGGGGTGGCCGGTACTCTCCTGTATTCTCTGGCCATAGACTCCCTGCGCGTGCTCAGCACAGCGCACATGCCCTTTGACAAAAATTTTGTGCAGGAAGCTCTGGGCGAAAAAAAGGCACCCCGAAATCCGGTGCTTTCCAGATTTGGGTTGAAAGAAGTGGTAACGGGTCCAGAAGGGGACCTGTTTATAGTTGGGGAGCAGTTTTGGATGCAGGAAATCTGTGTGCGGGATGCCCGAGGTTTCTTATATTGTAATTATCATTATTTCTACAACAGCATCCTCGTAATTCACGCCGACACTTCAGGCGAAATAAGGAACACGTATGTGATTCCTAAATTTCAAAACAGCCTGGACGACGACGGATATTTTCTTTCCTACGCTTTAGCTGTCAATGACTCGGGGTTATACTTTGTTTTTCTGGATAATCCCAAAAACCGGCAAGCCGAAAAGCCTGCGGATTATCGCGATATGAACCGTCCCCAGAAAGCCGATGCCGTGCTCGTGCAATTGGGATTTGGTGGCGGCCTCCAGAAAAAAATTCTTTTTAACTCAGAAGCTGAAGGCTGGACGCTTCGGCCCAAGTTTTCGCGCCAGGTGGGTGCGGATGAAATAATGGTGTTGGCGCTGGGCGGCAACAACAAGATTCGAATGTGCCAAATTCGGCTGAAGGAATTATGAGTCCGGCTGCTCCAGAAATACCCCCCCTCGCATCTGGCCAAACCCAACGCAGGCTCTCCGTGGTGGTGGTGAGTTACAATGTGCGCTATTTCCTGGAACAATGTCTGGAAAGCGTCAAAAAAGCATTAGAAAATTGGAAAGAGGGAGAAGCCGAGGTGTTCGTGGTGGATAATGCCAGCGTAGACAATAGCCCCCAAATGGTAAAGGAAAAATTTCCATGGGTACGCCTTCTGGTCAACGCTGAAAATAAAGGGTTTGCAAAAGCCAATAATCAGGCCATACAGCAGGCATCCGGCCGTTACATTTTGTTGCTGAATCCGGACACCCTCATCCAGCCGGATACCCTCACCCGCGTTTGCGACTTCATGGACCAACACGCCGATGCCGGGGGCCTGGGAGTGCGCATGGTGGATGGCTCCGGGCGATTTCTACCGGAGTCTAAAAGAGGGCTGCCTACACCCCTGACCGCTTTCTTCAAAGTCTGTGGTCTGGCTGCCCTATTTCCAAAATCCCGGCTTTTTGGCCGCTACCATGTGCGTTATTTAGATGAATTTCAGGTGCACTCCGTGGAGGTGCTCTCTGGCGCTTTCATGTTGTTGCGGCGATCGGTTCTGGAAAAAATTGGAGGACTGGATGAAGATTTCTTTATGTATGGGGAAGATATTGATCTCTCCTACCGCATTCTCAAAGCCGGCTACAAAAACTATTATTTTCCGCACACCACCATTATTCATTACAAAGGGGAGAGCACCAAAAAAGGCAGCCTCAACTATGTAAAAGTATTTTATCAGGCCATGATCATCTTTGCGGAAAAGCATTTCACAGGCTCAGGCGGGCTGGGTTTCCGATGGATAATCCGGGGTGCGGTGGTGCTGAGGGCCACCCTGGCCCTGGCCCGTCGCTTTTTGGGGCTGATTTGGCTGCCCCTTGCGGATGCAATGCTGAGCTATGGGGCGCTTCGCGAGATCACTTTGTGGTGGGCCACCCATGTGAAAACAGGGCCCGGATACTATCCCCCGGCTTTCCTGCGCTGGGTGGTACCGGCCTATCTTCTGGTGTGGCTCTTATCGGCCACCGCTTTTGGAGCCTATTCCAGAAACACAGCCCGGGCTTCTCTGGTCAAAGGTATTGCCTTTGGCACTCTCATTATTCTGGCCGTGTATGCCCTGCTTCCGGAACACTGGCGCTTCTCGCGGGCCTTAATCTTATCTGGCGCTGTTTCCACGGGTCTCGTGATGGGTTTCTTAAGAAGTCTTCTGCGATGGTTCGGTGGAAGTCGCCATCAAAACCTCCAGAAAAAAGCCATCCTCGTGGCCCGGGACACTGATTTTCAAAGGATCCGCACCCTCCTGTTGGAATCCGGCAGTCCGGTGCGCATTCAGACCGAAGTATCGGTGCGAACGGAAGAATCTTTTCCCGCCTTGGTTCATCGGATCCAAGAAACGGCCAGGGTTTTTGATGCGCAGGAGGTCATTTTTTCAGGGGCCGAACTTTCTTCCGATCTCATTATTCGGCTCATAGATGCCCTATCTGAAACCCACCTGGATTTTAAAATAGCCCCGCCCGAAAGCGCTTTTATTATTGGCAGCCATTCTGTGAACCGGAGGGGCGACTTGTATGTGATGGAAGTGAACGCCCTCACCGCGCCGAACAACCGCTTTCGAAAGCGTTGTGTGGATGTGGCCCTGTCCGTGGGGTTGCTCCTTCTCACGCCTTTTCTTTGGTTAGGTGGCGTGCGCCCAGCACAACTTGTGCCCATCATTTGGAAAGTCCTGATGGGGCGCCGCACTTGGGTGGGCCCTAAGTCACTGCCCGATTTGGGCCATTTGAAACCAGCCGTTCTGGCGCCCTGGCACAATGTGGGTTCCGGTACGCTTTCCGAGCACCACCGGCAGGATTTGGAAAGATTATACCTCCGCGATTATGTGTGGTGGCATGATGTGCCAATCGTATTCCGAAATCTCAAAAAATTGGTCCAAATCGCAAAAGATTAACTTGGACTCCAGATTGTCCTTCCCTACAATCCTTTGGTGTAAATGCCTGTATGGCGTATTCCGAATTTTAGGATTATTTCAATTGAAAATTCCCTTTGCAATCAAATATGGCACCAGCAACCACAACAGACCCTTTATGAGAAAAAACAAAAATCCCAAAAAACCCAGTTGGCGCAGTCTTTTCAAAATTTTTTGCCGGGAGGCCATTAGGCAAAATTAATGCGTCAGCACTTCGTAACATTTAAATTCACTGTGCATCGGAGGGGTCCGGCCTTCCTCGCGGGCTTTGGCCATATCTGCAAATCCTCGTTTATGCCCCTCGATGAATTCGGGTGACCGCGTCCATTCCTTGAAATGTTCTTCGCTGTCCCACCAACTGATGACCAGATAACGCCCGCCGGGTTCCTGAGGTTTCAAAACCTGCATCCGACGAAAACCCGGCAAGCGGTCGATGGCATGGGCCCGGGAGGAAAACAATTCTTCAAAACGTGAAATGTAGTCCGGCTGACAGGTGATATAATTGATAGCTACAAATTCAGAGGATGGGGTTTCGCTGTTACCATTTTCCATGAGCGCGAAAATATGTAGTTAAATTAGACTTTGTCTAAATAAAACAGAAAATCCCCTTTTCAGGGGATACAGATCCTGTGAAAACCTGTTTGCCCCTGCAACCTAAAAGACTTTTTTAACGTCTAACCCACACTAAAACGGCAAATTGATTTCCTTTGCGTTGGATAACCAAAGTATTTTGATGAGTCCTCCCGGAAGCCCTGATCTGGCTCTCATGGAGTCAGATGGTTCAGGTGTTTTACAACCTGATGTAAACCCGCCTGTTTCCGGAAACGGTCTCACGGAAGAAGTTATCCGAATGGCAGCCCAGGGTAAAGGCCGCTATGTGCACATGATCTATCAAACCCTCTCTCCCCTGCTGTATGGGATTTGCCTGCGCTATGCCCCCCGTCGTGAGGATGCCCAGGATATGCTGCAGGAAAGTTTTATTAAAATTTTTAGCAACCTTTCCCGATTCCGTCATGAAGGCTCATTTGAGGGATGGGCCCGGCGCATTACCGTAAACACGGCGCTGGAATTTTTAAGGAAAAAGTCGCCTTACTTTGAAGAAATTGAAAAAGGACGCGGGGTAGCCGGCCGCGATTTTATTGAAGAATCGCTCCAGGCCGGAGAGCTTATGGCGCTCCTGTCCCAAATGCCTTTAGGCTATCGCACCGTATTTAACCTGTATGCCATTGAAGGATATTCCCATGCTGAGATTGCTGCGATGCTCGGCATTTCGGAAGGAACATCCAAGTCGCAACTGTCCAGGGCCAAGGATTGGCTCCGTCAAAAATTAATCCACATTTATCCGGAAAGATTTAAAAACAACCTTATTGAAAATCATGAAGAAGATACCGATTGAAGAATTGTTCCGAAAGGAATTGCAGAACTATCGGGAAGCCCCTCCCAGCGAAGTCTGGACTGGTATTTCCCAAAGACTGGCGGCCCGCCGCCGGCGCAAAGCGGCCTTTCTTTGGGGTGGAACTCTCTCGGGCTGTATTCTTTTGACGGCTGCACTTTTTTGGATAAGAAAAACGCCCAGCCAGCCCAATCCCATCCTGTCCAATCTTCAAAATTTGGAACAACCGGCTAAAGCTCAAAGTGAAGTCTCTGCCCCGTTGTTCAATTCAACCAATGCCCATTCTGCAGCCCCAACGCAGGGGAATCAAAATCAAAGGCCTGAGGCGTCTTTTACGCTTCGAGTACCCAACCCTGCCCCTGAGCGCCTCGCAAGCCCTACCCGCGCCAATCAAAAAGTGTATGGCTCCCATCCGGTAACTGAACCCACGCCCATTCCAAACAAAATCACAGAGGAATCCATAAACCCCATTGAATCTCATGCATCGACGGATGCCAACGTCCTTCAGGAAGACCCAAATCGCGCGGTTGCTGAAACTCTGAAAAACGAAGAAAAATCCGGATTGAAAAAGGCCTCTGAAAATTCTGAAGAACACATGGCTGAGGCGCCTGAGCTCAAGCCCGCAACAACATCCGACTCAAAATGTAAGAAGTGGCCGTTGTATGTGGGCATCACTTACGAAGCCGGAAGCATGTGGCGCCTGATGCCCCAATCCGCAACTCCCAACGCCTGGATGCCCGAAAGTCAGGTGGAACATCTTGCCTCCGCAAAAGGGGGCACCTCCACCTCTTTCAGCGATGTGATTCAAGCCATTCAACTCATGGCCGGCTATCGCTTCGGAGAGGCTCTTTCTGTTCAAATGGCTATAGGGCACACCCGCATTGGACACTTCGAGTCCGGCAGTCTTCTGGAACGCGCCCTGCCCTCCGATGGCCGCTTGGGCCTTATGACAGAAACCGGCGCTTGGAAAGTAGGTCCGGAGGCTGTCAGCGACTCGATGGTGCGAATGAAAAAATTATCTCAGCAATTTAGCTTCATAACCCTTTCGCCGGGCGTCTTATATCAACACCATCTCAAAAACTGGGTAGTGGGCTTCAATGCCCAGGCGCATGCCCACATCCTTGCCGGCAATCGCGCCGAAGCCACCTTCGCCCAAAGTGTTCACACCTACAAACACGAAGGCCTAAGACCGGTGGCATTTTCCCTCTCCGCAGGGGCCTCTGTGGGCTACCGTTTGCAGAAACTGGTGCTTTCGGTGGGCTTCCAGGGAGGCTATTGGCTCACCCCGCTCAGCCGCTCCGGATTTGCGGGATCGCGATATATCCACCTGGGAGTGCGACCGGCTCTGATGTATCATTTCTAAAATTGGAAGAATTCCGATTGGTCTCTCCAAAGCATAGGACGCATCCGATAGTACAAGCCTACCAGAAAAACCGCTCCGCTCCTCAGGGCTAAGACTCCCTAAACCGCACCAGAACACTGCCTTTCTCCACCGACTGCCCCGCCTCACAAAGCACAGCGTCCACCACGGTGTCCGCAGGAGCTTTTATGGCGTTTTCCATCTTCATGGCTTCCAAAATCAGAAGCGTGTCCCCTTTCCGGACAGGCGCCCCGGCCTGAATCAAAATTTTACTTACCAGACCCGGCATGGGCGATCTAAGACTTTGAGCCCGTTTTGCGCCCGGTCTAACGGCCCCCGTACGCGCGGCCACATCGTCCAAAAAATCCTGAACGCGCACCTGCACGCGCCTTCCGTTCACCCGCAAGGTGAATATCCTGTTGTCCGCATCAAAATTTTCATACAACACCCGGATACCACCTGGGCCCACCCTAAAATCAAATAAACCCAACCTTTGTATTTCAGATACTTGAAGGCCCTCCTCTTTGGAACCCTCCAAGCAAATTTTTTCTCCATCATCCGAAATGCGAAAATCTTCGAACTGAAAATGTAAAATACCTGGTTTCACGTGGACAAATTTAGGCAGATACGGATGGGGAGATGGCGCTGAATTTTTTTTCACGATGCATGGTTTTCAATTTTGTGGCTAAATTTATCCCAAGCCAAATATTCAGCATGCTCGAAAAATGTTAAAACAAGAACAATCCCTAAGGCTTACGCAAAGACTTTCGCCTTTGCAGATTCAATTGATGAAACTTCTGCAAGTGCCTACGGCTCTGCTGGACCAACGCATCAAAGAAGAATTAGAAAACAACCCGGCCCTTGAAGATCTCAGCCGTATAGATATGCGCGAAGAGTCCCAGAGCGACTCCTCTGCGACCGAAAGTGATGATGAAAATCTGGACCCTGACCTCGACAGCGAACCCAACGACAATAACGAAGCCGAAATTTCGCTCGAAGAATTCCTTAACGAAGAAGAGGAAAATTATTACAAAACCCACGCCTCCAACCACAGCCCGGACGACGAACCCTGGGAAATGCCTGTGGTCCAGAATGTGAGTTTTATGGAGCACTTGCTGGGGCAGCTGGGCATGCGGGATATGGATGAAAAAACCGCCACAATAGCCCGGCATATTGTGGGGAATTTGGATGAAGACGGGTATTTGCGCCGCAGTCTGAGCCAAATTGCAGACGACCTGGCCTTTACGGCCGGAATACATTGCACGGAAGAAGAGGTGGAAAAAGCCCTACGCATAGTCCAGGAGCTAGAGCCCTCTGGCGTGGGTGCCCGGGATTTACGAGAGTGTCTGCTTCTCCAGTTGGAAAACTCTGGATCGCGCGAAAAAGCTGTTTTAAACGCTCAGCGGATTTTGCGGGATCACTTTGAAGAATTTACCAAGAAACACTATGACCGCATCCAGAGAAGGCTTCATCTGGAGGACGAGGAATTTCGGGAAGCCGTTCAGGAAATTTTACATTTGAATCCAAAACCCGGCAGCGCTTTTGAGTCCGTCAAAAGCAATCCCTATTCCGTGACGCCGGACTTCATTTTAGAAAAAGATATGGACGGCCAGTTGCATTTGTCCCTGAACAGCCGCAATGCCCCGCAACTGCGCATCAGTCCCCGTTATGCTGACATCCTGAGGGCCATGAGCAACGATAAAAATCAAAAGGAATCCGCTCAATTCGTCAAACAAAAAATCGATTCCGCCCGATGGTTTATAGAAGCCATCAAACAGCGCCAGGACACCCTCATGAAAGTAATGACAGCCATCATGGAACACCAGGCAGAGTACTTTGCCACTGGAGACGAAAAAAAACTTAAACCCATGATACTGAAAGACATTGCTGAAAAAGTGGGTTTGGATATCAGCACTGTGTCGCGCGTGACGGGCAGCAAGTACATTCAGACGCCTTATGGCACCAAGCTTTTGAAAGATTTTTTCTCGGAATCCATATCCCGGGAGGACGGTGATGAAGTGAGCACGCGGGAAGTGAAAAGCATTTTGCTGGAACTCATCCGGAATGAAAGTAAGAAAAAACCCCTGACAGACGAAAAACTCACAGAGCTGCTTCAGCAAAAAGGTTACAATATCGCCCGCCGAACCGTGGCCAAATACCGCGAGCAATTGGATATTCCGGTGGCCCGGCTGCGCAAAGAAATTTAAACGCGTGAAACAGCCCCGCATTGCCTATCAGTGGCACCAGCCTGAGCTTCCCAATGGCCGCCCTCCGTTGGTGTTCATCCATGGCATGGCGCATGGGGCTTGGTGCTGGGAATGGTTGTGGGTGCCCTGGCTTCTGCACAGAGGCTACACCTGTCTCACCCTCAATTTGCGCGGCCATGGCGAAAGCGAAGGTTGGGAAAGATTATCGCGGACCCCAGTGCGTGCCTATGTGCAAGACGTCCGGTTCGTATTATCCCATTTAGACACCCTGCCTGTGGTCGTTGGCCATTCCATGGGCGGATTCATTGTCCAAAAGTTGTTGCTTAG
Source organism: Flavobacteriales bacterium (assembly GCA_025055575.1). Classification (GTDB taxonomy): domain Bacteria; phylum Bacteroidota; class Bacteroidia; order CAIKAF01; family CAIKAF01; genus JANWWQ01. The sequence goes on along the minus strand of JANWWP010000064.1, from coordinate 8,902 downwards.
CCGCACCCCGCTCAAAGGAGCTGTTCTGGTGGCCCCAGTGCCGGCCTCTGGTTTTGGCCGTGCCTTGTGGACCTTATTCCGGCTGGAGCCGGCCCGGTTTCTGAAAGGCCTGATCACCTTTAGCACCACACCCTTCACGGAGGACGTGCAGGTGGTGAAGCGTTTGTGCTTTTCGCAGGATGCCCCGGAAGAAAGGGTTCACAGCACGTTTATGGCGCTCCAGCCCGAATCTTTTAGGGCTTTCTTGGATATGGTGATAGGCGATCTGCACCGCCCGGCCCCAACACAGGTTCCCACCCTCATCCTGGCTTCTGGAAAAGATTGTTTTGTGCCTTTGAAAGCTCTGGAAAGAACAACCCGAGGCTTTGGTGCTCATCTACAGGTATTTGAAGATGTGGCCCATGACATGATGTTGGACACCCGTTGGGAAGCTGTCTGTGCCATTATGGAATCCTGGATCCGCAACCTGCCGGAAGGATGAAAGCTTGCTGGCTACTTTTGCGGCATGAGCAACACCAGGCCCGGTGGGTTTCCGGATAAATGGCTGCCGGAAACGTTTGAACAAGACATTTATAACAGCTGGCTGGATGCCGGTTGCTTTCGTTCCCGCCCGGATGCACGCCGGCCCTACACCATTCTCATCCCGCCACCCAACGTAACAGGCGTGCTGCACATGGGTCACATGCTCAACAACACCATACAGGACGTGCTTATCCGGAAAGCCCGGATGGAAGGCTACAACGCTTGCTGGGTGCCCGGTACCGACCATGCCTCCATTGCCACCGAGGCCCGTGTGGTGAAAATGTTGCGAGAAAAGGGCATAAAAAAATCCGACCTTTCAAGGGAAGAATTTTTGCGCCACGCCTGGGATTGGAAAAACAAATACGGCGGCATCATCTTGGAGCAGTTGAAAAAACTGGGCGCCAGTTGCGACTGGGAGCGTACGCGCTTCACCATGGACGAAGGCTATTACAGGGCCGTCATCCGCGTGTTCGTGGATTTGTACAGAAAAGGGTACATCTATCGGGGGCTCCGGATGATCAATTGGGATTGCGAAGCCCGCACGGCGCTCAGCAATGAAGAAGTAATATATCAGGAACCGGGAGAAGAAGCCACCCTGTACTACGTACGGTACGAACTGAGCCAGGGTGAAGGCTATCTCACCGTGGCCACCCAGCGCCCAGAAACTATTCCGGGCGATGTGGCCGTGGCCGTGCATCCCCAAGATGAACGCTACCGCGCCTGGATCGGGCGCACAGTGCGCGTACCCTTAGTGAACAGGGAGGTTCCGATTATCGCCGATACGTATGTGGATCCGGCTTTCGGTACAGGCTGCCTCAAGGTGACCCCGGCGCACGATATCAACGACTACGAGATAGGCCTCCGACACCAATTGCAGGTCATCGACGTGCTGAATGATGACGGCACCCTCAGCCCGGCCTGTCAAGTGCCGGAGCTCATTGGAATGGATAGGTTTGAAGCTCGAAAGAAAGCTGTTGAGATGTTACAGAAGTCCGGCCTTATTGAAAAAGAAGAAAAAGTGCTGTCCCGCATTGGCCGCAGCGAACGTACGGGCTCTGTGGTGGAGCCACGGCTCTCAGAGCAATGGTTTTTAAAGATGGATAAACTGGCACCCCGCGCTCTGGAGGTGGTGGAAAACCAACAGGTACGTCTTTTTCCCGCGAAGTTCACCAACACCTACAAACATTGGATGGAAAATGTGCGCGATTGGTGCATCAGCCGCCAATTGTGGTGGGGGCATCGCATACCGGCCTGGTATCTGCGCCACGACCGCACGCGTTGGAAAGTGGCCGAAAACATGGAAGAAGCTTTGGAGTTATTCCGCCAGGAAGATCCTTCCCTTCAGGCCCATCATTTGGAGCAGGACCCGGATGTTCTGGATACCTGGGCTTCCTCGTGGCTGTGGCCCATCGCCGTGTTTGACGGATTTGACCATTATGATACCACCACGGCCTGCTTCCTTGAAATACCGCACGACTTACAATACTATTATCCTACCACCGTTCTGGTGACCGCTCCGGAGATTTTGTTTTTCTGGGTGGCCCGCATGATTATGGCCGGCTGTGAATATATGGGCGCCCCGCCTTTCCGGGACGTATATCTCACAGGTATCGTACGCGACAAGCAAGGCCGTAAAATGAGCAAAAGTCTGGGCAACTCCCCGGAGCCTCTGGAGCTGATGGCCCGCTACGGGGCCGACGGGGTGCGCGTGGGCATGCTTCTCAGCGCCCCGGCTGGCAACGACCTGCTCTTTGATGAGGCCCTCTGCCAACAGGGGCGCAATTTCTGCAACAAACTGTGGAATGCCTTCCGACTGATCCATGGCTGGGAGACCGATGCTTCAAAAACGCAGGCCCCAGCGGCTTCCGAAGCGGTAAGCTGGTTTGGCCACAGGCTGCATAAAGCGATCCACGACCTGGAAGAACAATTTTCACAGTACCGTTTGAGCGAGGCGCTCATGACGGTATATAAGCTGATTTGGGATGAATTCTGCGCAACCTTCCTGGAAGCCATCAAGCCTGAAGAAAATCATCAGGATGCCGCCACCCATCGCGCCGCCTGGGAATATCTGGACATCGTGCTGCGTCTGGCACATCCTTTTATCCCTTTTACCACAGAAAAGCTCTTTAGCTTTATTCCAGACGCCTTCCGTTCGTATTCCGGATTTCTGATCCAGGCGCCCTGGCCTCAAAAACAACCCTACGATGCCCAGGCTCTCCAACAGTTTGAAGAAACGATGGAAGCGGTGGCAGCCCTCCGCCAGGTGCGCGCTGAAGAAAAAATACCATTCCGGCAGCCCCTCACCGTCTTTGCCTCACAAGACATTCCCTATCTCGCCGTTTTAAAAAAATTAGGCCACGTGGGTGTGTGGCAGGCTGAAAAGGAAAAACCCGAAAACGTCCGACCTGTGGTGGCCGGGAAAACCAAATTGTTCGTCCTCCGGCCAGGCGGCAGCCTCCCGGATGAGGTAGAAAAATGGCGTCAGGAACTGCAGTATATGGAAGGTTTTCTGGAAATTGTAGAAAAGAAACTGGCAAACTCCCGATTTATTCAGAACGCTCCTCCCGAACTGGTAGAAAAGGAACGCAAGAAAAAAGCGGACGCCGAAGCCCGCATCCGGAATCTCCGGGACCTGCTCGGACTGGAGAAAAAATAATGATGCTTTTTTTTAATCCTTTTTATTATTCATCAAGACCAGATTATTTTAAAATATGAATTTAATTTTATTGAATGAATATAATTTATGTTGAAATTTGACCGGTAATTTAGCAATAAAGACTTTATTATCATTCCTTTAAGAATCTGGCAATCAAGGCTTGAAACAATGGGTACAGACGTTCAGCCGAAAACTTTTCAGTAAAATCACATTGGGGGACTGGAAATCTCGCCCCATCCGGAGAATCTAAAATTTCGGCGAGGGCAGGAGCTTCACCCATAGGGAAATAACAGGCCCTGTCCTTCCAAATTTCCCGATGCACGGGAATATCGCTCAAAATAACCGGACGGCCTAAGAGCGCAGCTTCCAGGGGCGGAAGATCAAATCCTTCATACCGGCTGGCCGAAATACAGGCCTGAGAATGGGCGTAAAGCCAGGCCAATTCTTCATCATCTAATGCGTTCATTAGGAGCACATTATCAGGAAGCGGAGCAAGATCTTTAAGGACCCGCGCCGCGTAACCAGCCACCACTAAAAACCGCTCCGGCCGCATGGAGAAAGCCCGAAACAACACCGCCGGATCCTTTCGGGGGGAGGTCAGGCCCACCGTCAGGAAAAATGGTCGGTGGGAAAGCCCCGAGGTCTGAGGCTGTTGGGATTTCCAGCTTTTGACATAATCCAGGACGGGAGGGAGGCATTCTGTTTTCCCTTTCAAAAAAGGAAACTCCTTAAGAATTTCAGATTCCGCAAAACGGCTCACCGTCCACACAGCCTTGGCCCGGCGCACCAACCTGGGAATCAAAAAACGATAGCCCCGCCGCAGCCGGGGATGAAATGCCAGTCGGGAATCTTTCCAAGCCAAGTCATGCACAACAAGGATGTTGTGGTCATACATCAGAGGCGCCGTATTGGCCAGATTCAAAAGCAACGGCCGATGGCGTCGTTTCAAATACAAGGGCAGTTCCATCTGCTCCCAAGCGTGCCCCCTCAGGTTTCCCACCCGGGTTACAGGCAAGCCGGGTTCCAACGGTGCATCCGGAGGCGCCACAATCTGTAACTCTGCCATTTTTTGCCCCAGCAGGCGCGCCCATTCCAATGCATAACGCCGCACGCCACCCTGTGGCAGGGTGAGAAAACGGCCATTGATGACAAACATCCGCTTCAGATGCCCAATATGCGGAATTCTGTTCGGCGGTTTTCAGCCCGGCCCGCTTCGGTGGTATTGTCGGCCACGGGCTGGGTATCGCCATATCCGCGCGCGGTGAGCCGGCCTTTGTCTATGCCCCGCTCCGTGAGATACTGCACCACGGCCTGGGCGCGCTGCTGGCTCAACTGAAGGTTGTAATCCCGGCTTCCGGTATTATCCGTGTGGCCGGCAATCTCTGCTTTTAAGGTGGGATTTTGTTTCAGAATCTGGACCAATTTTTCTAATTCAATCCGTGATTCGGGTTTGAGTTCAGATTTGTTGAAGTCGAAAAAAACATTGCGCAGTACGATGCGTTCCTGGGCTTCCACCGGACTCATCTGCACATTTTTTATGAAGGGCTTATCGGCTGTGGCGGCTTCGGCCAGTTCAAAGTGCTCGCTGAAGAACAAATATCCGGAAGCCGAAGCCGTGAGGGCATAGTTACGATGCAGGGGAAGGCACACCAAAAAGGCGCCCGTGGCCGCATCGGAAAACGCGGAGGCTACCACCTGGCCCGTGGCAAGATCAGAGAGTTCAAAACGTGCTTCCAGAGGTTTACCTGTTTTCTTATCCGTGATAATGCCTTTCATGAATGTCACGGGATTGGGCCTCAGAAATTCCGGGAGCTCAAAGCGATACAAATCATAATCCCCAAAACCCTCACCTTTGTCGGTAGCATAATAGGCCCATCGTCCACCCGCTGCCACAATGAGGCTGCGTTCATCGCCCAGAGTATTGATGGGGGAGCCCAGATTCCGGGGAGGCCCCCAGCTGCCATCGGGCTGCCGCCGGGAAACAAACAAATCCTGTCCTCCCAGACCAGGATGAAAATCGGACGCAAAAAACAGGGTTTGGTTATCTGGATGAATAAAGGGGGAATTCTCGTCACCCGGCGTATTGATGTTCGGCCCCAGATTCAGAGGTTTGGACCAGCTGCCATCCGGCTGCAATTCCGAAGTGTAGATATCGCTCTTGCCAAATCCTCCTGGGGCGTTGCTTATGAAATATAATGTTTTTCCATCGGAGGAAAAAGAAGGCTGGCTTTCCCAGTGGGCTGTGTTCACAGGCGCACCAAGATTTTTCGGTTCGGTCCACCGTTCCCCGGTGCGACGGCTCCAGTAGATATCACAGCGGCCCAAACCGTCTTTTCGATTACAGGCCGTGAAAAACATATAACGGCCATCCGGTGACAATGCCTGAGCGCCCTCATTGCAGGCCGTGTTCAGGGGCGGACCCACAGCCTGAGCTTTTCGCCAGATGCCGTTGTGCGCGCTGGAAATAAAAAAATCCTCTGACCATTTGTCCATCAGAATTGGACAGGCCGCACGATCCGCGGGCACAAGACGCGTGAACACAAGTATGCTTTCATCGGCCGTTAGGGAGGGTTGATACTCTGCGGAGGCCGTATTCACCGCCTCGCCCAGATTTTCAGGCCGAAAAGTGACCGGTTGCTGCAGAATGGAATCGGCCGCGCGCACGACTTTCAAACTTTGGCGAACATCCGCGTTGCGCAGGGTATCCTTATCCTTGGCATAGTGCAGATAGCTTTCGTAGTACTTTGCCGCCTCTCCAAAATGACCCAAACGCCGTTCCAAATTGGCCACCACGAAATGTATTTTGGGAAACAAATCCGGTTTGAGGGCAATGGCCTTTTTGTAATGGACTATAGCCTCCTCAGTATTTTTTTTGTCGGCCATCACATCCCCCAACAGCAGCCAGGCCTCCACAAAATTCGGATCTTCTTCGGCGGCTTTGCGGAATTGAACTTCAGCGTCGTTGAGTTTTCCATTCTGGTAATATACGCGACCGTCTTCAAAATGCCTCAAAGCCTTCTTATTGGAACTGCTCAGGTTTTTAAATGATTGGGCCATTCCTGCCGTAGAACTCAAACCCACACTCAGAATTCCTAAAAAAAAAGAAAGAAAAAAAAACATGCAAAACCGATTCAACTGTGTTTTCATTAAACAAAAGTTCAATTCTTATACCAAACTCACGCAGAAGGGATGTTCATGGATAACATTTTTTTCAAGAAAAATAAACTATTATCGGTTTCAAATAATTTTCTACATCTAAACTTTGAGTATTAAAAATAACTTTTTTTAAGCAGAGCTCCAACTCTCAATTTTTCACATATTTCCTTAATTCCTGCTCGAGAGCAGGACCTCTCAGATTCTGGGCCATGATAATGCCTTTGGGATCCAGGAGAAAATTGGAAGGAATTTTAGTGACGCCGTAGGTTTTGGCTGCTGTATTTTTCCAACCTTGTAAATCCGACACATGCCAGCGCCAATCCAGTTTGTCCTCGCGAATGGCATTTTTCCAAGCCTGAAGATTATTGTCCAACGATACGCTGAAGATGCGGAACCCTTTGCCTTTCTGAAATTTTGCACGGCCAAACTGCTTCCAGGCCTCCACCACATAGGGATTTTCCATTCGGCAGGGACGGCACCAGGAGGCCCAGAAATCCAATAAAACATAGTAACCTCTCAATTCCGAAAGGCGCAAAACTGATGTTCCGGATGTATCCCTGAGGGCAATTTCGGGCGCCGGATCCCCCAAGCCAGGCGGCAAAGGATGCAGCGTCCGGGATTTCTCTCCGGCTTCACGCGCCACCATGGCCGAAAGAAACACGATTATGCAGGATAATAAGGCCAGGAAGTAAAAACTTTTCCCGGGCAATCTCATGGCGCCATTTTTATTAACTTGTAATAGCCACTGAGGCCATTTTGAGACCGTACGCGCACAACGTACAGACCTTCTCTTTGAAAGGCGAGGGGCAGGGTGGCATTCTCGGGCCCCACAAGATTGTGTTGCACAAGACGGCCTTCCGCATCAAAAACTGAAACCCACAGACTTTTCACGTCATCCCAGGCGGCATCAAAACGCACAAAATCCACCGCTGGATTGGGATAAAATGAAAGTTGCAGGGGATCTGACGGAAAATCCTCCACACCAATGTTGCCTGTCACTTTGATATAGGCGCTGCGCACCTTGGTTTCGTAGCCTGCCGTGTTGGCTGCGGTGAGGGTGATGGTATAATTACCCTGAGCGTTGAAAACCATCTTGGGGTTTTGGGACTGGGCGCTGGTGCCCCCCGTGAAGCTGAAGGTGGAAGGAGACACCGTCCAGCTCCAGGCAAAGGGACTTCCGGTGGTCAGGTCGGTGAAAGTAACTGTCTGCCCGGCCATAACATTGGTTTGATCCGCGGTAAAATCGACAGTAGGCAAAGTGGCCGATGCACAGTTATTCTGACGTCCGTTCAGTGTGGTGGCATTGGTGTTGTTTCTGTCCAGCCAGCTTTTTAAGCGGCGGTTCGCCGTGGTGCCGGTTTGATCCCAGCTATACCAAAATTTTCCGTAGGCGTCCGGGTTGTTGGGCTGGCTGCAAAAAGAACTTCCTCCGCTGAGCTGGCCCACAATGAGCTTGGAATTGTTGAAAATTGGCGAGCCTGAAGAGCCCTCCTCTGTGACGCCATGCCCATTGGCCGTGGCCACCCATTTCACCTGCCAGTGGGTGCCCGGGGTGCCACCCCACGTAGTAGAAAGCAAAGTTTGGGAGTACGTAGAAATTTTTTTAATATCCCCAGATGGATGGTGAATGCCCACGCCGGAGGGCGAACCTGTGTTGGAGGTGCTCCAGCCGGCCAAATAGGCATTGTAGGATGCAAGTGGACGGATTTTTAGAATGGTCAACAAGAAATCAGAACGGAAAATACTTGATGATTCCGAAGAACTGGCCACTTTCATACTGCCGGTCACAGTCTGCGTGGCTAAAGTGCCTTCGCCGGAAGGATTAGCACAGGTGGGCGCTTCATAATTGAAATAATATTTCCAATTTCTAAAGTCGGCTGCAGATGCCCCAGCGCCGCAGTGATTGGCCGTCAGCACATAAGGTGTGCAATCCTGGTTTGTATTGTTGATCAAAGCCCCGCTGCACCATCCATAGCTGGAACCTTCCTTCAATAGGATGCGTACGACCGACCGGCGTTGGTCCTGCCAATTATCACCTTCCGGGCTGCACCGGGCGTTCACCTGACAGGCATCGGCGTCCCCGAAATCTTTTTCAGAGGAAGCGGGGAAAAGAGGAAAATACAGCATGCGGTAAGCCACCGCCACATGCTCCAGATGCATTTCCAAATCATCTCTGGCATCGGGAGGTAGAGATAGTATGAGGTCTAACGATTCGCCCGGAAAAAATTCACTGAGCCAACCGGCGGCGGGTTCCAGATCTTCGGGGTGCACCACTTCGCTCCATTTTCGATCTCCTGTATTCACCCGCAGTAAAGCCCCTTTAGGCAAGGTCAATCGGTCGAAATATAAGGCTAATCCGGGGGCACCAGGTACATGTAAAGAAAGCTGCCAAACCAGTTTTCCCTCTGCATCCACGGACCAAGCCCCCTGACGGCTCAAGTCAAAATCCTGGACAGGAACACCCACGGCACAGCGTGGAAAGGTGCCTTCTGCAGCGCGCTGCTGATCCTCCTGGCGCAGCCTCTCCAAATCCGGAGGTGCCAAATAGAGCGCCTTTTGGGCTTGAAG
>JANWWP010000062.1 GCA_025055575.1 Flavobacteriales bacterium | reverse complement strand
TCCCACCAGGGCGCCAGCAGGTCAAAATTGCCCACGGTATTATTGCCAAGCTGATTGGTTAAAGTGGTCGGCGACGTTGCAGAAGTTGTGTTCAACACCGCAAACCCGTTCACGCACACCCGCACAAAATGAGAGGTGGTGTAATTCGTGCCGGCATAGGTGAAATTGAAAGGCAAGGGAATGGAAGCCGTGTTGTCGTCCAGACCCGTTCCGTGTATAAGGGTGGGCGCTGAGAGGGTTTCGTAATTGTTGGTGATGTACTGAAGCTGATAATTCAGCTGGGCCCGCAATACCGGCGTCAGGAAACCGACACCGAAAACCCATGCCATCACCCGGCTAAAAAATCTAGAGATAGCGGTTGTTTTCATAAGAGTTGCTTTTAATTTTTGTGACCTTTGATTTCAATGAGTTTTAATGAGCAGAGCGCCGCAGGGCTTCTTCTAAAATTTTAATTTCATTTTCCAGATCTGCGCGGCGGGACTCCGGCCCGGCACTTTGGTAAATACGGCGCAAATCTTCCAACTTTTGGGAGAGGGTGCTGCGATCCATCTTCAGCAGATCCTCCGGAATGTCCACCGCGGCCTGTTGAATTTCCGACTCTGGGCCCCGGATGGGGTTTTCGGCGGGGAGGTCGGGTACTGGAGCGTACAGGAGCTTCTTCCAAAGCGGATCTTTTGAGACCCATTGTTCCGAGGACTGCCGCACTTTTTCGTTCCACTCTTCGCTAAGGGCAGTTTCCTCCAAAACGGCAGCCGGGTTGACACGCTTCACAGCCCAAACCGGCGCCGGATGGTATACCATCACGTACGTCTCGTAGTCGCCATCGGCTAAAAATTCCTTAAGAACAGGGGCCTCCGATAGCATCTTTTCCACCACAGGCCAACTGAGGCGGGCGTGGTATCCTTCTATTTTAAGGTCTTGTGCAAGTATGGGGCTCCCTTCCATAAAAAAGAGCGCAATTCCTGCAACCAGACTGATTCTTTGTATTTTCATATGGGTACTTTTTAGAAAGTTTTGACCAGCAAAATTAATGTACAAACTCATTTATTTTTATTTTCATGAGCAAAAAAGCTGTTTTTTTAAGAAGACATTTAAGATATCCATAACAAAAATTTCTTTGGGACGTTGGAACATTTAAGGCACAAGGACGCTACCGGCTGCGCATGGCCTCGGCAGGCTGAAGCCGTGCCGCTGTCCGGGCCGGCCAAATCCCTGCTACCAGACCCGTGAGGCTGCTGATCAGAACCCCCAGGCTCATATTGGCCACGGAGAGCGTCATAGGAAAGCCAAGAAAGCCGGAAGCTACCTTCACGCCCAAGGCCACCAAAAGAAGCCCCAACACACAACCCGCCAGGGAGAGTGCCACAGATTCCAGCAAAAATTGGCTCAGAATAAATCCCGGTGTGGCGCCCAGGGCTTTCTGTATCCCAATCTGCCGGGTGCGTTCTTTTACCGACACAAACAGAATGTTGGCCACGCCAAAGCCCCCGATAAAAATGGAAAAGCCCCCGATAATGGCCGCCACAAGGTTCAGAACAGCGAAAATGGAAGCGGTTTGACGCATCAGCATATCGGTCTGGTTGATGGAAAAATCCTCCTCGGCGCCGGGACGCAAACGACGCAGGGCCCGCATGGCACCCTGGAGTTCTTCACGTGCGGCAGCAAGGGGCACTTCTTCCTTAGGCTGCACGAGAATCTGGGCGAAGAGGTCGGGGTGGCGGGTGTTGATAACCGTACGAAAAAAATTGTACGGCACAAAGAGGCTTTCATCCGAAAAACCCCCGGTGATGCTGCGGCCCTCCGGTGCCAAAACCCCCACGACGGTGAGGGAACGCCCCCGGAACTGAAGGGTGCGGTTCAGGGGGTTGAGCCCTCCAAAAAGTTTACGGGCCACTCCGTCCCCAATCACTGCCACGGGCTGCCCACTTTGAAATTCTGCTTCGGAAAGGAATCGGCCTGAGGCCAGGCGCACTTGCCACACCTGGGCAAATCCTGAGGTGATGCCCTGCAACCGGACGTTGTCCAGCGTTTGCTCTCCGGATTCGGCCCGGCCCGAGGCTTCCGCCCAAAACAAAACATGCCGGGCCGTGGTTAAGCGCAGTCTCAATTCCCGGGCCTCCTGCCATGTGGGCACCGGGCGGCTCAGATATTTCCACCAGGGATACCCGCTGTCCATGCCGCTCCAGGGCCACTTGCTCACGTACAAAAGCTGGCTGCCGAGGCTGTCAATATTGCGCCGGACATCCCGCCGCAGGGAATCCACGGCGGCCAGCACACCGATAATTGTAAAAATGCCGATGATGATACCGCTCAGGGAAAGAAAAGCGCGGAGTTTTTCGGTGCGCAGGGCGCCCAGCGCCATACGAAAACTTTCCTGCAGCAGCAGTGTCCAGCGCTGTAGCATGACGGCTTTATAACTTTTTTAAGCGCCCCACTTCGGCCGGAGTCAGCGGGCGCCATTTTCCGCGGGGGAGCCGGGCTTTGGTGAGGCCGGCATACATCACGCGATCCAGACGCGTGACAGTGTAGCCCAGGGCTTCAAACATGCGGCGCACGATCCGGTTGCGCCCCGAGTGGATGAGCACACCCAGGGTATTACGGCCCGCCCCATCCACATACTCTATCTCATCGGGCTTGAAAGGGCCGTCTTCCAGCTGAACGCCTTCTGTGCGCAGTTTTTCGAAATCCTCCGATTTCAAATTTTTGTCCAGAGTCACCTTATACAATTTTTCCACCCGCCGTCGGGGATGGGCCAGCCTTTCCGCCAAATCGCCGTCATTGGTCAGAAGGAGCAGTCCGGTGGTGTGCCGGTCCAGGCGTCCCACGGGAAAAAGCCGTGTGGCCCCACAGTCCCGCACAAGGTCCATCACGGTGCGGCGGCCTTTCTCGTCGTCGGTGGTGGTGATGTAGTCCTTGGGTTTGTTCAAAAGGATGTACACCGGCTTTTCCGGATATATACGCCGGTCGTCGAATTGCACCACATCTTCGGGCTGGACGATATATCCCATGGTCTGGACCACCCGGCCATTGACTTTCACCAAGCCCTGGGCTATCAGGCCGTCCGCTTCGCGGCGGCTGCAAATCCCGGCATGTGCCAAATAGCGGTTCAGCCGCATTCCGGCCTGGGCAGCCAATTTTTTGGAAGGCCGGGGCCCAGAATTTTTGGCACTCCAACTATGAGGTTTTCTTTGAGCGGCCTCTTTTCCAGCCGAATGTCTCTTGCCTTGTGGCTTATCATGGCCTTTGGATGGGGCCTCCCGGGGAGGTTTGGCCGGTCTTTTGCGGTTCATCAATTCACCAAAGGTACATCAATCGCTTGTAGTGGTCGCCGGGTCTATTTGGATGGAACAGAGGTTTTCCAGTCGCTGTATTTTCTCCAGAGCCGATTGCACATCCTGCACCCCCGACACCACCATCACCACGCGGTCAGGTTTTTGAATGAGGCGCCCCTCCGGCTCTGTTTGTATCCAATGCAAAGCTTTTTCAAATACCGGCGCCGTGGTGTAAAATCTAGCATCGGCCATCCAGTATAGGCTCATCTTTCCAGAGCGGAGCGTCAGCTTTTCAATGCCCAGCCGCCCTGCCGCATTGCGCAGCCGCATGGAGTCTAACAAAGCGTGGGCCTCCGGGGGGAGTGGCCCAAAGCGGTCCTCCATTTTCTCTTTGAAGGCGTTGAGCGCTTCGTTGTCCTCCAGGTCATCCAGTTCTCTGTACAGCGCCAACCTTTCGGCCATGTCCGCCACGTACGTGTCGGGCAGGAGCAAACTGAAATCCGTTTCCAGCTGGCAGTCTACGGAAAAGGAAGACGCCGAGGCCTTGGTTATCTGTGCGTCATCGGTCAGGGCTTCTTCTTTTTTTAATTCGCGCATGGCTTCCTGAAGTATTTTTTGATAGGCATCGTAGCCCATTTCTGAAATGAAGCCGCTTTGTTCGGCACCCAGGAGATCGCCGGCGCCCCTTAGGTCAAGATCCCTAAGTGCAATATGGAGACCGCTGCCCAGATCCGAAAATTCCACCAGGGCTTTCAGTCTTTTGCGGGCCTCCTCCGTAAGCAGGCTGAGCGGGGGTGTTATGAGATAACAAAAAGCTTTTCGGTTGCTTCGGCCCACCCGGCCTCTCAATTGGTGAAGATCGCTCAACCCAAAATGATGCGCATTATGGATGATCATGGTGTTGGCTTCCGGCACATCCAAACCGCTTTCCACAATGGCTGTGGAAACCAGAATTCGGATGCGTCCTTCCAAAAAATCGATCATCACCTCTTCCAGTTGGCGTCCCTCCATTTGCCCATGGGCCACACCCACCTTCGCTGCAGGCGCCAAGCGCTGCACCATGGCCGCAATGTCATGGATGTCCTGCACCCGGTTGTGTATGAAAAACACTTGTCCGCCCCGCTGCAGCTCAAATTGGATGGCCTCTTTAATAAAAGATTCACTGAATGTGTGGAGCTCTGTGGTCACTGGCTGCCGATTCGGAGGGGGGGTTCGGATCACCGACATATCCCGGGCTCCCAAAAGGGAAAACTGCAGAGTGCGTGGAATGGGCGTGGCTGTGAGGGTGAGCGTGTCCACGTGGGTTTTCAGATTTTTAATTTTTTCCTTCACATTCACCCCGAATTTTTGCTCTTCATCAATAATCAAAAGGCCCAAATCCTTGAATTGCACGCCGTCCGAGGTGAGCAGATGGGTGCCTATGAGAATGTCTATTTTTCCTGAAGCCACATCCTGCAGAATGGCTTTTTTCTGGGCCGGGGTTCTGAAACGGCTCAAATATTCCACCCGAACCGGGAAATCTTTGAGACGTGCCGAAAAGGTTTTAAAATGTTGAAGGGCCAGAATGGTGGTGGGCACCAGCATGGCTGTCTGTTTGCCATCGCAGGCCGCTTTAAAGGCGGCGCGGATGGCAATTTCGGTTTTCCCGAACCCTACATCGCCGCAAATCAGCCGGTCCATGGGCCAGGGCTTTTCCATGTCGGCTTTGGTTTCTTGCGTAGCTTTTAATTGATCCGGCGTATCTTCAAATAAAAAAGAGGATTCCAACTCCTGTTGCAAATATGTATCTGGCGAAAAGGCGTAGCCGGGTTGCAATTTTCTGCGGGCGTAGAGCTTGATCAGGTCAAATGCCAGTTGTTTAATCCGCTTTTTAGTCCGGTTCTTGGTGTTTTTCCAGGCCGTACCGCCCAGTTTGTGGAGCGCGGGTTCCTGGCCCTCGGCCCCGCTGTAGCGGGCAATTTTATGAAGGTTGTGAAGCCCCACCAACAGAGTGTCTCCATCCTTGTAAATAAGCCGAATACATTCCTGGACTTGACTGCCGTTTTGCACTTTTTCCAGGCCCGCAAATCGGCCCACGCCATGGTCCATGTGGGTCACAAAATCGCCCGGACGAAGGCGGCCCAGGTCGCGTAAGGTGAGGCTCCCTTCGCGCACGTAATGCACTTTGAGCCGGAAGCGGCGATAGCGGTCGAAGAGGAGGTGGTCAGCAAAACAAGCCGGTCCCGTGGCGCCACAAAAAAAGCCGCATTGCAGCGAGAATGGCACACATGAAAAGGGCGGGCCCTGAAGGGCCGCCATTATTTCCCGCATGCGTTCGGCCTGACTCTCCTGGTCCGAAAAAAACAAAATGGGGCGCGCCGCTTCGTGGAGAGAACGCCAAGTTTGGGCTAAAAGTTCAAAATTTTTGTGAAAAGCAGGCTGTGGCCGGCAGTCATAATTTAGGGATGCCGGTCCGGATAGGCTTCCCGTCACAATTCGCCGCAGTCCCGCCAAAGGACGCCATGCAGCTTCTTCGTCCTGGATTTCCAGGGCATTTTCCGGCATGGCAGCATCCCACAGCCACACCAGAGTGTCCCGCGGCCACAACGATGCAGGAAAACAGGCTTCCGTCATGCGCGACGGATCGGGAAGGATCTCCACATTTTCCACATGGCCCTTGGAGCGTTGATCTACCGGATCAAAAAAGCGCAATCCGGTCACATTTTCTTCGTCAAAAAGCACGCGCAAAGGCCACTCTGAAGCATATGAAAAAACATCTATCAAACCTCCTCTCAGTGCATACTGGCCTGGAGCATACACCATGGGAGCCAGAGTGAATCCCATAGTCTCCAGCCACTCCGTCAGAAAATCGTGGGAAATTTTCTCGCCGACGCTCAGGCGGATGCCGGCTTTCTTCAACTGGTCCGCAGGCACCACCTTTTCCAAAAGGGCTTTTTTATAGGTTACCCATGTCCAGTGTGGGGCGTCTTGTACTTCACGCACCGCTTTGGTTCGCAACAGCATCATGCCACTGTCGCCCTCTTCCTCCCCGGGTCGCGCTAAAGAAGATGGAAAATAATAGGCCGATTTCTGGCCGACATTTTCCAAATCATTCAAAAACTGCGCAGCAGCCTCCGACTCCGGAAATATATGCACCTGCCGTGGGTAATTCTTTAATAATACAGTAGAAAGGAATACGCCCGAGGATCCGGCCAGTCCGCCTACGGAAATTTCCTGATCCGCCTTTAATTTTTGTTGTAACTCCGCTGTGGCGGGATGTTTTTCAAAATACTCCCACAGCGCTTTTAAATCCGCCGACACATGGCAAAATTATTTGCCCCAAAAGGCACTGGGGCTTAGGGCCAAATTTTTCAATTGGATCAAAGACGTCTGACAACGGCCTCGAATTCAACCCCGGCCCAGTTGTGAAGCTTCCGCGTACTTTTAATTTTCCAACCCATGTTGCTGTAAACCTGCTCTAAGGAAGGTATGTCTTCCGGGAAAAAGCCGCTGATGAACAAATGTGCACCAGGAGCGGCCTTGCGGGTCAAGGCTTCGGATAATTCTATCAAGGCGTTCCGGGAAATATTGGCCAGAATCACATCAAAAGGCCCGTCTGCATCTTTTAACTCATGAACCAAAGCTATTGGCACAGCAGACTTAAAGTTTAAGCGCATATTCGCACGGGTGTTGGTCAAGGCTTTTGCATCTGTATCCACCGCCACCACGCGGGCAGCCCCATTAAAACACGCCGCGATAGCCAATAACCCGGTCCCACAGCCCAGATCCAGAACAGCTTTTTCCAGAAAATCTTTCTCCTGCATCCATTCCAGGGCCAGGCGCGTGGTAGGATGGTGACCCGTGCCAAAGACCAAATCCGGCTGTAATTGGATATCTTTCCAGCCTTCCGGGGCCGGCGGATGATGGGGAAAGCGGATATACCATTTTTTTTCTTCCAGAACCACCGGTTCTTGCCGGGTTTCCCATTCCGCATTCCAATTACGTTGGGGAATAAATTCAAGACGGCAAAACCAGTCCGGATCTCCTTGTATCCGGATCCGTTCCTGGCCCTTCTGCGCGACCACTTCGCTTTCCGCATAAGCTTCCAGGTGGTCTTCCCCCATTTCAAAAGCATAAAAACCCATTTCTTCCAACTCGGCCAGCCATATTTCCTGCCACAATGCAGGTATTCCAGTGTTGCGGCTCAACTTTTTGAGGACAAGCTTCCAGACTCCTGCATTAGATGCGGACGAGGAAGAATCTGAATCAGCCTTCATGGTCTATGGCGGGAATCTTTAATCTACATCTATGCCGGATATGGACTTTTGCAAGGTTCTGTCTGGTTGTACGGAAACCCAAGCTGCGGTTGTTGAATTTCTATTAAAACCCTTAGTGCTTCCCTAAGCGGGCTGCCTCCTGTACGATAGGCAAAAAAGTTTCTAATTGAAGCGAAGCCCCGCCCACTAAAACCCCATCCACGGAATCTAAAGCCAGAATAGCGGTCCTATTCTCCGGACTCACGCTGCCTCCATAAAGCACAATCGGCGTATTGCCGGAAACCTGAGCGATCCGGTCTTTGATAAAATGATGCACTGCCTCAATTTGTTCCTCCGAGGCATTCATCCCCGTGCCTATGGCCCACACCGGTTCGTAAGCCACAATCCAGGAGCGTGCGCCGATTGAATTTTGCGGTAGTATGGACAATTGATTCTGAATAATCGTTTCCACAAGACCCGCCTTCCGCTCTTCAAGCGTTTCGCCCACGCACAGCACGGGCTGTAGCCCGGCCTCGAGAGCGCGTTCCATTTTAAGACGCAAGAGGTCTTCTTTCTCCCCAAAGAACCGTCGTCTTTCGCTGTGTCCCAGGAGTACAAAAGCCGCTCCGGCCGCGGAACACATCCGGGCTGAGACTTCTCCCGTGTAGGCGCCTTTGTCGAATTGGGAACAATCCTGAGCGCCCACCTGTAAAAAAGTGTTTTGCAGAACAGCGCTTACCGGAAAAATTTGAGAGTGGGACACAAACACAACGATTTCCGTATAACGGGCTTCTTCTTGTGTGGCATTAAACAAGGCCTTGGCATATTCCACGGCTTCCGGCAGAGGGAGATTCAGTTTCCAGTTGGCATATACCCGTTTCATACCACTTACATCTGGAGTCCGCCGCACACGTTAATCACTTGTCCTGTGATGTAGGAAGCCATGTCCGAAGCCAGGAAGACGGCCAGCTGGGCCACATCCTCCGGCGTGCCGGCCCGTTTCAGGGGAATGCTTTCCGTCCAGGCTTTTCGGGTGTTTTCATCCAATTGCCCTGTCATCTCCGTTTCAATGTATCCGGGAGCAATGGCGTTACAACGAATGTTCCTTGAACCCAGTTCTTTGGCAACGGATTTTGTGAAACCATTCAAACCGGCTTTGGAGGCGGCGTAGTTGGCCTGCCCGGCATTACCGCTGGCGCCCACCACCGAACTGATATTAAGTATAACGCCGCTGCGCTGTTTGAGGAAGTGCTTCTGAACGGCTTTCACAGTGAAAAAACAGCTGGTGAGATTGGTGTGCAGCACTTGGTTCCAGCTCTCTTCCGTCATGCGCATCAACAAACCATCCCGTGTGATCCCGGCGTTATTGATAAGGATGTCCACTCCTCCGAGCTTTTCCAGGGTAAATGCTACGAGCCTTTCGGCTTCGCTGGAAATGGCGGCATTGTTCTGCAAAGCGAAAATCCGCGTGCCAAAGGATAAGGCTTCAGCCAAAGTGGCTTCAGCCGCCGAGGTATTGCCAGCATAGGAAAACACTACATCGGCACCGTGCTGGGCACAGGCTAGGACAAGGCCCCTGCCAATGCCCCGGGAGCCTCCGGTGATGATGACTTTTTTTCCTTTCAATAGAGCATTCATGACTTCTTTGGATGGAATAGGTTCTGGGGCTAAAGTAGGAAGTTCTTTCAATTCGATGTAAGGAATCCATCCAGGTTCACGGCGTGCACCTTCATCCCATGTTCATTTAATTTCTTTTTGAGAATTAAAGCTTTTCGCGCGCTAATGTCTGGTCCTAACCAAATTTCAGAAATATTGGAAAGCTGCCGGATCGGCGGCTCAGTGAAACGATTTTTGAAATACCAAACCTGCCTAGACCCACCCCAATCGGAAACTGCATATTGAGGCTTAAAAACAACTACCAAAGTGTCCATTCCCTCCGCCGAGAGCCGAACCGCCGCAGCTTCCCCGGGCAGGGAATTCGGGGAAAGCGCCGGCCGCGCCACAGAACCCCGTGTGACATACACCCCGGCCAACCGGCCTCCCCACAGGGCCCACCGGGGCTTCTGGAAACCAGTCCAAACATCGCATAAAAGAAAAAATATCTGCCCGACCAGCACAGCGACAAAACACATTTTGACCCGCTGAAATCCCGGATAGGCCAGCATTCCAACAAACAGAAAGAGCATGACCGTCCAAAAAGCGGCCTGAGCAGGATTTAAAGTAATAGACATGACGGCGCCAGGAGCGTCATCCAAGAGTTTTAACGTTTTAGTTAGGATCTGGATAAACAACTCCAAAGCACGGCTCATCATGTCCGAAATCAGACCCCCCGGCAACAAAAAGAAAACCAGTCCGGCATAAAGTATCACGGAAGCGGCTGGCACGGCCAACCAATTGGCCACTACAAAATAGGTCGGAAATCGCTCGAAATACACCAACGCAATTCCGGTGGTGGCCGCCTGCGCGCTCACGGAAACACAGGAAAGCTCCCACAGTTTTTTTAAGACAAGTTGTTTGGGACTCCACAGGCTCACCAGCGGTTCGTACAATAGCGCAATCCCTGCCACGGCCGCATAAGACAGCATGAAGCCAAGGTCAAACAAATCCTGAGGGCGCCAGACCAGATTTACAAAAGCCGCAACAGCCAGGGCATTCAAAAGGGGCACAGGCCTCGATGCCAGCCGGCCGAGCGCCAATATGCTCAGCATCCACGCCGCGCGCATCACACTGGGCCGCATCCCGGCCAGGGCAGCATAGACCCACACCACAGCGAGAGTAAGAAGGGTCCACAGCCACCGTGTCAAAGGCCGGTTCGGCAACAACGGCTTCCCCAATAACACTAAAACCAAATAAATAATACCTACATGCAAGCCGGAAACTGCCAGAATATGCATAACACCTGTATTCCGGAAAGCCTGCCGGGTGTCTTCATCCAATTCCGAACGGATCCCGAGCAGCATCTGGAGCACAATGCCCCGGGCATTATCATCTAAAAAATACCGGCCTGCTTTTTCTTGACAAAAGGTACGCACTTTATGAAAAAAGTTCTTATTCCTTTGTCCTTTAGTCAAAGCAAGCGATTGAAGGGAATACAACCGCGTGGCGCTTTGAACCCCGCCGCGTTGTCCTTGCTTGCGGCCATCATAGCCCCCGGGAAATTTTGCCGGAGGCAAAGGCAAAATAGGCCCCGAGAAAAAGAGAGTGTCCCCCGGCTCTGCCTGAGGAGGGCTTCCCAGGTTTCCATCCATTGTGATCTGGTACTTTTGCCAAACGATCTTTTTTTCTTCTGGGTCCCTTATCCGAAGCAGGCCTTTTACTTCCCATCCATAACGCTTCAGGCTCCAGGGTTCTTCCACCACCAGGGTCCGTTTTTGATACTCTGCGGATACATACACCGGCCCCCTGTTTTTCTCGGATTGGACGAACAGGACAAATCCCAAAACAGGAAACACCAAGAACGGCCAAAAGGTCTGTGGGGAAGTCTTTCCATAACTTCTTGAAATAAGTGGAGCAAAAAACAGGCCCGCCAAAAGGGCAAAGACACAAAGAAGCATCCCCCACACAGCGCTTTCTTCCAAAGCGCAGGGCGACGCACTCCCCGCCCAAATGCCCAGGGCCAGCAGAATAGCAGGGCGCAGCATCGGCACGGAGGAAAATGCCCGCGCCGGTGGATCGAACAACAGATGCGGGGGACGGCTCACAGGGCCTCTCTCTGAGGGTTTAGCCGCCCTTTACTTGAAAGCCTTCTTTTTCAAGATGTGCACGGATTTTTTCCCTAAAATCCCCTTGTATCAAAATAGTATCATTTTGCACAGCGCCACCGCATCCTAAGGATTTTTTTAACCTTTGGCACACCTCCAAAAGGGAATGCCGGGCTGAGGTAATATCATAGATCACAGTCACGGTTTTACCACCTCTCCCGTTTTTCTCAAGACGCAGCTTGGCCCGGGCGGCGCCTTCTGGTTCAGGAAAATCCTGCTTATCCGAAGAACTGTTTTTTCCTAAGGCGGCCGCCAGGAGCTCGGCCATGGTGTCTTTTTGTGTGGAATACACCAGCCCGCCCTCTTCCCCGGCCCGAATCTTTATTTTTTTTTCTTTGGAGCCCATGGCTTTTTATGATTATTTTAGTATTTGTAAAGGTAATATAGTAGCTTCAAATACTCATTATTGATGGTGATGAGCCCCTCCTCATGACGCCACCAATTGCTTTCGTCAAAAAGGATGCTGGGTGCACCGGCCATGTCAAATTTCCGGGGCAGATTCCGCAGCAACTTCCTGAGGCTCATGTGCACACGACGGGTATGAAACCGGCTGGACACCAGCAAGAGGGTGCCCTCTTTGTGGGAATAATATTTCAAAAAAGCCGCCAATTCTTCCTGCGTAGAGGTCCCTTCAGCAATCACTGTCATACAGCTGTCCGGCACGCCCAGTTTCAAAAGCTGCAAGGCGGTGAGACGGCCTTCAGAACAGGTGTCATCCGCCAGACGGAGCAGGCGGGGATAATTGCCCCCCAGACACACCAGGTGCCGGACTCGGCCTTTATGATACAATTCTGCAGCAAAGCGCCCTCTTTCTTCGGGCTGGCCTCCAGGTATTACGGCATAATCATAGATTTTATTGTGCCAGGAACTTTCCTTCACTAAAAATCCTGCAACAGTCTTTAGAATAGGTTTTTTAAATATCCATACCAGCCCACCCACAACGAATAATAAACCCAAAATAATACCCGATTTTTTTGCAAAAGTCATGGCTTCCAGGCCTTTTCAAAAGTGCCTTCCGGGAGTGGTTCAAGACTCGCCGCGACGCGGCAAAGCCTGCGTAAACGAGCGGCCCGGGTGCGTTGAAGAACCGCTTTTTGGATGGCCATGATAGGACTCAGTACCAGGACGGCCAAGGGCAATAGAATTGCCAGGAGCTGCACCCGAAGACGGCGTGCTTTAGGAGTCGGAGATTTTAGGATAAACCGAGCAAACCGTGCAAAATTTTTTCGGCCTCGCATTTCCATGAGGAGAAGGGAAGGTTTTATTCGAGCGGCCCCAAGTTCCAGCCAACGGGGATGGAGCTGACTCATATCATTCTTTTCAAGAGCTTCTTCCAGCACACTGGCAGCGGCTCGAATTTGGGAGTCATGAAACGGAAGATTCACGCCGGCCCGCGGACCCCAGGTGCCGAAAAGCCGTTGTTTTCCACGGAGCAGCCAGCGCAGGGTGGTGAACAAGCTCACGACGTTGGGGTGGGGATCCTCTAGGACTAAAAAGCCTGCAAGCCGATCCCCCAATATTTCTTTGATGTCGTCTATGGCCGCCATCCACATATTACGACACGTCATCAAGACCAGCACGGGAATATCCTTGGGTATTTTAGAGAAATACTCTGATTTTAAAAAAGATACAAATGGCAAGGCCGGTGTCAAAAACCAAGGTGGAAAACAAAAAATCAGGGCGGCCGGGCAGTGCTTCGTAAAGTCCGGCTCCGGATCCAGCCTTACCAGAAGTGGCCGCCACTGCACCGTCTCAGGAAAAGCATTAAAAAATTCAAAGGGATTCCAAGGAAAAGGAATGGTTTTCTCAGGAACAATCTCACTTCTCCAAACCCTGAATTTTTCCTGGGGTAGAGCCGAACAGAAAGCCTCTAGGGCTTGTCGGCTTTGACCCGAATGTGAATATACTATAGCCCAAATGTTCAAAGGAGGAGTCGTGGAGGGCTTCACGTATTTTTGCCGCGATTTTATTTCAAAAGTAGTGGCAGATATTCAGAAAATTCACATGGTGGACCTTAGGGGCCAGTACGAAAAAATAAAAGAGGAGGTGCTTCAGGGCATTCAAAAAGTCATAGAAGATACCGCATTTATTCAGGGCCCTGACGTCCAGGCTTTCGCTGAAGAGTTGGCCACATGGAATGAGGTAAGGTACGTCATTCCCTGTGCCAATGGCACGGATGCCTTGCAGATCGCTTTGATGGCCTTAGACCTCCAACCCGGCGATGAAGTCATTGTTCCGGCTTTCACCTATGTGGCCACTGCAGAAGTAATTGGATTGCTGCGTCTGGTGCCGGTTTTGGTGCCCGTGGATCCCGATACTTTTAACCTGGATGTGGCTTACCTGGAAGCCGCTTTATCCCCTAAGACCAAAGCTATAGTGCCCGTGCATTTGTTTGGTCAAAGCGCGTACATGGAGCCCATTTTGGATTTTGCAAAAAAGCATGGACTTTTTGTGGTGGAGGATAATGCCCAGGCCATAGGAGCCCAGTACCGCTTTGCCGATGGACGATGCTTCAAAACAGGCGCTATGGGCCACATAGGTTGCACCTCTTTTTTCCCTTCCAAAAACCTGGGATGTTATGGGGATGGCGGCGCCTTAATGACAAACGACCCCCAGTTGGCTGAGAAAATTAAGATGATCGCCAACCACGGACAACAGAAGAAATATTATCACGAAATCCTGGGCGTAAACTCCCGACTGGATACTGTTCAGGCCGCTGTCTTAAGGGTGAAACTCCGGCATCTGGACACCTATTGTGCTCAAAGGCAAGCCGCCGCAGCCCGTTATGATGCCTATCTGAGCGGTTGTGCGGATGTGCAATTACCCGTTCGTGCGCCTTATTCCACCCATGTTTTTCACCAGTATACTCTCAAAATCTCCGGAGGCCGTCGGGATGCTTTAAAAAATTTCCTTCAGGAACGGGGCATCCCCACGATGGTATATTATCCGGTGCCGCTTCAAAACCAAAATGCTTTCAGGGAAATTTGTAAAACCCCCACTTCGCTGGAAGTGTGCAACAAGCTTTGTCAAGAGGTCCTATCTCTTCCAATGCACACAGAACTATCCCAAGAACAACAGGAATTTATAAGCGATAATATCTTCTCTTTTTTCAAAAAATAAGAGGTTTTTAACAAACCTTTTTGGGGAGGGTTCGTAAAATAATTCTGTTGTTAAAAAATCTTTTCCGTGTTGTCTAAAGATCTTGCTGCGCACCAGATGAGTTCGAGTATGGATTCCCTTCTGGCTCTGGACTCCATTATTCAGTCCGCTTTGGGTCCAGAAATCCCGGAAGATCTGTACTCAAAGATCCTGATAGCCTTAACAGAGGCTGTGAACAATGCCATTCTCCATGGAAATCAAAACGATGCACGAAAGAAAATTTATTTAAATATCAGAGAATCAGGAGATTACTATGAATTTACCATCACGGATGAGGGATCAGGTTTTGACTATCGTCATCTGCCAAACCCCACCGACCCGGAAAATATAACAAAAATCAACGGGCGCGGGGTTTTTATCATGAAAAACTTAAGTGATTACCTGGATTTTCAAGATAATGGCAAAACCGTAATTCTGAAATTTTGTAAGCAGACTTCTCCCGCCTTTTCTTAGAAAAACAGGGCGCATTTTGATAAAAATTTTAGGACCAAGGCTTCCTTTCCCGAAAAAAAATCTTCAAAAAAGTCTGGAAGATTTTATTAGTGGGAAGGATTTTAAAACAGGCCCTATTTTCTACTATCTTGTCAATGATGATGATCTCCTTGAAATAAACAAGAGGTTTTTGAACCATTACGATTTAACGGACATAATTACTTTTGATTATTCTGATAAAGAGATTTTATCAGGAGAAATTTTTATTAGTCTAGAACGAGTTAAAGACAATGCAACGAAACTAAAAATCCCTTTCGAGGAGGAATTGCTGAGGGTTATGGCACATGGAATTTTACACCTTATGGGACTTAAAGACAATACTAAAATTGAAAAAAAACGAATGAGAAGAGAAGAAGAAAAAGCAATAAGGTTTTTACTAGAAAATGTTTCACGTGGAACAAAATCATGAAAACAGATTTTGACATAATTATAATAGGAGCCGGCCACGCAGGTACTGAGGCGGCAGCGGCAGCGGCCAGAATGGGAAGTAAGGTCCTTTTGATAACTATGGACATGACTAAAATTGGTCAAATGTCTTGCAATCCGGCTATGGGAGGCATAGGAAAGGGTCAACTAATCCGTGAAATTGATGCCTTAGGAGGCCTTTCCGGAATTGTATCGGATCTCTCTGCGATACAATTTAAAATCTTAAATCGTTCCAAGGGACCTGCCATGTGGAGTCCGAGAACACAAAACGACAGATGGCTATTTGCAGAAACTTGGAGAAAAAAACTGGAAGAAATATCGAACGTATCATTCTGGCAAGATACTGTAACCCGATTGATATTGGAAAAGAATAAAGTAAGAGGGGTTGAAACAAACATGGGTATAAAGTTTTATTCCTCTGCGGTAATTATTACATCAGGAACATTTTTAAACGGGATCATCCACGTTGGCCAAAACCAAACAACAGGCGGAAGAATTGGAGAAAAGTCGTCTACCGGAATATCAGAACAATTAGAAACCGTGGGCATCAAAAAAGGACGAATGAAAACGGGAACGCCCCCGAGAATAGATGGCCGAACCATTGATTTTTCTTCCTTGGAAAAACAACCAGGTGATGAAAAACCAGAAAAATTTTCTTTTTGGCCAGAAACGAAACCGGTAGAAAATCAACTGGATTGTTACTTAACTTATACGAATCCAAAAGTCCATACGATACTTCAAGAGGGTTTTGAGCAATCCCCCATGTTCACAGGAAAAATCAAAGGAATGGGTCCACGATATTGTCCTTCCATCGAGGATAAAATCGTTCGATTCTCAGAAAAAAAGGAACACCAACTATTCCTGGAACCTGAAGGAAGAAATACGGTGGAATATTATCTGAATGGTTTTTCTTCAAGCCTTCCCCTGGAAGTCCAATTGAAAGCATTAAAACATATCCCAGGTTTGGAAAATGCCAAAATATTCAGACCCGGATATGCCATAGAGTACGATTTCTTTTTTCCTACACAACTTTATCCAACCTTAGAGTCTAAATACATTGATAATTTATTTTTTGCCGGTCAGGTTAATGGCACAACAGGCTATGAAGAAGCCGCTGCCCAAGGATTAATGGCCGGTATAAACGCCCATTTAAAAATTCATGAAAAAGAGGGTTTGGTTCTAAAACGCCACGAGGCTTATATCGGAGTTTTAATAGATGACCTTGTTTACAAAGGCACAGAAGAGCCCTATAGAATGTTTACTTCACGGGCAGAATTTAGAATAACCCTCCGCCATAATAATGCAGATGCCAGACTTTCCCCCATAGGCTATCAAATCGGTTTATTGGAAAAGAACAAGTATCAATTTTTCTTAAAAAAGAAAGAAAAGATAGAAAGAGTCATTGGTTTTGTATCAGAAACCAGCATAGATCCGGAAGCCATAAATCCTTTTTTGGAAAAGGTGGGTACAACACCCATTAATCAAAAGTTAAAGATAAAAACCTTATTGTCACGTCCCCAAATTTCTATTGTTGATTTAATAAACTTTCTCCCTGAAATTTATACAAAAATCCAACGTATAACTGAAAATGATAATTCAGTTTTAGAAGCTGCTGAGGTAGAAATAAAATATGCCGGTTATCTGGACAGGGAAAAAATGTTAGCCGAAAAAATACAAAAACTAGAAAATCTTAAATTACCACCCACTTTGAATTACCATGCACTCCAGGCTTTATCTACAGAAGCACGGCAAAAACTTTCGGCATTAAAGCCCACAACTTTAGGTGAAGCCTCCCGCATCAGTGGGGTATCACCATCGGATATTTCCATTTTAATGGTCCATCTCGGCCGATAAAAAGCGCAAATCGTTCTCATAAAAAAGCCGGATGTCATCGATACCATAGCGCAGCATGGCCAATCTTTCCACACCCATCCCAAAAGCAAAACCCCTCCATTCTTCCGGATCCAATCCGCAATTTTCCAAAACTTTTCGATGAACCATCCCACATCCTAAAATCTCCAGCCAGCGATTCCCGTATTGACTCCAAAGAACATCCACTTCCGCACTGGGCTCTGTGAATGGAAAAAAGCTGGGACGAAAACGGATCTGGGTGCCCGGTCCAAAAAAACGTACGGCAAAATATTCTAATATTCCCTTGAGGTCAGAAAACCGCACATTTTTGTCCACAAACAATCCTTCGATTTGATGAAATACAGGAGAATGTGTGGCATCATGGTCACAACGAAAAACTTTTCCGGGAGCTAGAAACCTAAAAGGCGGCTTTCCGGACTGCATAACCCGTATCTGAACAGGACTGGTATGAGTTCGAAGAAGCCAAGATTTTCCTGTTACATCCAAAAAAAAGGTATCCTGCATATCTCGTGCAGGATGATCCTCAGGAAAATTTAAAGCAGAAAAATTATAAAATTCATCCTCCACCTCAGGACCTTCCTCAATCTCAAACCCAATTTCATTAAAAATTGCGCAGACCTCCTCAGTTACAAGATTTAGAACATGGCAAGAACCCGGAAAAAAAAGGTCCAATGGTCTGGTAGGATCAAAATAAGAAACATCTTCCTTTATTAAATGCTTATTAAAAGTTCTTATTTTTTCTTCAACCGCATTTTTTAACCGATTCACCTGAGGTCCAAACTTTCTTTTTTCGGAAGATTCTAAATTTTTAAAATAGGAAAGGACCTGCGGCAATAAGCCCTCTTTCCCAGAAAATTTTCTCTGAAATTCTAATTTGTCAGTAATTGACTGAATTTCAAATTTTTTAATATCATCAATAACATCATCGATGTTTTCCAGAATATTTTTCATCGTAAACCGTTGATTTTAATGTAAATTTGTTGCAAAGTAATAACGCTACCTCTTATGAAAAAAAACATCTTCTTTTTCATTTCTCTCATTGGCTTACTTCTTTTTTTTCCATCTTGCTATAAGGAGCCAAAACCTGGCGTGGGCAGAGTGATTGTTATCAACGCCAGCAAAAACCGGGTACCCAATGCAACCGTTAAGCTGTCTAACGGAAACATCAATGAAACTATGATGACAGATGTCAATGGGGTATGCACTTATGAAAACAAGTTGGAGGTCATTTTAAATGTGGAGGCACGCCGCGGGACCCAAATGGGGTCAGGAATCCTCCGCGTGAAACCTGGACAGACCAATACATCGGTCATCACCATCTATTAATTCTTCCTTTTTAAAATATTCGAGTATTCCAAGTTTAACAAGTCTTTCCTGCTCAGCCCCGCCAAGTCGGGGCATTTTTTTTTTCAGGTCATATCGAGGCCATCCATCATCCCCTTTTCCAGATTTTTCAAAATATCCAAACAAGGTCAATACCTCGCACATCCCAACATGAATAACATCTTCTTTTTCGTGACGGGAAAACTTCCTGACGCCCATTCCCAAAACATTCACACCCACTAAAAAAAGAATTCCTTCAGGGGTAATCCCCTCCAAATTAAACCTTCTTTCAAACTGTTTCAAAAAACGAAACCATTCCTCTTGAAAAGGATCGATTTTTTTCATGCGTATTCCCTAATAGCAGCAATCCCTGGCAACTCCTTTCCCTCCACAAATTCTAACATGGCACCACCCCCCGTACATACATAAGAAACTTGGTTTTTTAATCCCAGCAAATGAACAGCCGCTACAGAATCCCCTCCTCCCACTACAGAAAAGGCACCAAATCGTGAGGCCATAGCAATGCCTTTGGCGACCTCTTCGGTACCAAAACGAAAGGCCGGAACTTCAAAAACACCCATAGGTCCATTCCATAAAATAGTCCGCGCATTTTTTAACTCCCGAATAAAGAGTTCAACAGTTTCAGGACCAATATCCAAACCTTTCCATCCTTCTGGAATTTCGTTGGATAAACAAGTTTTTACTGGAGCGGAATCTTTTATTTCCTGTGCAATCCGAACATCCAAAGGAAAAAGAAGCTTTTTACCGAGATTTTTTGCTTTTTCAATAAGCCCGAGACAGACCGAATACTTATCCGGTTCACAAAGAGAATGACCTACCCGAGCACCTTGCGCCCCCAGAAAAGTAAAGGCCATAGCACCGCCTACCAAAATACCATCTGCCGTTTCGAGCAACTTTTCCAGCACACCTATTTTATCGGAAACTTTGGCCCCTCCAATCACAGCATAAAAAGGCCTCTCAGGTCGAAATAAAACTTTTTCTAAGGCTTCTAATTCTTTTTCAATTAAAAACCCAAAGGCACAACGCTTGGGAAAAAAACGGGCCACAATGGCGGTGCTGGCATGTGCACGATGCGCTGTACCAAAGGCGTCATTTACATAAAAATCACCCAATTCGGCTAAGGCGGCAGCAAATCCAAGATCGCCTTTCTCCTCTTCGGAATGAAACCTTAAATTTTCCAGCAATACAAATCCATTGGGAGGACATTCCTTTACAGCCGAATGCGCTTTCTCATCCACGCAATCGGTGGAAAAAATTCCAGGAGAGCCTAAAGAAGAAGAAAGATAATCGAAAACGTGTTTCAGCGAATATTTTTCTTCATAGCCACTTTTGGGCCGGCCCAGGTGCGACATTATTACGGGAATGCCGCCATCATGGATAATTTTTCTGAGTGTTGGTAAGCTTTCATCAATCCTCGTCGTATCGGTAATTTCAAAATTTTCGTCCAAGGGAACGTTAAAGTCCACCCTGACCAGAACTCTCTGATCTTTAAATTGATAGTCTTGAAAAGGCTTTAGCACAGGAACACCTAACTTTGGAAGCAAAAATAAAGCGGCTATGTTGTTGAGAGAAATTGCAGGGAACGAAGATTTTAAGAATTCTATAGCCGGAATGATCCTCCGGGGCCGTATTCCTTCAGCCATGATGTTTTCTTCTACAGAAGGAGGCGGAGCTTTGGCTTTTGCCATAGCAACGGCCACTCTGCTTCTCTGTCAAAACAAAACAGCTAACGACGCCTGTGGCATCTGTGATAACTGCAAAAAAGCAGCTCATGGCGTGCATCCTGATATCAAATTTTTTTTCCCCTCAGAAGCCCAACCGGATTCGGAAACCGAATACAACAACGAAAACCTCGCCATTTTTCGGGCAGCCATAAGCCAAAATCCTTACATGTCAGCCACAGACTGGAAAAATTATTTGCTGAGGGAGCTGGAAGCCAAAAACAAGCAACTTTTAATTTACAAAAGCCAAATCACTCAGATCCATAGGGAAGCCCGTTTGAAGCCAATGTTGGCCCCCTGGAATGTGATTATTATTTGGCTACCTGAACTATTCCACCACGCTGCCATTCCCAAACTCTTAAAAATTCTGGAAGAGCCACCGGATGACACCTTATTTATCCTAGCCACGGAAGACCAGGTCAACATTTTACCAACCATCCTTTCCAGAGTCCAGATTTTCCGCGTACCACCAGTTAATGAAGTCAATCTCCTGGAATTTCTGTTTAACACCCTGCCAGAGGACAAAAGAGATTTTAAAAAACTGGGCGAAATCGTGAATATCTGCGACGGTAACGTATCCATGGCTTTACGGCTTATCGGAGAAGAAGAAACCACCGTCTTTTTCCCCCTCTTTCAAAACTGGATGCGCGCCAGTTACAGTTTCAATGTACCCGAAATTTTTCAGGTAATCCAACAATTGGAAAAATATCCCAGAGAACAGCAAAAAAACTTTTTTCTTTTCTCTCTCCATGTATTCAGGGAAGCCTGTAACCGTAAAAAGGGACACACCCATATCTCTAAAACACAACCTCACGAAGCCGTGTGGCTCAAAAAATTTGAGCCCGCTCTGGACGACTCTATGCTGTACAGCGTGCGTCAGCGTCTCGAGAAGGCTTTGTATTATTTGGAACGCAATGCTGCTACCCGACTTGTTTTGCTCAATCTCTCTCTGGACATAGGAAAAGAATTTAAGGAAGCAGCCAGGCGTTTAAAAACGCCTGTTTAATGAACTTCTCATGATGTATACTTATGAATATAAAAAAAATTTCCAGTAGTGATAATAGAGGCTGTTCATTTGCTGAAAAATTTTGAATTGATTATTTGGAATTTTGATTATTCACAAAAAATCCACTCCTTTTTTCATTTTAAAATTCTGAGTATGAGGTTTTATTAACTTATTAACACAAGGTTAAAAAAATGCCTTTTTGAAAAAAAAGGAAATATTAACACCACAAAAAATTAAAATTTTGTTCATATCTAAGGCAATTTTTTGTTCGGAAAAAAATTTGTCCAATTCGTCTTTATACCATGATACCTTTTTTAATTCGGGAAATCAAAAAAAGATCCGAGTTATTAACATTAATTTTACACAATCGCGATGAAAAAAATTGTTTTAGCCAGTGACCATGCCGGTTATTCTTTGAAGGAATCTCTTAAGGAGTTTTTGAAAAGCCAATGGTCGGATATAGAATTAATGGACGCAGGTACGCATACTGCGGAAAGTTGCGATTATCCAATATTTGCGGGAAAAGCAGCTAAGGCTGTTGGAGAAGGTGTGGCAGATATGGGCCTTGTGATATGTGGAAGTGGCAATGGTGTGAGTATGGTGGCCAATAAATGCCCTGGCGTGCGTTGCTGTCTGGCTTGGAACCGCGAAGTGGCCAGATTGGGTAGGGCGCATAACAACGCCAATATGCTGGCCTTGCCGGCCCGCTTCATCACGGTGGAAGAAGCCAAAGAAATAGTATTTGCCTTTATGGAGGAAGAATTCGAAGGGGGAAGACATCTCAGGCGCGTAGAAATGGTGGATAAAGGATGTTTATGAAAAGGTTATCTCTACCTCTATTTCTATTTTTTTCAGGCATTGGGCTGAAAATTGGCTTTTCTCAAAACTGCTCGGGTTTTGGTTCTGTTTTTTCGGGGGACAGTCTGTACCGGTATCTTCAGGTTTTAGCTTCGGACAGTTTGGAGGGCCGCGAAGCAGGCCAGCCTGGTCAACGAAAAGCGGCGCATTATCTGGCCCGTCATTTTGGACGTTTGGGATGTGAACCGGCAGGAAATGATGGATTTTTTCAGACCTTCCGTCTGAGACAGGAAAGAATTGCAAAAAAGAATGTATCCGTAGGTGGTATTCCCTGGAATTTTCTTAAAGAATATTACCATTGGCCGGGCTTGCCGGCCCTGAAGCTGGAAAAAAAAGAAATTGTTTTTGCGGGGTATGGAATTCGGGACGAAGATTCGGGTTATGACAATTTTATGGGCTACAATGTGGAAGGCCAGGTTGTAATGGTTTTGCAGGATGAGCCCATGCTCGCGAACGGATTTTCGGCCATTACTGGAAAAGAAAAATTGTCCGACTGGAGTCGGAGCAGCCGCAAAAAGACGGACTTTCTAAAAAGCCAGCGGCCTGCCGCTATCCTGATGGTGGCCCGGTTTTTTTCAGACGATCTGGAGAAATGGGGACATTATTTGGAAAAAACCCGCATTGCACGGGAGGATAAGACTTTTAAGTACGACGATGTGCCGGTGCTTTACATCCATCCCGACCAGGCTGAGGAAATTCTCCAGAGAGGCGGAATAGCTAGCATTGACCAATGGAAAGAAAAATACTCAAAGAAAAAGAAAACACCCTGCGTTAAAATTCCTGTGGAATTTTCTATGGAAGTGGCGTATAAGGATACCTTGCTTCCCACCGAAAATGTGGTGGCCTGGTGGCCTGGTACGGATCTGAGCCAGGAACATGTGATACTTACAGCCCATTATGACCATCTCGGCAAAAATGCTGAGGGGACGTTTTATGGTGCGGATGACGATGGTTCCGGCACAGCTGCTTTGATGGAAATAGCCCGCGTGCTCAGGTGGGCAGCAGACAAAGGCGTACGGCCACGTCGCAGTATTTTGATAATGCCCGTCACAGCAGAGGAAAAAGGGCTTTTAGGTTCAGCCTATTACACGGATTATCCTCGGAAGCCTTTGAGCGATGCAGTGGCCAATCTGAATATCGATATGGTGGGGAGGCGGGATGCGCGCCACGCGGAAGGGGGGGACTATGTGTACATTATAGGAAGCCATTTTC
Source organism: Flavobacteriales bacterium (assembly GCA_025055575.1). Classification (GTDB taxonomy): domain Bacteria; phylum Bacteroidota; class Bacteroidia; order CAIKAF01; family CAIKAF01; genus JANWWQ01. The sequence continues at coordinate 32,080 of JANWWP010000062.1, read as the reverse complement.
TCAGCCAGGAGCTGCATGATATCAACGAAGAAGCGAATGCAGGCTGTGCCGGGCTGGAATTGGATTATTCTTTTAACACATTAGAGGATCCGAACCGTCTGTATTTCCGTAGCGATCATTACAATTTTGCCCTGCACAAAATTCCCTGTATCTTCTATTTTTCCGGTCTGCATGAAGACTATCATGCCACCACCGATACAGCCGAAAAAATAGATTTTTCTTTGTTAACCCGCCGAACCCGCCTTGTTTTTGAAACCCTTTGGCGCTTAGCCAACCGCAAAGACCGCCCGGCTCTTAACTGATGGAAAAGGCAGAAGTCCGGGAGTCATATACTTTGTCTCACATAGCCCATGTGGTGCGGGGCCAACTTCAAGGTCCGGACGTTGCCTGGACACAGAAACCCCGTCTTGTATTTGACACACGTCAAATTTGGGACGGGCCTTCCACCGTGTTCTGGGCCATTAAAGGGCCTTCCAGACATGGTGAAGATTTTGTGACTGCGGCATTTGAAGCCGGAGTGCCTGCCGTGGTGGTTTCGGATCAATACAAGGTAAAACCGGAGTGGCAACAAAAAAGTTATGTGGTGGTTCCAAATGTCTTAGAGGCGTTGCAGAAGCTCGCCGCCTGGCAAAGAAGAAGATTTCCGGAAAAAAATGTCGTGGCCATCACGGGCAGTAATGGAAAAACCATTGTAAAGGAATGGCTGGCACGGGCCTTATTGTCCTTAGGAAAAAAAGTGTGCCGCAGTCCTCTGAGTTATAATTCTCAACTGGGGGTTCCTATCTCAGTATGGCAGTTAGATGCCGGGCATGATTTCGGCTTGTTTGAAGCGGGCATTTCCAAACCGGGCGAGATGGGAAAATTGGAAGCTATTATCCAGCCGACACATGGAATTTTTACCAATCTGGGCAGTGCCCACAGCGCCCACTTTGAAGGGGATCTTCATAAACTTCAAGAAAAACTCATTCTATTCCGAAATTGTAAATATTTAGTCTTCAGAAATGATCGTTCCTTTCCCGGAGAATATGTAGAAGCCTTTTGCCGGGAGCGGGGCATACACATGTGGTCATGGGGAGCGCAGGGTGTCTGGCGCCCGAAGATAAAAAAGGTGTCTTCCAACAGGACCGAAATTGTCTGGGACGAAGGAGGCATCATACTTCCCTTTTCTGAGGAATACAACATCGAAAATGCCTTGCATGTGTTAGCATTTTTGGTTTTTTCCGGGGTGCCTGTGCGTCATATGGAGGCCCTTCCGGCGCAATGGTATCCATTGCCTATGCGCCTGAGTGTGGACGAAGGACTGCGCAATACAATCTTAATTAATGATACCTACAGCTCGGACCCGGAATCATTTCAAATTGCCTTAGGGAAGCTGGCCGAAGTGGCAGGCCTAGGCCCCAAAACAGCCGTCATCACCGATTTTGATGATATCAAGCAAGACTGGGCCTATTGGAAAAAAGTGCTGGAAGAAATGCGTCGGCCCCTCAACATCCAGCGTATTATTACAGTGGGTGCCGGATGGCTTGAGCATGTTCAGGGTAATCCGGGATTTATATGCTTAAAAACAACAGAAGAGCTGATCGACAGATTGGCAGAGTTCAATTTTCATGATGAAACAATTTTATTTAAAGGTGCCCGCAAATACGCTCTGGAACGTGTGATAGGGCTATTGAGCCGGAAGACCCAACAAACATGGGTAGAAATTTCTGCAGATGCCCTGCGTCACAACGTGCATCAATACCGAGTGTACCTAAAGGAAAGAGCCCGTATCATGCTGATGTTAAAGGCGGCCGCATATGGCAGTGGAGAAGGCATGGCTTTTGCCATTCGTCAGGTGGCGGCCGATTATGTGGCTGTGGCCTATCCGGACGAAGGGGTGGAATTGAGGCGGCGCGGTCTGCAACTGCCTGTGATGGTGATGCATGTGCCGCCGGCATTTATTCCCACTGCCCTGGAATACCGTTTGGAACCTGTGCTTCACAGCGCGGAGTATATGCAAGAATGGGTTTTGGCATTGAGAGATTTGGGTGCGGAGAAAGTGCCTGCACATTTTGAAGTAGATACTGGAATGCACAGGCTGGGCTTTCCCCACGATACCATGTCCCAAGTATGGCCCCAAATGGTGGAAGCGGCTCAAAAATTTTTTCACGTCAGGTCGATCTTTTCTCACTTGTCCGGCGCGGACGACCCAGCCATGGAAAATTTTACAAGGAAACAATTTGAAAGATTTTTACCCTGGGTCCAGCAGGCGAAACAAGCCTTCGGGCAGGGTGTGCTGGCCCATATTGCCAACAGCGCGGCCGCTTTTCGCTTTCCTGAAATGGCTTTGGATATGGTGCGTTTAGGTATAGGATTTTATGGCTATGGTGAAGGTCAGGCCGGCTTGGATTTACGCGGAACATTTTCCTGGTATACCACAGTATTGGCGGTGAAGCTTGTGCCTCCCGGAGAACCCGTGGGATATGGGCTGGAGGGAGTGGCCGACAGAGAGAGAAAAATAGCTGTTTTAGGTTTGGGCTATGCCGATGGTTTTTCACGTCGTCTGGGCCGCGGGGTCTGGTCGTTTCGGTTTTCTGACGGGCGGGCTCCCACCGTGGGTAGAATATGTATGGATATGACGTTGTGCGATGTCACCGAATTACAGGTTCAGCCCGGTGACACGGCGGCTGTCTTTCATCCCGGTTGGGGTCCGGAGGAAATGGGGCGCCTCTTGGGTACTATACCTTACGAAGTTCTTACCGGAATAAACCTTCGTGTGCGCCGGATTATCGTTAAAGAATAATCGTAGAAAAATTATTGTAATTTAACGGGAGGCCGCGGGCTTCATATTAAAGTTATCCACCTTCCTGAAAACAGGCTCTAGTTTTTTTCCTCTCAGAGCTTTTTGAAGGGTTCCCTCCCGTAGATGTTGAATGGCGCCCGTGAGAGCTATCTGATAGGCCGAAAGAACGAAATCCAGATCATCGGTGGTGTGGGCCAGCATAATGTTATGGTTGCCTTGCCACAGCACACCCATGCGGATCATTTCTTGCTGAATATAGGTTTTCAACAAAAGAGCATCCCCGGCTTCCGGATGGATGTGCAAAGTGGTGCGGCAGGGAAAGCCTTTGCATACGAAGTATTTATCAAAGCCCAGTTCTTGAATTAAGGTATTGAGTCGGTTCTTAATGTAGGCGCCGGTTTCTGCAATCCGCGCAATCACATTATTTTGAACCATGTAATCCAGGGTGGCCAATGCCGCGGCAAGGGAGAGCGCTTCTCCTCCGAAGGTGGTAAAAAAGAAAACGTCCTCTTCGAAAAGTTGAAGAATCTCCCGCCGACCCGTGAGGAGGGCAATCGGCATTCCGTTGGCTACGGCTTTGCTGTAGGTGGCCAAATCCGGTCGAAGACCAAAATATTCCTGAGCTCCGCCCAAGGCCAGCCTGAAGCCGGTCCACATTTCATCCAAAATAAATAGGCTCCCGTTTTGACGACAGAGTTCCTGTACTTTTTGGAGATAACCTTCGTGCGGAGGATCAAAAACGAAGGGTTCCATGATCACGCAGGCCACATCCGAATCCAAAGCATTTTCCAGAGAGGCCAGATTGTTGTAATCAAATGTGAAGGTGAGATTTCGCACTTCCTCCGGAATGCCGGCCGAGCGGGACGTGACGCTGATATACCAGTCGTGCCATCCGTGATATCCGCAGCACAACACTTTTTTTCTTCCTGTGTAGGCACGGGCCACACGCACTGCCGCGCTGCAGACATCCGCCCCGCTTTTGCTGATGCGCACGGCTTCGGCATTGGGAATAATATGGTGAATTCTTTCTGCAAGTTCAGCTTCCAGACGATGTGGTAAAGAAAATGTGATACCTTTCTGCAATTGGGCCTGAATGGCCTGATTTATTTCCGGCACATTGTAACCCAGGGAAAGAGGGCCTATGGCGGCATTGAGGTCAATGTATTCATTCCCGTCAATGTCCCATACGCGACAGCCCTCTCCGCGTTCCAAATACACCGGGCTGGCGCCTTCGGAATATTGGCCAGGACCTTTGGCCAAGGTTTGCGATACCGGCGTCATAAAGGAACGGGCATGAGCCAGCAGGGCCAGTGATTTGTCTAAACAGGGATAAGGATTGTTTAAGTCCGGTGTATTAGGCATACTTCAAAATTCGCGACAAAATTAGCCCTGGCAGAGCATGGGAAGGCTTTAGTTGCCCCAGGCGGCGGCGGCTCCTAACTTTGGGGCTGTGTCAAAGAAATGTATCCTAAGAGTTTGTATTGTTTTTGTATGTCTTTTTGCCTGGCGGTGCCGAAGTGCTGAAGAGCGCCGAGCCACAAAGCATGCAGAAAAAACACCTGTTTTTTTGGCCCGGCTCGATATAGCCCTTTTTGCCTCTCCTCTGGGCCACAAAGAACTTCTGGACAGCCTGAAAAAAGCGCTGCCTTTTGCCTATCAAGACTATTTCAAGGGCATCCTTAGGTTGGGTAATCCAGACGACTCGACCTTTTCAGTACAGTTGGCGGGTTTTCGAAACGATTTTTACATGAAACAATTATATGAAAAAGCCCTTCAACGCTATGGCACAGGAAGCGCGCCATTTAAAAAGCTGATGCTTGGATTGGGCCGGTATAATTATTATTTTCCGAAAAAAATAGTGCCCCGTGTGGTGGTTTGTATTTCGGCCTTGAATTATGCCGCCGCAGTGAATGATTCCACCTTATTCGTGGGCATAGATATGTACCTGGGCCAGGATTTTGAAGCCTATCTGGCCATGAATATGCCCGCATACATCAGAAAAAGGCGTGAACCTGAATTTTTGCATTCCGAAAGCCTGAGAGCCTGGCTTCTGACGGAATTTCCTATGACGGCAGACAGGCCCACTTTTTCAGAAAATCTGATATATCATGGCCGCCTCATGACCATTCTTAGAAAAATCTTGCCGGATGAAAAGCCTTACTACATCATGGGATATACCAAGGAACAATGGGATTTTTGCGAAAAAAATCTTCGGAATATTTGGCAATATTTTGTGGATGCAGGCTTGTTGCAGAGCCGGGAAAGTAGAGATGTTTCCCGATATTTCGAAGAAGCGCCCTTTTCTTACGGCATGCCCTCGGAAACCCCCGGCCGCACGGGCATTTGGCTGGGCTGGAAAATAGTCGAAAATTATTTGGATCAGCATCCGCAGGTGACGTTAGACAGTCTCATGAAAATCCAGGATTTACAGACGATCTTTTTACAATCCGGATTTCGTCCCTAAAGTGCCCGAAAGTATGCAAGCCTCATAAAAAGGACCCAATTATCATCATAATGAGTTGAAAAAGTGAACTTTAGAAGGGGCTTATTTAACAAAAAATTAATCAAAAGCGCGGTCTTTTCTCTAAAGTCTTAAAAGTTCAGCAATAATGCCGTAACCCGCCTGTTCGTACTTTGTTAGGTATGAAAAAAGAAAAGCGGGAAGTGGAGATAGTGGTTATTTCCGATGTGCATTTGGGCACTTACGGCTGTCATGCCGAAGAACTCAATGCCTATCTGAAAAGCATCTCTCCCCGGGTTTTAGTTCTCAATGGCGACATCATAGACATTTGGAATTTTAGTAAAAACTATTGGCCCAAAGCGCACATGAAAGTGGTGAACCGCATTTTAAAAATGATCGTGCAGGGTGTCAAAGTGTATTATGTGACAGGAAACCACGATGAAATGTTGCGCCGTTTTTCGGATTTTCACTTGGCCAATTTTTCTTTGGTGGACAAATTAATTATTGAAGTACAAGGCCAAAAAACATGGATTTTTCACGGCGATGTTTTTGACCCGTCCATCATCAACGCCAAATGGCTGGCTAAAATCGGGGGCAAAGGCTACGACCTTCTCATCCTTATGAACCGGACCATTAACCATCTGTTGTTGGCCATGGGAAAAGAGCGGGTTTCCATATCCAAAATGGTGAAAAACAAAGTAAAACGCGCCGTCAAATACATTGCAGATTTTGAAGAAACCGCTGTGGAAATGGCGATTCATCACGGTTATGATACGGTCATTTGCGGGCATATTCATCAGCCTTCCATCACTTTCAGGGTTCATAACGGACACAAAATTCTTTACCTGAATTCGGGGGATTGGGTAGAAAATTTAACCGCATTGGAATTCTCGGAGGGCCAATGGAGTTTGTACAAACATCAGGAGATGGGCGCTATTGAGGAGGATGACGACAATGACGACACCGAATTGGCGGACGAATTTGCTCCGGTGGTAAGGTTGCTGGACGATTTGCCGCGGATCTGAAGAGGGGTCCGGCAGGGGTTCACAGGAAAATCATACCGGAACAGGTTCGGGCCCAGCAGGGTTAAAGGTCCGGTGCATCAATTGCCGCACAGAAGAAACCAAAACACTTTCTGGTGCCTCAGGCCTGAGGGCTTCTTTATGGGCAGCAGACAAGAAAATACATTCGATGCCCATGCGGGAGGCTTCAGATAGGCGCTGTTCCAGGCGGAGAACGGGCCGTACTTCACCGGTGAGGCCCACCTCGCCAGAGAAGGCCGCGCGCGGGGGCGGCGGCGCATCCAGCCAGGAGGAGCAAAGCGCCGCCACGACAGCCAGATCCGCCGCAGGATCTTCCAGGCGGATACCCCCCGTGACATTAACAAAAACATCTTTTTGGCTCATCCGCATTCCACAGCGTTTTTCCAGGACAGCCAAAAGCATATTCAACCGGCGGATATCAAAACCCGAAGACATACGCTGAGGTGTACCGTACACCGCCGGCGAAACCAACGCCTGCACTTCTACCAGAAAAGACCGGGTGCCTTCTGAGGCCAGGCAAAGAACAGAGCCGCTGCAGGCCTCCCGTGTGGCAGAGATCAGAACCCGTGAAGGATCCCGAACCTCTCGAAGGCCAGAAGGTCCCATTTCGAATATGCCCAGTTCTTGAGTGCTTCCGAAACGATTTTTTTGAGCCCGCAGAAGTCGGAAATGGTGGTGACGGTCCCCTTCAAAATAAAGCACTACGTCCACCATGTGCTCGAGAAGCTTAGGGCCAGCGACATCCCCTTCTTTGTTCACATGGCCAATCAGGAGAACCGGCATGTGAAGGCCCCGCGCAGCCCGTGTGATGCGAGCTGCACATTCCCTTATTTGAACTATTGAGCCCGGAGAGGCTTCTAATCTAGGGTCTGACAGCGTCTGTATGGAGTCCACTACGGTGAGCGATGGCCTCAGATCGGAAAGGGTTTGCAGAAGCGCCTCGAGCGTGACATCCGGGAGCACGTGACAAGCGCCGGGCTTCAGGCCTATACGCTGAGCTCTTTGCCAGATCTGAGCAGCGCTTTCTTCTCCCGTCACATACAATGTTTTTTGGTTTGGAAGACCTAATATGCTTTGAAGTGCCAGAGTGCTTTTACCAATGCCGGGTTCTCCCGCAAGGAGGACCATGGACCCAGGAACAAAGCCACCGCCCAGAACCAAATTCAGATCTTCCAGCGGGGTCTTCACCCGTTCCAAAGTGTCAGGACGAATGTCCGAGAGAAGTTGCAGCGCGTTATGGCTTTCGAAAAGCCCTTCGGGCTCCCCGTTAAGGAGACGGCTTTTTGTTGTCGGAACTTCCTTAAAAGAATTCCATGCATTGCATGAAGGGCAACGGCCCATCCACTGGACAGATTCCTGGCCGCATGCTGAGCAGTAGAAGATTTTTTTGGGCTTCACAGGCTTTAGAAAGCCCCCTGCTTTTAATCGCCAATACGGATTAAATCATATTGCTCAAGCCCTCTTTGCCGGCCTTCATCGTCCACAATCCCATAAGCCAGGCGCAACTGATCCTTTTTGAGGCGCACAACAAACCAGTCTTTTGTGCCGGAACCAAATAGCGCCGGACTATCTTTATCACAGGAGATAACGAGATAACGGCTGGTGCCCTTACGTTTAAAAGTGTAAGAAGCGGTATCTGTACGATTCAGAAGAACGTAACGGATTGCAAGGGTGCCCCCCTCAAAATGCCAATAGGTGGAGTCGCTGGGTTTGGGATACTGGGGAAGACGGGTGTTTTCCACCACCCAGGTGCCGCGCAATTTATTTTCCAAAGATTTGGAACAGGCAGTCCAAAAGGCCAGGCCTACAAGGATTATGAGAAAAAACGAAAATTTTTTCATAGAAAGATTTGAGATTTCTGCAAATTTAGATATGATTTTTAAATTTTTGTAAGTAATTTAGATGTAGAAAAGTTCTCTAAAAGAGGTACAATTTCCACACGCCCTCCATAGCTTTTCACAAAATCAGCCCCTGCAATCTGATCAGGAGAATAATCGCCCCCCTTCACCAAGACGTCTGGCTTTACTTCACGGATGAGAGCTTCCGGGGTGTCTTCTTCAAAGAGGATCACACCATCCACAAAAAACAAAGAGGCCAGTTGTAGGGCCCTAAGACTTTCTTTAATACGCGGTCGGTCGGCGCCTTTAAGGCGGCCCACAGAGGCATCGGAATTAAGACCCACCAAAAGAATATCGCCCATATCGGCCGCTTCGGAAAGCAAATGAATGTGCCCCGGATGGAGCAGGTCAAAGCAACCGTTCGTAAAAACGATGCTTTTTTCAAGAAAACGCCATCGGTGAAGCTGACGTTTAAAGCTTAGGGAGTCTTTAAAAATTCGTTTTTCAATGTTTTGAAGTGTGCTGGGCATGGCGGGTTTTTGTGAGGGGCAAAATAAAAAAAGCCAGAGCTCCCAGGGCCAAAAACAACAACATCTGGCTTCCCCATAAAAGCCAACCTAAAAGCAGGCTTTCTTTATAAGATACATTCCACAAACTTAAAATACCGGCTGCCATTAAAGGATAGATGGTGCCGCCAGGTGTCACAATCATCCCGATGGTTCCCACGGTCATCAGGGCCAAAGCCGCAGCAGCCGGCTGTTCCGGGATGAGTCCTACGCTTTGAAATCCAATGAGGTTCACCAGCCAATAACAGCCCCAAATGGCTAAAGTTAGGAAAAGGAAAAGAAAGGGTTTTTGCAGGGTTAAAAAAGCGGTGAGGCCTTCCCAAAATCTATTCAAGACGGGCACTTTTTTCATCCCCCAGGGAGATTTCAAGAGGATAAAGAATACGACTGCCGCAATCAGAAGAAACGTCAAACCACCCATCCAAAAGATTTTTTGAGAAGCATTTAGGGGTTCTAAGATGTGAATCTGCGCATAGTGATACAGGGTCGGTCCTGAAAACCCAAGCGTCGGGATAAAAAGAATTAGGAGTGTCACAAGATCCAAAAGGCGTTCCAACAAAACAGTACCTAAAGTTTTTTCCACAGGAATATCTGCAGAGCGACTCAGCAGGGCGGCCCGAACAATCTCGCCGGCCCGGGGAGGAATGAGGTTGACGAGATATCCGGCCATGAGCGCGTGGAAACAAGCCCAAAGACCGGGTCTTCGGTTTTCTTTTTGAAACAGCAATTGCCAACGCCAAGCCCGCAGGAAATGGCTTAAAAAAATAATGGCGCCAAGTGCTAAAAGCCAGGCAGGTTGCACGGCGTGAAGCGCGGATTTAAAGTCGGTCCACGGCGTGTTGCGAAGGGTGTACACCAATATGGCAACTCCAGCGGCTGCGAGGACCAAAGATTGAACGATCCGGCCGGGCCATTTCCAGCTTCGCAAAGAAACCAAAGCTTTAGAGAGAGTTGGTTTCCGGATCGGGAAAAACAATTTTGGGCTTGAAAGCGGAGGCTTCTGAAGCCGGAATTTGAGCATAGGACAAAACGATGACGTGATCCCCCACACGCATTTTGTGGGCGGCGGGACCATTCATACAGATAATGCCACTGCCCCGCTCCCCGCGAATGACATAAGTGATCAGCCGTTCCCCATTGGAATAATTGAGCACATGCACCTGCTCATTTTCGATAAGTCCTGCAGCTTCCATCAGATTTTCATCAATGGTGATGCTGCCAATGTAATTCAAATCGGCTTCTGTAATACGCACCCGATGAATTTTGGATTTCAGTACAGTGATGTGCATGACGGGCCGCAAAGGTAATTAAGAAAAAAGGCCTGCGCTCAGCGGACTCTTCACCCAAGCATTATCGATGAGTCGCACGGATTCTGTATAATAAGCCAGACAAATGGCTTGCAGGCTACCAGGCTTGTAGCGTTGTTCCATGGAAAATTCCGGATATTGAATTAACTCCACATATTCCGATGAAAAACCCGCTTGGTGTATCGTCTCCAGGAGATCCTGCCGGAGTTGTGTCCAGGCCATTCCAGGCAGAGCGTTGGCGGCGGAGAGGAGCGCTCTGGATACCCCGGCCGCTTTTATTCGCTCCTCCGGGGTCAATCGAAGATTTCTGGAGCTAAGAGCCAGACCGTCCTTGTCGCGCACTGTGGGCACCATGCAAAGGGTGGTGAAAGGAAAGTGTTGCTTGAGCAACTTTTCCACCACCGCACATTGCTGAAGGTCTTTTTGCCCCATGAAAACATAACGTGGTCGGATAAGGGAAAAAAATACCCACAACACCTCGAAAACACCTCTGAAGTGTCCGGGTCGGAATTTTCCTTCCAGGCGGTCATCCAAAGAACCCAGATCAAAAACAGGAAATGCCACACCCCGGAAAAGGTTATCTTCTTCCGGAAGAAAGACCACATCAGGCCCTACGGTCTCCAAAAGAGAAAGATCAGCCTGCACATTGCGCGGATATTTTTCATAATCATCCAGATTATTAAATTGTCGCCTGTTGATGAACAGGGAAACCACCACCAGGCTACTGTTAGCCCGCGCTTTACGAACCAAAGCCAAATGGCCCTCATGCAAGGCCCCCATCGTGGGCACGAAACCTATCGAGGCCTCCCCAGGAACGTTTTTTTCTAAATAAGTAGCCAGAGCCTGGCGGTCTTCAATAATTTCCACAAACTAAGCGGTGCAATATTAAAGCCAATCTTGCGTTGGAGGTGGTGTTGCAAAATTTGTCATTTAAAGTTGTTATTTAAACCCGTTTTTTTTATCTACCTTTGCAGAAGATTTTCCTAAATCGTTTTTTGAAAGAATAGCAGGCGCCCATCTATGGAAAAATCCAGAATTTTGTTTATTTCCAGTGAAATATCTCCCTACCTTCCAACAGAAAATGCGCCCATGGGACTCCAGGTGCGGGAGGTTATTGAAAAAATGTACGACCTGGGGCACGAAATCCGGAATTTTATGCCCAAGTTTGGTTACATCAATGAAAGACGGCATCAACTCCATGAAGTGATCCGTTTATCCGGGATCAACATTATTGTGAATGGGTCTGATCAGCCCCTTGTAATCAAGGTAGCTTCCATTCCGCAGATACGCGTACAAGTGTATTTCATAGACAACGATGAGTATTTTGCAAGAAAAAACACTTTTTGGGATGAGAGCGGGCAGTTTTATCCGGACAACGAAGAGAGATTGTTGTTTTTCTGTAAAGGGGTTTTAGATTCCGTAAAAAAATTGGGCTGGCCTCCGGATATTGTTTTTTGTGCCGGCTGGTTTTCCAGCCTTGTACCCTACTATCTAAAAACCCAGTTGCAAGACAATCCCTTGTTTTCGGATAGTAAAGTGGTGTATGTAGTTTACGATCAGGACAAATTCTCTGGCACCATGTCAGGAGAATTTACATCCAAAATTATGGATTTTCCGGATGCCGATATGCCGGCCTGGCTGGAAGGCCCTTCGGATTTTAAAGCCATGATGTCCTGCGCAGCCCATTATGCAGACGCCGTGGTGCTTCCGGAGGCCAACGCATCAAAATACCTTCTCAACTTCGATGCGGTGCGCGAAAAAACCATGGTGTATCAAGGCGAAGAGCCGGCGGGGGATTTTATGGAAAAAGTGTTTTCTTCAGTGCTTCAAGAACAATCTCTTTTGTCCGAAACAAAATAATATTCAAGGCCTGGCCCGCGACATCATGAAGACTGCCGGGCATCCGGGAATGCGAAGGTTTTTAAATCTCCCAATCTGGAGTACTCTCTTTTTTACTATTCTTTTCTTTTGTCAGTGTAAAAAACCGCAGGACAAGCTGGGCCCTGATAAGGATTTGGCAGATGCAGGCCTGTCAGCCCATTACGTGGATACCACCTTCAAAATAACAGTCGTCAGGGATACTTTTTTTCGTTCGGATCGTGCGCTGTATGGGATTTTGGGGTCACTTTGGGATCCCATTTTTGGAATCACCACAGCTTCCATATATACCAACTTCCGTCTTAACCAAATTTATGCATCGGGTGTGGGCATAGTGGACAAGGTGGACTCGGTGATCCTCTGTTTGCCTTATGCGTCCCCAAGATTTTATGGAGATATCAGTAAATATAGGGGCCTACAAACCGTGCAAGTGTATGAATTGGAAGATTCTTTGGAATTGCGTCCCCAGGGCACGCGGGGCTACCCGTACGATACGGTGCTTGCTGTGAAACCGGCAGTTATCGGGCAACACACTTTCATACCCCGCGTCTATGATTCTGTGGTGGTGAACGGCTTGAAAGAACCTCCTCAACTGAGGTTGCGCCTGGATCCGGCATTTGGCTACAAATTGCTGACTCAAAATCCTACCGCGCTTTCAGATGATGGTTTGTTCCGTCAATTTTTCAAGGGTCTCTACATTAAAGCAACACCCGCGCCAGCCTTGGGCTTTGGAGCTTTTTTATTTTTTAATATGCCCTCCGCTGCCACGTATTTAAAAATTTATTATAACGACACCTCTGTATTTGAGCTGGGGGTTCGGGAGAGCAATGTCTGGGTCAATCAGTTTGTGCATAATTATTCTGTGTCGCAGCTGCCGTTTCAAAACCAACAACAATTCGAATCGATGCAGCTGGCGTATTTGCAGCCTATGGGGGGTTGCCGCTTGAAGTTAAATATTGCTTTACCTTATTCTGTGCAAAAATCGGAAGCCCTGGCCATCAGCAAAGCGGAAATCATTCTACCCGTGGCGGAAAACGTCCAAGGCAACAAAGCTCTACCCCAGATTTTAGGAATGTTTATTATACGGAAGGAGGGTTCCCTTGGGGTTTTGGAGGATGCCGCAGGCATGGCTTACGTGGCCGGTATTTGGGATGAAAAGAAAAAACATTATGTTTTCAACATAACCCAGCACATCGTTAAGATGCGCAGCGGCCAAATCGAAAACCTTCCACTTTTGGTAGATTATGTTGAATATAAAGCCTCTCGGGCGGATGCTGTGATTTTTTACGGTCCTCAGCTTTTTCCGGCCATATCGGCGCCCAGGCTTAGAATTTATTTTTCTTCTATTCCTTGAAATACATACTTTTAGTGAAAAAAATACAAGCATGTGTGGTATTGTAGGATATATCGGTAACGCTCAAGCCTATCCAATTCTAATTAAAGGCCTAAAGCGTTTGGAATACAGAGGTTATGACAGCGCGGGCGTGGCCCTGATGAATGGGGGAATCCGCGTGATCAAATGCAAAGGGAAAGTATCCGATTTAGAAGCCCTGGCCCAAAGTCAAAATGTGCATTCCTCTATGGGTATTGGCCACACACGCTGGGCCACACACGGTCCGCCCGATGACAAAAATGCCCATCCGCATCTCTCGGATTCAGAGTCCATGGTGATCATTCACAATGGTATCATTGAAAACTATGCAGCCCTCAAGGAAGGACTGCAAAAACGCGGCTATAAATTCAGAAGCGACACCGATACCGAAGTCGTCGTGAACCTTACGGACTTCATCATGCGCGAAGAAAAAGTGCCCTTTGATGAAGCCGTTCGTAAAGCGCTGAATGAAGTGGTGGGGGCCTATGCCATTGCCGTGATGCACAAAGACTGGCCGGACACCATTGTGGCTGCCAAAAAAGGAAGTCCCCTGGTGATTGGATTGGGTGAGCATGGAGAATACTATTTGGCTTCCGATGCCACACCCATCGTTGAGTACACGCGCAACGTCATATACCTGGAAGACGAACAAATGGCCATTCTCAAAAAGGGGGAGCCATTGATCGTTAAAACCATTAAAAACATTCAAATTACACCCGTTATTCATGAATTGGAGCTGGAATTGGAGGCCATAGAAAAAGGGGGCTATGAACACTTCATGCTGAAGGAAATATTTGAACAACCCCGCTCCATTCGAGACAGTCTGCGGGGGCGGTTGGATGTACAGACGGGGCGGATTTCCATGGCAGGGCTCATAGATTACGATCATAAGTTTAAAACGGCCGACCGCATCATCATCGTGGGCTGCGGAACCAGCTGGCATGCGGGCCTTGTAGGGGAATACCTGATCGAAGAGTTTGCCAGAATTCCCGTCGAGGTGGAATACGCCTCCGAGTTTCGATACCGCAATCCGGTCGTAAGCGACCGGGATATCGTAGTGGCTATTTCCCAAAGCGGGGAAACAGCGGACACCCTGGCCGCCATCGAACTGGCTAAATCCAAAGGGGCCACCATCTTTGGTATATGCAATGTGGTGGGATCGTCCATTGCGCGGGCCTCCCATGCCGGAGCCTACACACATGCCGGCCCGGAAATTGGCGTGGCTTCCACCAAGGCTTTCACGGCCCAAGTGGCGGTGCTTTCGCTCATTGCCCTCTACCTGGGTCGCAGCCTGGGACATTTGGCTCAGAAAGATTTTTTCAGGCTCATCAATGAATTGGATGATCTCCCTCAAAAAGTGGAAGAAGCTCTGCGCACGGAGGCGCGGGTGAGGGAAATCGCGCATCTCTATAAAGACGCTTCTAACTTTTTGTATCTTGGAAGAGGGTTTAATTTTCCAGTAGCCCTAGAAGGAGCCCTGAAGTTGAAGGAAATATCGTACATTCATGCTGAAGGTTATCCGGCCGCAGAAATGAAGCACGGTCCAATTGCGCTAATTGACGAAAATATGCCGGTGGTGGTGATCGCCACGCGCAGAGGCCACTATGAAAAAATTATCAGCAACATCCAGGAGGTTAAAGCCCGCGGAGGCCGTATAATAGCCCTTGTGAACGCTGGAGACCAAACGGTGAAAAACCTGGCAGACCACATCATTGAGGTGCCCGAAGTGGAAGATGCCTTTTCTCCCATCGTCAACAGTGTGCCCTTGCAGCTTTTGGCCTACCACATCGCCGTGATGCGCGGGTGCAATGTGGATCAGCCCCGGAATCTGGCCAAGTCGGTGACGGTGGAATAATTCTATATGCGCAGGGCCTGTCGGGCCAATTTGTTTAAAAGTTTTTAAAATCCTACTTTTGTGCCCATTTTTCAAAATCGATGAAACTTTCCCGGTTCAAATACAAATATCCGGAAGAACTTGTGGCCAAGTACCCCACACACCACCGGGATGAGTCCCGGCTGATGGTGGTGCATCGGAACACGGGCAAAATTGAGCATAAAGTCTTTAAAGATATTCTGGAATATTTTAAAGAAGGGGATACTTTCGTCTTCAACAATTCCAAGGTATTTCCCGCCCGTCTTTATGGGAATAAGGAAAGAACCGGAGCCATCATAGAGGTCTTTTTATTGAGAGAGCTGGACCCGGAAAGCAAACTCTGGGATGTGCTCGTGGAGCCGGCCCGGAAAATTCGAATTGGCAATAAATTATTTTTTGGTGATAATGAAGAGCTGGTGGCGGAAGTTTTAGACAACACCACTTCGCGTGGACGCACCTTGAGATTTCTTTTTGACGGCAAGCACGAGGATTTTCGGAAGTTGTTGTTCAGCCTTGGGCACACGCCCATTCCGCGCTATTTGGGGCGGGAAGCGGAGCCCATCGATGAGGAAAGATATCAATCACTTCTGGCTAAAATTGAAGGTTCCACCAGTCCCTCCACCGCCTCTTTGCATTTTAGCCGTGAATTGCTCAAACGCATGGAGATTTTGGGGATAAACAAAGCAGAAATCACACTACACATCGGTCCGGGAGGCTACCGTCCAGTGGAGGTGGAAGACCTTACCAAACACAAAACAGAGTCGGAGGAGGTGATGATTGATAAGGAGAATGCTGCCCTAATCAATGCCACAGTGCGCAACAGGGGACAGATTTGCGCGGTGGGCACATCGGTGCTCAAAGCGCTGGAGTCTTGCGTGAGCACCGATCGCCAGGTGAAAGCCTATAAGGGGTGGTCCAGCAAATTCATTTTTCCCCCTTACAATTTTCAGGTTCCCACCTGTATGGTGGCCAATTTTTACCAGCCCGAAACCACACTGATGATGGCCGCTGCGGCCTTTTGCGGAATCGAACTTTTGGAAGAGGCCTATCAAACGGCTGTGAAAGAAAAGTATCGGCTGTTCTGCTATGGCGATGCGATGCTGATTCTTTAATCCGAAACTTTACCTGTTTGTTAGTATAGCTCAAATTATTTCTAATGGCTTTTTCTGACAAGTTTCAATACCACGATTATTATCTCGTAGAAGAATTGTTGACCGATGAGCACAGGCTCATCAGGGAATCTGTGCGGGCTTGGGTTAAAAAAGAACTGACCCCGATAATTGAAGATTATGCCCAACGGGCTGAATTTCCATCTCATTTGATACCGGGTCTCGCCGGTATCGGAGCATTCGGCCCGTATATACCGCAGGAATACGGCGGCGCCGGATTAGACCAGATAGCCTATGGCATCATTATGCAGGAGTTGGAAAGGGGTGACAGCGGTATCCGCAGCACCGCCAGCGTGCAATCCTCATTAGTGATGTATCCCATTTTTGCTTTTGGAAGTGAAGAACAAAAGCAAAAATACCTTCCGCGCCTGGCTCGGGGTGAGATCATGGGTTGTTTTGGTCTCACGGAGCCCAACCACGGCAGCGATCCCGGTTCCATGGAAAGCAGCCTTCGGCGCCATGGTCAGGGGTATCTCCTGAACGGCGCTAAAATGTGGATTTCCAACGCCCCTTTCGCCGATATTGCTGTGGTGTGGGCCAAAGACGAGGAAGGTACGATTCGCGGCGTGATTGTGGAGCGCGGGATGGAAGGTTTTTCCACACCGGAAACCCACAAAAAATGGAGCCTGCGCGCCTCTGCCACAGGGGAATTGGTGTTTGACAATGTGTTTATCCCTGAAGAAAATGTCCTTCCCGGGGTGAAGGGCCTCAAAGGACCTTTGAGTTGCTTGAATTCTGCACGCTACGGAATTGCCTGGGGTGCTATTGGAGCGGCCTTGGATTGTTATGACACGGCCTTGCGCTATAGTCTGGAACGACATCAATTTGGAAGACCCATAGCTTCTTTTCAGCTTCAGCAAAAAAAGCTGGCCGAAATGATCACAGAAATCACCAAGGCCCAGTTGCTGGTGTGGCGTCTGGGAATTTTAAAAAATGAAAACCGTGCCACACCGGCCCAGATTTCCATGGCCAAGCGCAACAACGTTCACATGGCTCTTACGGTGGCTCGGGAAGCGCGTCAAATTTTGGGCGGAATGGGAATTATTGGTGAGTATAGCATCATGCGGCATATGATGAATCTGGAAAGTGTGATCACTTACGAAGGCACCCACGATATCCACCTGCTCATCACAGGGATGGACATTACCGGACTCAGTGCCTTTAAGTGACAATGGATTTCTCTATCCGGCAGAGAGCACCATATTGGCCGGAAAAATTCCTGCTTTTCATACTTTCGCCAGAACTAAGCCGCTTCGATGGCAATTAAGAAAATACAAAAAATCCTTATTGCCAACCGTGGAGAAATAGCCTGCCGTGTGGCACGCACCTGTCATCGGCTTGGAATTGGCGTAGTTGCGGTGTATTCAGAAGCCGATCGGTGGGCGCTGCATGTGGAAATGGCAGACGAAGCCGTGTGCATTGGCCCGGCGCCTTCTTCTCAAAGCTATCTAAACATTGCGGCTATATTGGATGCCGCCCGCAAAACAGGAGCAGAAGCCATCCATCCCGGGTATGGATTTTTGTCAGAAAATCCGGCTTTTGCGCGAGCCGTGGAGGACGCTGGATTGATTTTCATAGGGCCGACGGCCGAATCCATGGAAATCATGGGGTCCAAAATCGCAGCCAAAAAAGCCGTGGCCCGCTATGGGATTCCTCTGGTTCCGGGCACGATTGATGCCGTGGAGGATGCTGCTCAGGCACAAAAAATCGCGGAAGACATTGGTTTTCCAGTACTGATAAAAGCATCGGCCGGAGGGGGCGGAAAGGGTATGCGCGTGGTATGGCGGGCGGAAGAATTTGAAGAAAACCTGGCCCGGGCCCAAAGTGAAGCGCTTTCGGCTTTTGGAGACAAAAGTGTTTTTTTAGAAAAATATCTCCCCGAAAGCAAACATATTGAGGTTCAGGTGATGGCTGACATGCATGGCCAAATCATCCATCTGTGGGAAAGAGAGTGCAGCATTCAAAGACGACATCAAAAAGTGATAGAAGAAGCCCCCAGTCCTTCACTCACCGAACATCAACGGCAGGAAGTCGGTCGTCATGCCGTCAATGTAGCCAGGTCCTGCAACTACCGGGGAGCAGGTACGGTAGAGTTCATATATGAACCGGGTGGGGGGCTGTATTTTCTGGAAATGAATACGCGCCTTCAAGTGGAGCACCCCGTCACAGAAATGATCACAGGCCTGGACTTGGTGGAGCTTCAGATTCGCGTGGCGGAAGGGGCGCCTTTGCCGCTTTCCCAAGACGCTGTTCCACGCCATGGCCATGCCATCGAAGCGCGCGTGTACGCCGAAGATCCTGCCAACAATTTCTCTCCTGACACGGGCCGGCTCACAGTGTATCAGCCGCCGGAGGGAGAAGGCATTCGGGTGGACGGAGGATACACAGCCGACCGTGACATCCCAATTTATTACGATCCGATGATCGCCAAACTGATAGCGTGGGCTCCGGATAGAAATCAGTGCATTCAGAGGATGTTGGAAGCCATTCAAAATTTTGCTGTGGGGGGCATTGAAACCACGCTTCCCTTTTGTGCTTTCGCTCTGGATCACGAAGATTTTCGCAAGGGAACTTTTACTACCAAATTTGTAGAAAAATACTTCTCTCCCGACAAATGCCAATCCCGATTGAGTCCAGAGGAAGCCATGGCCGCGGCGGGCGTGGCAGGTATATTGTATCGGGAATGGCTGGGAGAGTAATTTCAAATTGAATATATGGATGCCCTAAATATTGGTCTTGAAATCATCCGATTGCTGGTGCCTCCCTTAATAGTGGCACTCGCCGTCTGGATCATGAACGACTACATGCTGAAAAAACAGGAAAAAGCCCGTTATTTCAGACTTTTAAGTCAAAACCGCAACATCACCCTTCCTTTGCGTTTGCAGGCCTATGAGCGGCTTATTTTGCTTATGGAACGCATCACCCCGGGCAATTTACTGATGCGCGTGCCGCCCCATGGCAAAACCACACGACAACTGCACGCAGAACTATTGAAAGTAATACGCGACGAATTTGATCATAACCTCACCCAGCAGGTATATGTAAGCAACGAAGCCTGGGAAGCCGTAAAAACGGCCCGGGAGGAAATAGTTAAACTGATCAACATGGCGTTCACACAGACAGGCGATGTGAAAGACGGCCTTGACTTGAGCAAGCTCATTTTGGAAGTGACCATAAAAGTGGAAAAAATGCCCACCCAGGTGGCCATGGATATTTTAAGAAACGAAGCCCGGCGTCTTTTTTAGTGTCTTATGGGCGTCCTCTCGCCGGAGACCACCATTTTCACGCGCATGAGCGCCTTGGCCCGCCAGCATCAGGCGCTCAATTTAGGTCAGGGATTTCCGGACGAAGGCCCTCCGGATTTTTTAATCGAGGCGGTCACGCGTGTGATACAATCCGGTTTCCATCAATACGCCCCAATGGCGGGAGTGCCGGAATTGCGGGAGGCCATTTCCAAAAAAATTTTCAAAAATTATGGATACAGGTCCGATCCAGAGAAAGAAATCACGGTAACCGCCGGCGGCACCCAAGCCCTTTTTACTGCTATTGCTGCCTTGGTACAACCAGGGGACGAGGTCATCATTCCTGAACCGGCGTACGATTGCTATGCTCCGGCTGTAGAGTTGGTAGGCGGACGCTGTGTTTTTGTTCCCTTGAATGAAAAAACTTTTCGTCCGGACTGGAACATTATTAGCTCCCGGCTCACTGAGCACACCCGAATGATTATCTTCAACACGCCGCATAATCCTAGTGGGGCTGTTTGGATCGAAGAAGATTATGCCGCCCTGAGTGCGCTGGCCAGCCAGCATCCCTTTCTGGTTTTGAGCGATGAGGTCTATGAGCACATCACCTTTGATGGACGCAAACACATCCCGCTTTGTACGCTTCCCTCCCTGGAAAATCGGTGTCTTAGCGTTTATTCTTTTGGGAAAGTTTTCCATTGCACAGGCTGGAAAATGGGTTACATTGTCGGAGGACCCCGCCTCACCGAAAAGTTCAGGCAGGTGCATCAATACAATGTCTTTTCGGTCAATACGCCCTTGCAGTCAGCTTTAGCACAAGCTTTAGAAAACGACACTTGGTTTGCTTCGCTTGGGCCTTATTTTCAAAGAAAGCGCGATTTGTTCATTTCCTGGATGCAGGGATCCAAATTCCACATTCAACCGGCTAGGGGCACCTATTTTCAATTGCTACAGTATGGAGAAATTACACCTGAAGACGATTTGGCTTTTGCTGAGCGCCTGACACAGGAGAAAAAACTCACCCTGATACCGGTTTCATTTTTTTACCATCGGCGGGAGGATCACAGATTGTTGCGGTTGTGCTTTGCCAAATCTGATGATACCCTGCGCACAGCGGCCGAAATTTTATGCAGCCTTTAAGTTTCTGTTTAGTACAGACGAACCCAGCCTGGGAAAGACCAGACCTCAATCTGTGGATTCCCGAGCCTTCCGATCAGGATATTCCTCAGGATAGCATCGTAGTGCTTCCGGAAATGTTCAATACCGGGTACACCATGAATACTGACCTGGCAGAACCACCGGGCGGCCCGGCCTGCCAGTGGCTTCTGAAGGAAGCCGCCCGGCGCAGTGTGGTGATGGTTGGAAGTGTGATGACCCGCGAAGGCTCTCAATATTTCAATCGCCTTTATTGGGCAGAGCCCACGGGGCAATTATCATGGTACGACAAGAAACATCTTTTTACCTTAGCTGGAGAGGATAAAGTTTTTTCACCCGGCACAACCCAATGCCTCGTGGTGTGGAAGGACTGGAAAATAGCTTTATTCACATGTTATGACCTGCGCTTTCCTGTGTGGTGCCGACGCCGACCTGATTTTGATTATGATGTGGCGCTATTTGTGGCCAGCTGGCCCGAGCGGCGCAGCTATGCCTGGCGGGCTTTGCTCAAGGCCAGGGCCATAGAGAACCAGAGTTACGTGGTGGCTGTTAACCGCTGTGGCTACGATGGCGCGGGGGTTCTTCATGCCGGAGATTCACAGGTAGTGGATTTTTCCGGCCACGTGTTAGCCGCCATTCCTCCTTTCCATCCCGGGTGTGGCATGGCCACCATATTCATGGAAAAACTTATTCAATTTCGAAAAGCCTTGCCCTTTCAGCAGGATTCGGATGCCTTTCTCTTACTTTGAAATCTTTTAAGTCGTCTACACTCTTCATGAAAGATAAACTTCAACGTCTCGAAAAACTCAAAAAACAAGCCCTTCAGGGAGGCGGTCCAAATAAAATTAAGGCCCAACATGCCAAAGGGAAACTGACAGCACGGGAACGACTGAATGCCTTGCTGGACCCCGATAGCTTTGAAGAATTTGGCATGCTGGTCACCCACCGCAGCACTCATTTTGGCTTGGACAAACAAAAATTTCCCGGGGATGGCGTGGTCACCGGGTACGGCACGATAAACGGCCGTCCGGTGTACGTATTTTCCCAGGATTTTACAGTACTGGGAGGGTCCCTGGCCGAAGCACATGCCCAGAAAATTTGCCGGATCATGGACATGGCCCTCGAAAGTGGCATTCCCATTATAGGACTCAACGATTCAGGCGGAGCGCGCATTCAGGAAGGGGTGGTGTCTTTAGGTGGCTATGCCGACATTTTTTATCGCAACACATTGGCCTCCGGAATAATTCCCCAGATAAGCCTGGTTCTTGGACCTTGTGCAGGCGGTGCTGTGTATTCGCCTGCAATTACCGACTTTATTTTAATGGCCGAAGGCACCAGCTACATGTTTGTTACCGGCCCCAATGTGGTGAAAGCGGTGACCCATGAAGAGGTGAGCAGCGAAGACCTTGGGGGGGCCGCCACCCATGCTTCCCGCAGCGGTGTGGCGCACTTTACATGTGAAGACGAGGCGGCCCTCATGCGCACTGCCCGTCGGCTCCTATCCTATGTGCCGGCCTCATGTCATGAAAAACCGCCTTTCAGGCCTTACCTTACGCCGGACGATCATCTGCGTCCGCGGCTGGATGGCCTCATCCCGGTGCACAGTGCGCAGCCTTACGATATGCGGGAGGTAATCATGGAAGTGGTGGATCCCCTCAGCTTTCTGGAAGTGCACCAGCAGTATGCAGAAAATATTTTGGTGGGTTTTGCCCGCATTGGGGGCCATGCCGTAGGCATTGTGGCCAACCAGCCGGCGCACTTGGCAGGGGTTCTGGATATAAAAGCTTCTATTAAAGGCGCTCGGTTTGTGCGTTTCTGTGATTGCTTTAACATTCCTCTTGTGGTTTTTGAGGATGTTCCCGGTTTTCTACCCGGCACCGATCAGGAATGGAATGGCATCATCACCCATGGGGCTAAACTTCTCTATGCTTTTTGCGAGGCCACTGTACCCCGAATCACCGTTATCACCCGAAAAGCCTATGGCGGTGCGTACGATGTTATGAACTCCAAACATATTGGCGCTGACCTCAATTTTGCCTGGCCCAGTGCTGAAATTGCCGTAATGGGCGCAAAAGGGGCGGCCGAAATCATTTTCAAAAAAGAAATCAGCGAATCCCCTGATCCTGAGAGCACATGGAGGCAAAAAGAAGCCGAATATGCTGAACTGTTTGCTAATCCTTACAGCGCCGCGGAACGCGGCTATGTGGATGAAGTGATACCCCCCCGCCTGACCCGTTTAAAAATTCTGCGGGGCCTGGAGATGCTTCAAACCAAGAGAAAAGAGCCACCGCGCCGCAAACATGGCAACATTCCTTTGTAATGTAAAGGCGTACCAAAGGTCTCTTTGGACGCCGCAGGAATACTAAGTTGTTTTATGTACCATGCGCACAGCGGCCTGGGCTTTTGGCAGCAGAAGCACATCGGCCAGATTAACGTGTTCCGGGGCTTCCACCATATACCTGATAAGATCGGCCACGTCTTCGGGCCGGAGTGGCTGATATCCTTCGTACACTCGGCGGGCTTTTTCAGAATCACCTTTAAACCGGACTAAAGAAAATTCTGTTTCCACAAGGCCGGGATGAATGGCGCTCACTTTAATGCCTTTGTCTAATAAATCCATGCGCATGCCTTGCGTCAGAAGGTCCACAGCGGCCTTTGTAGCACCATAGACATTGCCTCCCGGATAGGGCTCGCGTCCTGCAATACTGCCTATGTTAATGATATGCCCCCGGCCACGGGCCACCATGCCCGGCACCACCTGGCGGGTGAGATATAAAAGACCTTTTATGTTGATGTCTATCATGGCCTCCCAGTCCTCTATTTGACCTTCGTGGATGAGGTCCAACCCATGGGCGTTGCCGGCATTGTTGATCAATACATCTATGGCGCTCCATGCAGAGGGGAGGGAACTTATGGCAGCTACCACCTCCTGTCGTTTGGAGATATCAAAGCCAAGGGTGAAAACTTGTGTTGTGGAACTTAGTTCCTGTGCTAAAGCCTCCAGGCGTTGCTGCCGCCGCCCGCAGAGAACCAAAGGATGTCCGAGCAGTCCAAGACAACGGGCTGTGGCGGCGCCAATCCCGGAGGTGGCACCGGTGATTAAGATGCGCTTTTTTTCCACGGATTATGGACGTACGATACTAATATGACCTGAAAGTTCCTGCTTTTCCGATTTCAAATAATAGAAATAAACACCAGGACTTAACCATTGGCCCTGTTGGTTTTTTCCTTCAAAAGGCGGGTCGTTGTTGCGGCTTTCAAAGACAATATTGCCCCAGCGGTTAAAGATGGTCAGGGTGAAAGGATTGCATTCCACGAAGTCGGGATTCAATTTTAATACGTCATTGAGATTATCGCCATCGGGCGTAAGAATGTTGGGAATATTCGTCAGTGTCTGCGTAGAGTTGGCTTTCACCTGAACGGCCAGCGTCACGGTGGTATCGCAGCCCAACGTATCGGTAAAAGTGACGGTTACATTCACAATGCCGTCAAGTTGGTACATGTGTTCCGTCGGAATGCCGGATCCGGAATTTCCGTCACCGAATTGCCAATCGGCACTGGCTAAGCGGTTGGGGAATTTTAAAAGGGCGTTGAACTGAACTTTTCCAAAACACTGAGGATTCGCCTGTACCGTATCCAAATCTGCCAGAAAATGAAACACGTTCACCGTGACAGCGGCGCTTTCCTGGCAGCCTGCGGAATCGGTGACGGTGGCTGTGTAGGTGGTGGTTTGATCCGGCTGCGCTGTGACGCTGTTGCCGCTGGTGCTGCTGAGCCCTGTGGACGGAGACCATTGCACTGAGAAATTGCCATTGGCTTGCAACGTGGCTGTGCTGCCATAACAAATCTGGGCCGGCGAAGCGGTGGCTACAGGATTAATCGGCGGGGGTTCGGTGACCGTGGCGGAAAGGGTGAGCGTGTCGCAATTGTTGGCATCGGTGAAGATGGCCGTGTAAGTTCCGGCTGTCAGGTTTTGCAAGTTCTGCGTCTGAGCTCCTGTGTTCCAGATGATAGTATAAGGTTGCGTGCCACCGCCGGGGCTGGTGAATACGGCACCGTCAGACCCTCCGTGGCACGTGACATTTTGAATCGTTTGCGTGATAAAGGCCATGGGGGGCGGCTCCGGAATCTGGATGGAAAGGCTGTCGCTACACCCAGCCGCATCCGATACCACAACCGTATAGGTCCCTGTGGGAAGCCCACTCACAATAGAGGTGGTGTCGCCGGTGCTCCACTGGTAGGAATAGGGCGGCACCCCGCCCAATACGACCACGCTGGCCTGGCCATCGTCAGCCCCAGGGCAGCTGACTGTCTGGTCGGCGTTCAGGTTGAACGAAACCCCACTGAAGTCGGAAAAAAAGCCATACCGGCATCCAGAACTTGCCCCACCGTTGACAATGCCCATGTGAAAAAGGCCGCTGGTATTGGCCACGACGGAGGGCGTCCCCACAGGCACTTCGGTGGTGCCAAAGGGAATGAGTGCGGCCACCCAGGCCCCACCCGTCCCAGGCACAGGCGAAAACTGACTGGCAGTGATTAAGCCGGCATTCCCATTCAGCAAAAAACTGCTTTCATTGCCCGCCTGTGTGAACAACATCAAACCAAAATACTCCGAAGTGGATCGTGTGACGCTCACTTCCTGCGTGCCCGTGCATTTTACAGGCGGCACAATAGCCGATCCCAATTCGCAGCCGAATCCCGTGTAGTGGAGTACATACACAGGGTTGTTTGTGAGAATATAACAGGACACAGCCGGGCTGGTCAACTGGTGCATATAAGACTGATTGGCATTCAGAGTGGCCACGGCAGTCCCGTTGATGGAAACCTGTGTATTGTTCTGGGTGGCCAAAATCCACACCCGGTCTGTTACGTTCAGGGAACCGCGTACCACGACATATTCCCGGCCAATCAGAGGCAGAGGGATGAGCTGGTCGCCGCATAGGTCGCGACACCCCTGAAAACTCATGCTGTCATCCTTAATGGTGACGGCAATGGGTTTGTTGGAGGTAACGATGCTGCCTCCTAACTGATCAGCAGCCCCAGTGCCTGCGGCTGCAGCCGAGTATGTTTGACCTTTGTTCAGGGTAATGGTGTAAGGAACGCCCGCAGGGTGGCCCACCACGTCTTTGGACGGAAGGATGGTCACTTGGGTATTGTCTTCCGTGGCCACAATGTCAATAGCCGAAAGCGCCGGAGGAGAATAACTGCCATTAGCCCAGACGTCATTAAAAGGAATTCGGAATTCGGTGCCTAAGGCATTTTTTCCCTTTAGAGCATAAATTTCAGGATTGCATTGGCAGGAGGTAAACACTTCGTAATACGCTGAAATAATGGCTGTGCTGCGAATACGGTAGCCATAGTTCAACACCTGATCCGGAGGCGCATTTTCCGTGGTGGCCAAAAAGGCCGTGAGGTCCACGGTTTGGCTGGAATTCGGAGGGATGGTGACACTGATCGGGGTGAATCCGGGGTTGGCGGGTTGGTCAATGGTCACGTCGGCAGAGCCTCCGAAAGAAGACAAACGGAAGTAAATCGGCGCATCACCATGGGCCGAGGTGGCCTCGGGCGCTACAAACCAAAAAAGGGTATCTTTCTGGGCATAAAGAAGACAAGGAAATGAAAAAATTACGAATGAATAAATAAAAAATCGCAGAGGCTTTCTCATTACGGTTTCGATATTTAAAACACAAAATAAACCTATAAAGAGTTCAAAAAAAAAGCCGGTGGGTACCGGCTTTCAATTTCCTTACCAGGCCTTCTAAATTACTGCTTTATGAGTTTGAATGAAGTTTCAGGCCCGCCATTTTGCAAATACATTAAAAATGAAATGAAACTCTTGAGGAAATCTGGATGTTATCCAAAATGGTTAGTATTTTTTTGGCAGAGAGAAACGATTGAAAGGGAATCTGTAATGTGTTTAAATGATTAATTGAACGTTTCAACCATTGTAATATCTATTATTTTGCGGCATTTTGGATAGGGATTGAATGGGATGAAGAAGGTTGTTTTTTTGGAAAATGATTCTTATTAAGATTTTCAAAATATTTCAAGCCAGAAAGATCGCCTTTTGGGGTACTCTTTTTGGGCTTTTTGCCTTGGGATTATGGGGCCTTTCTCAAGTTAAAGTTCAGACAGACATATCCTCCTTGCTCGTGGGTCCAGAATCTGGCAAAGTGGTGCGGGAGATTTTGGCGCATCATCCCCTGCAGAAGCGCATCCTGTTTTTTGCTGAAGCGGCAGGGGATACACCGCCCGATCCATCCTATTTGGCGTCCGCGGTGGAGGCGGCCTGGGCGCGGGAGGATTCGGCTTTATGGCTACGGCTGGAGGTGCGCCAAAGTGAGGCAGAACTGGATTCCTTAAGAAAGAGAGTCCTCCAGTGGCTGCCTTGGATTCTTACCCCAGATGAAATTTGTAGGGCCGGGGAAAAATGGGTCCGCACTGATGCCTGGGAGGCCCAGTTGGATCGGATCTTTCATTTGTTGCTATCTCCCGGTGCGCGGTTTTTACAAAAAGACCTGACAGAGGATCCTTTGGGCCTTTCGGCGCTCTGGTTTCAAAAGCTGGAAACTTTAAGTGGCAGTACCTATGCATACACCCCCGAAGGTGTGCTTACCGACGCAAGCGGCCGCCGCTTGCTGGGCGCTCTTGTGAGTCGCCGGCCTGCTGAAGACGTGCGGCACGGGGCGGCCCTCATGGAAGCCATGGACCGTGTGAAGGCGCGGCTTCAAGCCCAGGGCATCCGGTTTGGGTTTTTTGGGGCGCCTTTGATGGCGGCCGAGAATGCGGAACGCATCAAAAAAGATGTGCAGATTACCATGGGCCTGACTTTGCTGGGCATCCTTCTTCTTTTGGCTTTTGGCTTTCGCTCGTGGCATTTTTTACCGACCCTTCTTGTGACCTTGGCCGGTGGCGCCGCCGGCGCAAGCTTGGCCGCGGCTTTGGCCACCCCCCATGTCCCGGCCCTCAGTCTCGGACTTGCAGCGGTGTTTGTGGGCATCAGCGTGGATTATGCTTTACACCTTTTGGTGAGCCGCGCAGCGGGCGCGACGCCGGAAGAGATTCTAAAGAAAGTGGCCCCCCCCATGCTCCTCAGTATGCTCACCACCGTGGCGTCCTTTGCCGTGCTCACCTTCACCCGATCCCCCGTCACACGGGCTTTTGGCTGGATGGCCGCCGGGGGCATTCTGGGGGCCTGTCTGGCCGCACTCCTTTGGGCTCCTCATTTCCTCGAAGGACAGAAAAAAGTGACTTCGGCACATTGGGGTCTGAAGGTTCCTCCGAAAGCTCTTTTTGTTCTGCGTATTTTTTTGGTTTTCATCACTGTGTGCGCCTTGTACTTCTACCGGACGCCACCTTTGGACAGCGACGTGGAAAAATTATCTTACACCCCGCCCGATCTGGCAGCCGATCAGGCCATATTGGACGAAGCGGCCGGAGTTTCTTTAAGAAATATTCTGCTGGTTTCTTCCGATGAAGACGAGAAAAAATGGTTTGATGAAACAGCCCGGGTGGGGACGATGCTTGCCGAATCCCAAGCCTTGGAACCCGGCGGATCCTGGCTCAGTTACACCCGTTTGTTTCCCGATCCGGAACTCAGACGGCGAAGCGCGATCGTCTGGGATTCCGTATTTTCTCCCGACCGGCGTCGTGTGGCGTATGAAATTCTTAAAAAACGTGCTGAGAAAGAGGGCTTCCGTGCCGAAGCTTTTGCTTCGTTTTTTTTTCAGCCGTCCGCCTCCGAACGTCAAGCGCCCTCGGCATCCGATTTGATGGGGATTTTGCCCCGCGGCCTCCGCGATCTTTTTGTGTGTGCCCCGTCCGGAGCCCCGCCCCGTTTTGTAGGGGTCCTGAGGGTTCCGGAAAGCCGCTACGACGACGTGAAAAAACAATTAGAACGTGGGTCCGCGGACCTCACTATTGTGGACCGAAAAAGCTTCACGCAAAGTGGTTTTGAATTTTTAGAAAAGGACTTTGGGCAGGTGGTGGGCGGCTCCCTGTTGGTGGTTGTCGTTCTTTTGCTTTTAGGCTTTGGCCGCATCGAGCTCGCCATTCTGGCTTTGCTGCCCTTGGCCCTTTCCTGGGTGTGGGTGGGGGCCCTAATGCACTTGGGAGGGCTCAGTTTCAACTTTGTTTCGTTGATTGTATGCAGTTTCATCTTTGGTCTTGGAGTGGATTATTCGGTGTTTTACCTCCATCGGGAGATGCGGGCTTGCAGTGCCGGCGAAAGGCCGGATGCCGCCACAGCCAGGGCGGTTTTTTTCTCTGCTGCCACCACGCTTTTGGCCACCGGAGGTCTGATGTTCAGCCGCCATCCCGCCTTAAATTCTGTAGGCCTTTTAAGTGTGGCCGGATTGGGTGCGGTGGGGTTGTTTTCCGCTTTTCTCACGCCGGCGATCTTTGGCTGGTTGGTGAAAAAGCCTTTAGAAAAAGGCTACAAGCTCCACACCCTTAAAAACCTCTTGAGCACCCTGGTGGTATGGCTTGGTGTCTTGCTGCCATTTGCCGGAGCCGTGGCGTTGGCACTGCCGGTGAGTCTGCTCTTGGTGGGTCGTAAAAAATGGATTCAGTCTTTCTTCAGGCACTATATATGGATGTGGGCCCGTCTGTATATAAACCTCGTCTTCTTGGGTCGTCGGCGCTATGTGTGCTGGAGGGAGGCGGATTTTCGCAGACCCCATTTGGTCTTTGCCAACCACCAGTCGTTTATCGACACCGCGTTGATATTTTCCCTCAGCCCCCGGCTGATCATTGGGACAAAAAACAGTATCTACAACCATCCTGTTTTCGGCCCGGTGAGCCGGCTGTGCGGCTACATCAACGTGAGCCTGGGTCATGAGAAGTATAAGCCGCGCCTTATTAAAGAGCTCCAAGCCGGCCGCAGTTTTGCCTTGTTTCCGGAAGGTACCCGCTCTCCGGATTTCAAAATCCACCGATTCCACAGCGGGTTGTTCGACCTGGCTTTAAGTACCGGAAAACCTTTGATGCCGGTGTTGTTTGTGGGCACCGGACACCTGTTGCCCAAAGGCGCATTCTGGGGTAGCCGTCAGCATTTGATTATGGAAGTGGGCCCCCCTGTTGTTCCCGAACCGGATACCGAACCAGGGGCCGCCCGCCGGCTAGCCCACCGCATGGCCGCCACGCTCAGGCGCCGCTATGAGGAGGTCGCCCGGGCCTGGGCGGGCGGGCCTGTGGCCGCAGATTGGGTGCGCCACCGTTTCTTGTATATTAATCCCTGGCTTGTCCCTTATATCCGTTTAAAGTTGCGCTTGGAAAATTACTATGAGTCCTTCCACCGCCGCATCCCTTCGGACGCCCATATTGTGGAATTGGGCTGTGGACTCGGTCTCATTGGCCACATGCTCACCTGTTATTTTCCTTCCAGGTCGTACACCGGTTTTGACTGGGATGAGGAAAAAATCCGCTTGGCCCGTTCGCGGCGGAGTCCCCTCCAAGACAAAGTGGTTTTTGAACATGCCAACATCCTGCATGTGGAACCGCAGCCCTGTGAGGCCCTTATCGTTTCGGATGTATTACACTATTTGCCGCCCGAAGCCCAGTGGCCGCTGATGGACCGATGGACGGAAAGGCTTCCCTCCGGCGCTCTCCTTTTCCTGCGGGATGGACTTTCAGATATGCCGAGCGGGCATGGCCTCACGCGTCTGTCCGAATTTTTTTCCACCCGCCTCACAGTGTTTAACAAAGCCGCTGCCGGTTTGCACTTTTTGAAGAATTCGGATGTGGAAAATTTTTGTGTGCGCCACAACCTGGAAATTTTGGAAGAGCACCAGCAGCGCCGTACCTCCAACCGACTCTGGATCTTTAGAAAGCCTTAAGCGATGCGCACCACCACCTTGCCGATTTGCGCTCCGTAAGCCAGGAAATCCATGGCGGCTTGGGCTTCCTCCAACGGAAAAATCCGGGCGATGCGGGGCCGGATTTGATGACGGTTTACAAAATCCAACATCGCCGCAAAATCGGCGTCGCTGCCCATGGTAGACCCCAGAATGGACAGTTGTTTCCAAAAGATGATCTGAGGACTCAGCTGGGTAATTTTTCCCAGAGTGCCGCCGTAGGTCACAATTCGGGCGCCGGGCGCTGCAATGAATAGCAACTGGGCAAAAGGTTCGCCGCCGGCCGAGTCCACAATCACGTCAAACAGCTCGTTGTGGGCTGCGAGTTCTTTAAAAATGCCGGGCTGGCGGTAGTTCACCGCGCCATGGGCTCCGGCTGCGCGGGCTTCCGCCAGTTTCTCCTCCGAAGAAGAACTCACATACACCTGGCAACCCAAGGCCAGGGCAAATTGCATACAAAACCAGGCCACGCCGCCCCCGATGCCGTTCACAAAAACCCGATCTCCGGGACGGGCTGCCCCGCGCACGCAGAGCGCTCTCCAGGCTGTGAGCCCGGCCAGAGGCAAAGCCGCCGCCTCTTCAGCGCTCAGGTGGGGCGGCTTGGGATGCAGACGATCGGCCGGCACCGATACACACTCGGCCAAAGTGCCGTCATCCGGCATTCCCAATATGGTATAGGCCAGACTCTGGACCCGCTCATCCGGCCCCCAGTGGCTGCCGGGATTGATAATGACAGGTTCCCCGTTGTCTTCGCGTACGCCGCAGCCGTCGCTGCCCAAGGTCACAGGCGTCACGATGGCAGCGTATTGTCCTTTTTGAATCCACACATCCCGGTGGTTCAGCGCGGCCGCCTGCAGCTTCACCCGCACCCTGTGCGGCGGATCCATGGGCGGCAGGGGCACATCTTCCAACTGCAAAGGAGAGTGAATGGCATTCAGTCGGGCGGCTTTCATGCCGCGAATTTATGAACCCACGAGGCGATAGCCGAGCAGCGAGAATAGCCAGCGGAACCGCCCCGGAACCTTTTCGGAATTCTGGATTACACCGTCAAAACTTTGGTGCTCTCTTCTCCGAATTGCGAAATCACCCGAACGGCAATTTTCTGCCCCGGCCTTTTTACTTCTATGGGATGCGAAATGTATCCGTAAAGACGGTCAAAAGCTTCATCGTCAATCTCGATTTTCAGGGTTTTCTCTACTTTCTTTTTGGTGCCGACTTTGGCAAGACTTTCCAGTCCTTTCTTCCACTTGTCAAACTCGTCTTTGTCGCCACCGCAGAAAAAGACCTGCTTTACAATAAAGTTGCTGCCGTCATAATCATCATCTACCATCCAGTAGGCAATGTCTGCAAGGTTGCGGGCTTTTACTTCGTCTTTGATGGGGTCGTAAATATCCAAACCCTGTATTTCTACCGAAACGGTTTTGCCGTCTTTGTGCAAAACAATGTCCGGTTCGCCAATGGTTACGAAACTTGCGGCACGTTGTCCGGGCTTTTTCTTCAGCCCTTCCTGCAGCAGGTCGTCATGGATGCGGGCTTTGGT
>JANWWP010000037.1 GCA_025055575.1 Flavobacteriales bacterium | reverse complement strand
TGCACCGTGTAGGTATCCACGGCCGAATATATCATGGAGGGGCTCGGTATTCCGCTGGTGAGTCCGTTGCCGAAGTCCCACTGCCAGCCTGTAATACTACCGGCCGGAATGGTGGACAAATCCTGAAACTGAACGATGACGGGGGTGCAGCCGACGGAGCCTGCCGACGTAAATTGAGCTACCGGCAGGGGCCATACGTTGACGGTGGCAAAGGCAGTGTCCTTGCAGCCAATGGTTGTGACTACCTCCAGGGACACATTGTATGTGCCAAACTGGGTGTAGGTATGCAATGGGTTTTGGGTATTCACAAGAGTTCCATCCCCAAGATTCCAGTTCCAGGCGACAATATCATTTGTGGGCACGCTCGAATTGTCCGTAAACTGGGTGGCAGAAGAAAGACACACATCCTGGCCGCTGAAGGCCGCTGTGGGAAGCGGACTGGGCAATAGACTGGCATTGTCGTTGGCCTGACATCCATATTGGTCCACGATGCTCACGCTGATTTGCCCCCCAGAAAAATACACGGAAGGCGTAGTGGCTCCCGTGCTCCACAGAATACTTTGAATATTCTGGCCACTGGCGGTAAGCAGCAAACTGTCGCCCTGACAGAATGGCTGCAATCCTGTGATGGTGACCGTAGGATTCCCTTGCACCACATTGATGGCTTGGCTTGTGCCCGTGCAGCCGTTGGCATCCGTCACAGTGACGGAATACGTCCCCACCTGGTTCACAGTGATGGAAGGTGTGGTGGCGCCATTGCTCCATTGATATTGAGCCATACCGGCCGGCACGGCATCCAATTGAGTGGATCCGTTAGAACAGAAAACCCCGGTCCCTAAAATGGCGGGTTGCGGATTAGGCCACTCCACGACCGTAAAAGGAGCGCTGTTGCCAATGCATCCCAAAGAATCCACTGTGACCGTGTAAGTGCCAGCCGTCACGGTGATGCTGGCTCCTGTGCTGCCAACGGGCTGCCAGTAGTAACTGTTGTAGGGTTGTGTGGTGGTTAGTGTGACGGAGCCGCCCTGACAATATCCGGAAGGCCCTGTTATGACCGGAGTAGGCGCCGGCGCAATAACAACCGGTACCTGGATGGTGGTGACGCCAGGTATGACGTAATTGTCCGTGGCGGTGATCGTGATGTTAAAATTCCCGGAGACACCGGGAAGTGCCGTCACTGTGAAAACAACAGTAGCCTGGTTGCCACTTTGGGTGTTGCTTACCAAATTAAATCCCGGCGTGTTGTTGGGATTGACGGCAATGGTCACAGCCTGATCCGGCTCCGGACCGCTGAATGTGTAAGTAAATTGCCAGGTATTGCCTTGGCAGAGGGCAGAGGGCCCGGCCCAACCACTGCCAGGATAACCAGGCACAGGCAATCCTCCAGGGACCGCTACCACCGAAGCGCTTACGAGCTGGGGCGGAAGATTACAAATGTTGAATTCCATCGCGGCATAATCCAAGTAGTCCACGCCGCTGGGCACTGTGGGACCATTGAAATCCGTGCCGGGATGGTCAAAGCGGCCAATTAAAAAATAATCCACGCCGTCGCCTTTATTGGCGCCCACAGTGGCCGGAACCCCACAAAATCCGCCGCTCCCCCCGCAAGTATAAGTATTTCCATTGTATGTGCATGGCGATGGAGTCCCGCCCCAACACGACGCCGCGCCAGTAGTCCATTGCATGTCCTGATAAGCGAATCCCACATTATTTCCATTGCTCAAAACGGGATCCGTGCCATCGGTCATCACCAGCATAAAGGTGTTGCGTTTATCGCCCTGCATGCTGTAATAGCCCGTGTTCACCCAGTTTACATACAGCGCCGTGGGCGTAATCTTGTAATAAACTGTTCCAAGTCCGCCCCGGGTATCCACATCAGCCCAAAAAGGCGCCAGCATGGGAAACCCATTCACCGGGAAGCCTGTGGAGGAATAGGTGCCATAAGGCGAACCGAAGGAGACGTTTCCATTGTTATTAATATAAACCTGATTATAGAGTTGTCCATACAAACAGAATTGGAAGGGAAGATTGATAAGCGAAGAGCTGCAATCATCACACGAAGGCATGGCCACCGAGTAGGTGTTGTCATGAGGGATATAGGTGAATGAAAGTGCGTTAACGCCGCCGGAGCCGCCTGGTGAAACCGGGGCCTGCGGCCCACTCACAGAGGCCTCCACGCTGTGCGGGGGCAGCGCTCCTGCTTGCTTCAGGCTGTCGTAAACAGGTGATGGAAAAAAAGTTTGGGCTGAGGTGTTTAAAAAAGTTAAATAAAAACAAAAAGAAGTAAGGCTTGAAAAAAATAAATTCTTAACCATTTTCGAATATTGAGACGGAAAAAGCACAGAAAAAGTTGTATTTTCTCTAAAAATTCAATGAACTAATTTTGAACCAAAAAAATTTAAGCAAAATTAAAGGCCAGTGCCCCGAAAAAATGTTAAACTTGAGAGTTTGGCCCACCATAAATGGGTTGTGGGCCGGGTAGAAACCTTGGACTTTCCTGAGTTGCGATTGAAAAATGTTTTGTGCAAGGTGGATACGGGCGCTTACTCCAGCTCACTCCATTGTTCCCATATTGATGTCGAGGATTTTAATGGGGAATTGAAACTCAGAGTTGTGCCACTTTCTTTTAAACATAAAGGCTATGATGCTCAAATTTTATTTTTTCCCTACGCCCCCAAAAAACAAATCAAAAATTCATTTGGCATCGTAGAAGAAAGATACACGATCGTCACACCGGTACACATTTTTGGAGTAGATATTTTAACAGAATTTTCCCTCACCAACCGAAGCGCCATGAAATATCCGGTTTTGTTGGGCCGCTCCTTTTTGATGGGCCGATTTTTGGTGGATGTTTCGCAAATCAATGTATCCCAGAAATTTGAAAAAAAGCGTCTGCGCGCGTTGGGAGCCGAAAAGCCATTTCATTGAGAAGTACAAAATTGCCAGACTTCTCAATACTTTGATACTTTTGCCACGGTTGCGTCCGCCACATTATTTTATGCTGAAAAAGTCTCCGGGGTGGGCCGGGATTTTGTTTTTCTTTTTTTTAAAAGTTTCGGGGCAAATTCCAGGACAAGTCTGGACCTTTCAGCAGTGTTTGGATCATGCGTTAAAGAACAATTTAGGGGTCCGTTTGGCCGAGATCACAACCGAACAACGCCAGGTGGACCTTCTGCAGGCCCGGTCCGCCTACCTGCCCGATTTGAACGCCTCTGCTTTTGGGGGCCTCACTTTTGGCCAAAGGCTCGACCCTTTCAACCTGCGCTTTGTGAACCAAAGGACAGAGCTATTGAATGTGGGGCTCAATGGCAATCTTCTTCTCTTTTCCGGAATGCAAAATCTGCATCGGCTCAAGCAGGCCCGTTATGCCTTAGAAAGCGCCGCGGCCCAGGCGGAAAAGGCCCGCCAGGACCTTACGTTAAACGTGGCCAGCTTGTATTTGCAAATCATATTTACGGAGGAGCGCTTAAAAAGAGCCCGACTTCAAATGGAGGCCACGGAGAGTGCGGCAGAACGTCTGCGCAAGCTGGTAGAATCCGGCGTCAGACCTCAGGGTGACCTTCTGAACTTGGAAGCACAATTGGCTGCCGAAAAAGTGCAGTGGGTACAAGCCGAAAATGCCACCCGGCTGGCCCGATTGAACCTGGCCCAACTGCTGATGTTGGATAACATTGAAGTGGCGCGCCCGGAAGTGCGGCCTGAAAATTCCGGCATGGACATCCTGGACCGCCAACCGGATGTCCTGTATGCCGCCGCTCTGAGCCTCAGCCCAGGCGTTCAAGCCGCAGAGTGGAATTTGAAAGCCGCCCAAAGCCAGATGAAAACGGCCCGAGGGTCATTTTCACCCACCCTCAGCTTGAGCGCCAGTTTAGGCACAGGCTATTCATCCCTCACTCAGCGTATCACGGATACCAGCATCACCGTCATTCCCCAAGCCCCCGCACGCTATTACACCTATGGCGGGGACAGCCTGGACATTCCAAAATCACCGCTCGTTTTATGGGATTTTAAAAGAGCCGTTACACCCCTAGGCACCCAAATGCGTCAAAATTTTAATAACCAGGTGGGGGTGGTATTGAGTATTCCTATCCTCAACAACCTCACCAACCATGCCAACCTGAAAAGAGCCCGGCTGGCCCTCACCAGCAGCGCACTGCAACTGGAGCAACAAAAACAACAATTGCGCAACACGCTCTACACTGCTTACAACGACGCCCTTTCCGCAAGACAATCCTGGGAAGCGGCCAAGACCGCCCTGAGGGCTGCCCGGGAAGCTTTGGACTATGCCGAAGTGCGCACCGAAAGCGGAGTTCAAAATTCGGTAGAATATATTCAAGCCAAAAACCGCTTCATGCAGGCTGAGACCGATGAAGTGGTGGCCCGTTTTGAACTGATTTTCAGACTCTACATCCTGCATTACCTAACCGGAAAACCCCTCCCCATCCAGCCATGAAGTCCCTGAAAATACCTCCTTTTCTTTACCTCGTTGCAGCGCTGATGTGCACCGCATGCGGAGGCAAGGACCTCGTGGCTGTCTCTGTGGACAAGGTGCAAAAGCGGTCGGTGACGGAAGTGGTGGCGGCCAACGGCAAAATCAGGCCGGTGGCGGAATTAAAAGTTCAGGCCGACGTCAGTGGAGAAATCGTGGAATTGTATGTGCGCGAGGGCGACAGTGTTCAAAAAGGGCAATTATTGTTGGAAATAAATCCTGACGTTTTACAAAGTGTGAAAGAAGGCGCCGAAGCCTCCCTGCAGAGCGCCCAAGCCCAGTTGGAAGCCGCCCGTGCCCGAATGGCGCAGGCACAGGCCCTTAGAGATAGAGCCGAAGCGGATTTTCAGCGCAATAAAAAATTGTGGGAAAAAAAAGCCATCAGCGAAGCTGAATTTGATGCGGCCAAAGCCCAGAACGAGTCCGCCCGGGCGGAATTTGAAGCGGCGGGACAAGCGGTGCGCAGCGCACAGTTCAGTGTGGAGCAAGCCCGGGCCAACCTGGAACAAGCCCAGCGTAACCTGCGTCGCACCCGGGTTTTGGCCCCGGTGAGCGGTATCATCAGCCTCTTGGCCCGCGAAAAAGGCGAACGCGTGGTAGGCACCGTACAAATGGAAGGTTCTGAGATTTTGCGCATCGCCGATATGCGCGAAATGCAAGTGGTGGTGGACATTAATGAAAACGATATTGTCCGCATTCAATTGGGCGATTCAGCTCTTATTTCCGTGGATGCTTACCCCAATCGGGTATTCCGCGGGGTTGTCACGCATATCGCCAATTCCCCCCGCTCGGCACGCTCCCCTCAGGCTGTCACCTTATCCTCAGACGAAGCCGCCAGTTTTGAGGTGAAGGTGAAAATTCTCAGAGAAAGTTACGCCGACCTCATCACACCGGTGCGTCGCTTTCCTTTTCGACCCGGGATGAGCGCCCGCGTGGAAATCCTGACCGCCCGTGTGAAGGATGCCCTCACGGTACCCATCGCTTCTGTTACCACCCGTGAAGACACAGCCAGCGATCTGCCCGGACGCTACCTGGAGTTTGTTTTTGTGAGGGATGGTGAACGTGTGCGGCTGCGCCAGGTGAAAACCGGAATCCAGGACAACCGCTACATCGTTGTGCTGGAAGGGCTGAAAGAAGGCGAAGAAGTGGTGGACGGACCTTACGGGGCTATTGCGCGGCGCCTGCAGGACAGCTCGAAAGTGGTGGTGATGTCCAAAGATAAATTGTTTACGACGGAGGAATAACCCGTAAAATGGAATCCTCCCCTCCTGCCCTGCTGATTCTCGAAACCTCCGGATCGTCCTGCAGCGTGGCTGTGTGCCAGGGCGCAGTCCTTGCATCTGAAACCCTCCATGAGCCATTGCAACACGCAGCGCTCCTGGCGCCCCTGGCTCAAAAGATTTTAGAAGAGGCCCTCGGCTCTGCAAAACGGTTGAATGGCGTGGCCGTTTCCTCCGGCCCAGGCTCCTACACCGGATTGCGGATTGGACTTGCTTTTGCCAAGGGACTTTGCCAGGCCCTGGAAATTCCCTTGATCCTTCTTCCTTCTTCGGCAATTTTCCGACTGTCTTTGCAGCGCCAATATCCTCAAATTCAAGAACATCCGGTCCTTATAGCCTGGTCGTCCAAGAAAGACTATTTGTATCTGACAGCTTTCTCCTCAACTGGAGAAAATCTTCTGCCTGAAGAAAATTATCCCCGCGCTACATGGCCCGAAATATGGCAATCCTTACAAGGGACTGCCCCCTGGCTGGCAGGATCCGGCGCCTCCGTCTTTGGCACGGAATTTAATATTCCAACGGAGCGCTGGCTGCCCAAAGCGGTTCCGGAAGCCCGCGATGCCCTGCCCCTGGCCATGGAAGCTTGGAAAAAGCAGGCTTTTGCCAGCCTCCACGACGCTGAGCCCCGGTACCTCAGCGGGTTTAGTCCCGTAAAGTCCAAGCCCCGATTCGGTTGAACCGGCGCCGGACTGGGGTGTTATTTTTGTAGAATCATGGATAAACCTGCTCGCGTCACCGTAACGCGCAAAGCCCATTTCAATGCAGCGCATAAACTGGAAAACCCTTCCTGGAGCCGGGAGCGTAATGAAGCTGTATTTGGCAAGTGCGCCAATCCCAATTTTCATGGGCACAACTACACTCTCGAAGTATCGATCACAGGGACGGTCAACCCGGAAACAGGTTATGTGGTGGATTTAAAATTTCTAGCCGATTTAATTCAACGGGAAGTAGAAGAGCGTTTTGACCATAAAAACCTGAATTTGGATACCGATGAGTTCCGCCATTTACTTCCTTCAGCGGAAAATATTGCCATCGTGATTTACAACATTCTGCGCCCTCATTTTGACGCGTCCTACGCCCTTAGGATTCGTCTGTATGAAACGGAAAGGAATTTTGTGGATTATCCCGCCTTGGCTTAATATTCATTATCAATTCTGGCCTTTCCGCCATTTGATGGTGCAACCCACGGCTTTCACTTCCGAATAGGGCATGTCTTCTTTGCCGTTCAGGATGGCTTCGGCCACTTTTTCCACATAAGCTTCGGCTGCTTTTCCTTTATTCTGTTCAGGATCGTTATCCACAGCGCCTTTATACACCAAAATAAACTTATCGTTAGCGCGCCGGGCCACAAAAACGTGCGGCGTGCGCGCCGCTCCAAAACGACGGGCCACCTCCTGGGTGGGATCATGCAAATAGGGAAAGGGATATTTTTTGCGCCGTGCCGTCTTCACCATTTCCATAAAACTGTCTTCAGGCACCTGGGCACTGTCATTCGGATTGATGGCCAGCAAAGGCATACCGCGGGGCTCGAAGGTTCGGGCCAGTCGAATGATGCGGCTTTCATACATCTGGCTAAATGGACAATGATTGCATGTGAACACTACGATAATTCCTCGGTGGGAAGAAAAATCCGAAAGCGCCACCTGTCGGCCATCAGTAGCCCGCAAAGTGAAATTGTCCAGAGCGTCACCGATAGCGTAGCCTTGCGCGGTAGAATTCGTGTAAAATCCAATAGCGGCCGATGCCAGCCACAAAAAGAAAGGCGGAATGCGATATTTTATACGCCAATATGGAAGCATAGGAGAAAAATTAAGCATAAATTTAAAAAGCAATCCGTTCAATTAATTCCTCATAGGTCACACGGTCTTCTTTCTGAAAAATTTTTTGCCCTCCTCTAAAAATAATTGTAAATGGCAATGCCCCCGACCAGCTGTCAGATACCTTTCGAATGAAGGCGTCTTCTCCACTGCCGGGGATGCGCACCACCGGGCAAGGGCAGTTTTTTTTGATTAGGAACGGCTCCACCACTTTTTTCACATGCCTTTCAAAATCCATATTTACCAATACAACATCCATTTTGGCTGTTTCCTCCCGACATAATCTGAAAAAGACAGGCAACTCTTCCACACAGGGTTTGCACCAGGTGGCCCAAAAATTCACAATCAAAGGCTTTTCGGATTGGAATGTCCGTTGCTGCAGCGCTTCCAGAGAAGTGACCGAAATATTCTGGGCACGTATGAAAATTTCTCCCGGCCAGGCCAATAAAAAACCAAGACCCAGAGCACATCCAGGAATTTTCCAAATTTTCATATATCAAAGGAACGCAAGAATTCAGGTTTTATAGCCGTCACGGAATACCGTTCTTCTATCTTGGGACGGGCCGCAGCAGCCAGTCGCTGGAGGAGCGCACGGTCGTGAAATAGAAGACGGATACAACGCTCCCAATCTTCCGGTGTGGCACAATGAAAGCCGTTGATACCATGATCCACGATCTGTGTGTTCACGCCCACGGGCGACACCAAAGCCGGGATACCTAAGGCCATGTATTGCAAGGCTTTGAAACCGCATTTTCCCCGACTCCAGGGATCATCCCTCAAAGGCATCAGGCCCACCGTCAGTCGGAGTAGATCCCGGATTTCGGTCTCTTTGTTCCAGGGAATGAAGTCATAAGGCACATCCGGCCATTCCGGCCGGACGTCGCAGATAACGGCGAAACGAAGGGGGAGCTCCTGCACCAGCCGACGGATGACAGGCCGGATATCCTCCAGGTAGGCCAGTGTGGAGTGCGAGCCTGTCCAACCCATTACAAAAGGATCCTGGGGCGCGTGCACCTTAATGGTATTATGCCAAGCCTGTGTGTCAATGGTGGTGGGGATGATTTTCACGCGGGTATTGTATTGCCGGGCGTAGTCGGCCAAAAAATCATTGCCGGCATGCACCCGCCAGGCCAGGCGGCAAAGCCAGCGGGCATTGCCCCAGTATTTGAGACGCATCCAACCCCGATTGCTCGCGCTGGCGTTGGGGATCCAAATCGCATCGTCGAAATCATAGATGATTTTGCGCCGCAGCACATACCGCAATATCAGAGGAAAAACCGGAGTGCCCAGCGGGTCGGCCTCGCGATGGATCAATACATAACGGGCTTGCCCAAAGCGGAGGATGTGCCACAGGCGCCGCACAAAGCCCCAAAGCAACCACAAGGCTTTATAGCGCCTGTAACGTGGTGCATAGAGGATGGCCCAGGCACCTGGCGTCCAGAACGATTTCTGTACAAGCCGGAATCCCGCTTCCTCCAAAAAACGCAAATACTGCTCAAACCGGAAACGCTGACTGGGCGCTGCACCGCAGGGATACGGTGTGAGAAACAACAAGGTGCCCCGCGGCCGGCTCGTTGCGCCCATCAGGAGAGGGAATTTTCCTGTCCGGTAGAGTCAGTTCCTCTCTCCTCCTTCACGCCGATCAAGGGATGCCGTTCAAAGGGCGCATTTCGGTCAAACAAATAACGATAGGTGGCAAAGGTCCGGTAATTCTCAGCGCCCAGATTTTCGCACACTCGAATCATCTTGGGGTTGAAATCCCCAATCCAAGTTAGTACCGTGTCCTTATATCGCCCTAAAGTGGCGATGTCGGTTTCGGCAAATTTGATCATGGCGCCTTCCACACCTTTGCCCTGATAATCCTTCACGACACCAAATATCAGACCGTACATGGTGGTGGGCGTGCGGCGCCATTTGTGCCACAAAAACACCAATTTGCCCCACAGGTTCAGATTGCCGTGTACATAGCGGAAAATCTGGTTCAGTTCGGGCAGGTTAATATAAAAACCAATCGGCCGGTCTTTTTTAAAAACAAAAACAATAATATCCGGATCGTACACGGGCTTCATGGCTTGGAAGGTTTTAAGAGCCTGTTCGAACGTGATTTTTTTAAAACCTTCGTGGCCGCCCCAGGCATCGTTGTACACTTCCATAAAATGCCGGGCAAATTTTTCCGCGCTCCAGCCACGGATATTTGTCACCCGTATTTCCGGATCCTTAAGCAACATCTCGCTTTTACGGACAAAGACTTCCTGAGCCGGCACCAGCAAATCGCGCCACCAAAGCAACTGCTTGTAATATTCCCGAAAGCCATAATTCTCGAAGAGAGCCTGGTAATAAGGCGGGTTGTAATTCATACCGTAAGTGGTCGGGGCCTCAAAATTTTTAATAAGAAGCCCCCAGAATTGAAGTTTCTCGCCGAAGTTAATGGGCCCATCCATGGCCTGCATCCCTCTTGCAGCCAGCCAGTCCTTGCACGCATCAAAAAGTCGGTTGGCCGCGGCCTGGTCATCAATACATTCAAAAAAACCCAGACCTCCGGTAGGCTGTTTGAAACTGTGGGCCGTCCGGGGATTGATAAAGGCCGCCACGCGCCCGATGACGCGGCCATGGCCGTCATCCAGAAGCCACCGAATGGCTTCTCCCCCTTCGCGGAAAAGTTTGTTCCGGCGCGGGTCAAAAATTTTTTCTATATCCTGCTTCAAATGAGGAATCCAGGCTTTATTCCCCCGGTAAATTTCAAACGGCAGTTTGTGAAATTGCCGCACGTGCCGGGCTGTAGTGACTTCAATTAGCTGCATGCCGTGGGCAAAATTGCTAAGGAATGGCAAAAAATGCGCAAGGCGTCCGGTGGCAGCATTTGGCTGGCCCGGGAAAAAATGGAAGTCCACTTTTGCAACACGTTTTGAATGAACTTCAGCGGCCTTTGCGACCCTTCAGGCGCGGGAATTATTTAATTCTTCAATTCCTGAACACCATCTCTTCTCCGAGACCTACCTGAAGAGTTTTGGCTTCAAAGCTGGGGTTATTCAAAGGGAAAGTACCCCCAGGCCGCTTCCCGGCCGCTTCCCGGACAAGGCCTGGCGAAAACTGTCGCCCCGTCTTTTTTCAGTTTGTTGTTTGTGCCAGCGCCAAATTTTCTTCCTTTTGGCTCCCATACGTTGGCCTCAGGTTCAAGATGAAAAAGTTTTTATCGGCTATGGTATCCACGCAGGGCCCGGTTCAAAACTTTTTGGAGGAATAGCATGACTCAGGTTTAAGAATCAGGCCGTATATTTTTTGGAAAACATCAACCGAGAATCTCCCCGCGTTCGGCATCGAGCTTGATGAAAGTGAAGAGCATGACGGAAAAAGTGAACAGCGAGGAGCCGCCATAGCTAAACAGCGGCAAGGGTATGCCTATGGTGGGTGCAAGACCCAATACCATGCCCACGTTGAGAGCAAAGTGGGCAAAGAGAATAGAAAAGACACCGTAGCCATAAACCCGGCTAAAGCGGGTGCGCTGGCGTTCGGCATTCAAAAGAATTTTGACCAAAAGCATCACATACATCAACACCAGCCCTGCCGAGCCAATAAACCCCCACTCTTCGCCCACAGCGGAAAAAATGAAATCGGTCATTTGTTTAGGCACGTAGCGGTATTTGGTCTGAGTGCCCTGCAGGAAACCTTTACCCCAGAGGCCGCCGGCGCCAATGGCAATCTTGGACTGGTTGACATTGTAGCCGGCCCCGCGCAAGTCTTTCTCAAGACCCAACAGCACATTGACACGGGTTTGCTGATGGGGCTTAAGGACTTTGTGAAAAATATATTCGGTGGTGGTGACGTAGGCCGAAAAAATGGCCGCCAGGATGAGGGCGAAGAGGCCCACCTTCCATTGACGGTTTAGGATGAAGTAGGTGGCTGTGCCAAGGCCAAGAACAGCTATGATGGCCATAAGCCAGGCCATGGGGACCACGATGCTGAGCAGGAAAAGCGCCACCATGAGGATGGCAGCTAAGTAAAAGCCGCCGTGCAAGCCTTCTCGATAAAAGGTGAGGGATAGGGCGGCAAAAGCGATTGTGGAGCCGGTGTCGTTTTCGAGAAGAATGAGCAGGGCCGGTACCGCAAAAAGAAGAAGTACCGCCAGGGCCTGACGTGGGATAAGCCCCAAAAAACGAGGGCCGGATGAAAAGGAAAATTCCTTGTCCCCCATGAACTTGGCCAAGGCCAGGGCTGTGGCGTATTTGGCAAATTCGCTGGGCTGAAAACGGATGCTATCGGTAATGACAAACCAAGACTTGCTGCCATATACAGTGGTGCCCACGGCCAGAACTGCGGCCAGCAAAACCAAAGCTATGGCATAAATGAAATAGGCAAATGCCGGGAAAAACTTGCCGTCGAAGAACAACAACAAGAAGCCAGCCCCAAAACTCAGTAGCATCCACACCATTTGTTTTCCATAGAGCGTGGCAAAGGAGAAGGAGAACGTATCATCCTCGCCGCGGGTGGTGGCGAAGACATTCACCCAGCCAAAGAGCACTATAGCCGCATAGAGAAGAATAAGAAACCAGTCGGGGCGGTTTCGGCGAACACGTTGAGGACTCACCGGGCGTAAAGAAGATTTCCGTTCAACATCCGTTTTTCCAAATCAGGGCGGGTAATGCGTCGCTTCAAATAAAACTCCACCATAAGAGATGCAATGGGGGCGGCCCATGTGGCACCGAAACCCGCATTTTCGATGAACACGGCCAAGGCAATTTGAGGATTGTCTTTAGGGGCAAAACAAACGAAAATGCTATGATCCTGGCCATGGGGGTTTTGCGCCGTACCGGTTTTGCCGCACAGGGTGACGGAGTCAATGCGGGCAATGCGTCCTGTACCGCCGGTGATCACACGTTCCATCCCTTCAATCACAGGCCTGAAGTGGGTGGTATCTATGCCGGTTTCATGGCGTTGAAAAACGTTCATGGACTGGACGGCTTCACCGCCTATTTTCTTAACTAAATGCGGGGTGATCCACCACCCCCGGTTGGCAATAGCAGCCGTGAAGTTCGCCAGCTGAAGTACATTCACTTTCAGCTCTCCCTGGCCAATTCCTAAGGAAATAATGGTGAAGGCTTTCCATCGTCCCGGGCCGTGGAAGCGATCGTAATATTCCGGTTTGGGCACCAAGCCGGATTTAACGTTGGGAATGTCGGTGTCGGGCATTTTGGCCCCCAAACCAAAACGGACGATAAAATCACGCCACAAAGCATAGCGCCGGGCCGCGTCT
Organism: Flavobacteriales bacterium; assembly: GCA_025055575.1. Taxonomy (GTDB): domain Bacteria; phylum Bacteroidota; class Bacteroidia; order CAIKAF01; family CAIKAF01; genus JANWWQ01. The sequence continues at coordinate 50,702 of JANWWP010000037.1, read as the reverse complement.
TTATTATTGGTGACGATATTGGTGAAGACGCGGCAGAAATAACTGTTGCAAGAGATTTGAATGGCCTGGCGCAAATCGGTGGGACCTCCGTGAGGGTGGCATTTTACCACATGGCTGCCAATGCTGAAACCGCCACCACAGGGATAGGTGGAAGAGGGGGACAGGACACCCATCTGCTGCGCTATGAGGGCATGAAGAAGTTTAAAAGTTGAACCGGGCGGATATCCGTCCATGATGGCACGGTTATAGAGCGGATTCAGTGAGTCGCGGGCCAACAGGGGGTAATTTTTCCGAATACCGCGCCCCACTAATAGGTTGGGATCATAGGCAGGCGAAGAAATGAGGGCCAACACCTCGCCGGTGGAGGGTTCTAAGGCCACGATGGCCCCGCGCTTATTCTGCATCAGCCGCTCGCCATAGGCCTGCAGTTCAGCATCTAAGGAAATGACCAGGTTTTGGCCAGGCACGGCGGCAGTATCATATGCGCCGTCCATGTAGCTGCCTTTCAAATTATTATGCACATCCACATAGACGTTTCTGACGCCCTTTTTACCCCGTAACACCTCTTCATAAGATTTTTCAATGCCGCTGATGCCCACATAATCGCCGGGTTTATAATAGGGGTTGCGGTGGGTGACGGAGGAATCCGCCTCCGCAATGTAGCCCAAAACATGGGCGGCAATCGCCATGGGATAACGACGTAAAATACGCGGTTGCAAATAAAACCCTTCGAATTTGTACAGCTTTTCTTCTAAGGCTGCCACACTCTCTTTATTCATTTCCTTGATAAAGGCATAAGGTTGCCGAGGCCCTAGCTTTTTCCGCCGTATAAGACTGTCCATCATAGAAAATTTGCGGATAAATTCTTCGCGGCGGATGTCGGTGAGGCGGCAAAATTCAGCTGTATCCAAGGGTTTGGCTTCTTTTGGTATGACCATCAGATCGTAGAAATCTTCGTTCGTCACCAAAGGAATACCGTGCCGGTCAAAAATCCCGCCTCGGGCGGGGTATTGGATGACCCGACGGATAGCTTGGGCCTGAGCAAATCTTTTATATTCAGGATCCAGCAGCTGCAGTTGTAGCAGGCGAAGTATAAAAATAAGCCCAAGCCCCAGTGTGATTCCAATATATACAAATTTTTTGTAGGCTGCCTGCGTCATACCGCCGGGGCTCGACGAACGGTGAGCAGGTGCAATGCCACATAAAGGCCCACAGTGGCCAAGGTGCCGCCTGCCACGCGCAGCACAATAGTAGTGAATCCTGCGACGCTAAAACTTTCCAGCACAATGAGCACGAACTGGTGCACAAAAACCATGGATAAAATATACAATAAATAGTTCGCGAATCCAAATTTAAAAACCGTCAAATAGTCCGGTTTGCCATAGCCTTCCCTAGGACCAAAAGCCCGGATAAAGATCGGACGCAAGTACATGGCGGTGACAGCGGATGCCGCATGGAGCCCTCCGGTGTTGAGTCCTTGATCTACAATAAGGCCTAAAGTGAACGCGGCTAGTAAAGCCAAATGCTTTTCAATATTTACCGATACATGAATGAGGAGATAAAAATAGACATGCACCGAAAAGTAAAAGCCCAATTGGATGCGCGGCAACACAAAAAATTCAAAAAAAAGGGCTGCCAATACGGCCGCCGCATATTTCAAATCCAGAACAGTTTTATTCATCCCCAACAGCTTGTTTTTCTAGGAGGTTCACCTCGTCTCTGTCAGCAAAATCAATGAGATACACGTGGCGGATGGAATGAAAGTCCACAAAGGGCCTCAATTCTAGGCTCAGGTATCCTTCTTCGGCATTTTGGCTGCCGCCCGTAATAACACCCACCGGATATCCCGCAGGGAACACCGTGGACAGGTGGGCCACCTCCACTGTATCGCCCGCAGAGTACGTCACGTGGGAAGGCACATAATTCAGCACCAGCCGGTAGGGGGATCCCCCCGTCCATTCCAACGTGCCAAAATGGGCCGATCGTCGTATGCGCGCTGGAATGCGTGCTTTACTATGGAGCAGTGTGAGCGCCACGGAATAACGCGGGCTCACCATCTTGACAATGCCGGCAATTCCATCCCCTGTGACCACCCCCATGTCTGGACGAACTCCCTGCACGGAACCGACGTTGAGTGTCATGTAGTTGTTTTGCTTATCTGTGGTTATGTGAATCACCTCCGCCGGATAATAGTAGTACACCTGTCGCAAGACAGTATCGCGGCGCAATTGTCCGCCCTGATAGAGGCGGTAGCGGTCAGCCAGAAGCCTGGAACGCAGGCGGGCGTTTTCTTCAGCCAAGGCTTGGTTATGCTGTTTTAAATAGAAGTAAGATTGGAGGGTGGCTACACGCTCCATAAGTGCCCATTCGGCCGAACGAAGCCAGTTGAAGACCACCACACGCTGGAATCTATTTTGCAAGATAAGCAGCCAGAGGCTTATTGAAAACAAAAAAATATACAAAAGAAGCCGACTGTACCGCTTTAGAAATTCACTCAGGCTCTCCATGTATGTTGAGCCAGGCTGCCTTAGCGCAGCAGAAAGGGAAACTTATCAATGTTTTTCAGAGCAATACCGGTGCCGCGTGCTACAGCCCTGAGGGGGTCATCCGCCACATGCACGGGCAGTTTGGTGCGCATGGAAATACGTTTGTCCAAACCACGCAGGAGGGCGCCCCCGCCTGTGAGGTAAATACCTGTTTTGTATATGTCAGCAGCCAATTCGGGAGGCGTGAGTTCAAGAGCACTTAGGACAGCCGCTTCAATCTTGGCCAGTGATTTATCCAATGCATAGGCAATCTCGCTGTAGGTCACCGTTTTTTCCACGGGAATACCGGTCATCATATCGCGGCCATGTACTTTGTAATCGGGCGGGGGATTGTCCAGTTCAGTGAGTGCCGCGCCCACGTTTATTTTGATGGCTTCAGCCGTGCGGGGTCCAATGCTCATATTGTGCTGGCGCCGCATGTATTCTTCAATATCATTATTCAGATCGTCGCCGGCGACGCGAATGCTTTTATCGCACACAATGCCTCCTAAGGCAATAACGGCTATCTCGCTGGTGCCGCCCCCAATATCAATCACCATGTTGCCCATGGGCTCCTGCACATCAATACCAATCCCGATAGCCGCTGCCATGGGTTCATGGATCAGATACACTTCTTTGCCCCCGGCATGTTCAGCTGAGTCCTTCACAGCTCTTTTTTCCACTTCAGTGATGCCGCTGGGAATGCAGATCACCATGCGCAGAGAGGGCTTTACAAGGCTGCGTTTTGGATTAATCTTCCGGATCATACCACGGATCATCTCCTCGGCAGCGTAGAAATCCGCTATCACCCCGTCTTTGAGGGGCCGAATGGTTTCTATTTTACTGTGGGTTTTGCCTTCCATCATCAAGGCGTCTTTCCCGATGGCTATCACTTTCCCGCTTTTAATATCCACAGCCACAATAGAAGGCTCATCCACCACCACCTTGTCGTTGTGGATGATCAGTGTGTTGGCTGTGCCCAAGTCTATAGCCAGTTCCTGTGTCAGAAAATCAAATAGGCCCACTGAATCGCAACTTTTTAATAATCAAATAAATAAAAAATAATTATAGCCCGCAAAATTAAGTCTCAACTTCTCTTTATCCAAAAAATGAAAACGTCGGGCTGACTTTATGCTTTTACCCAGTCCTTATTCAAATGGCCTTCGTCGATTGTTTTTTAAATAAAATCCAGGAAAAGACCCTTACTAAAAATCCACGATGAGACCCAAAGTGGGCACCACTGTTCCCGTGGTATTGGGAATCCAGCGCGGAAGATACGAGGGCTGCCCCTGGCTGTTGAGCACCACCACGGGCTGTCCCGCGGCATCCCGCTGGATATCTAAATAATCACGGGTACGGAAACGGAAATTGTATAGATTCTGAATATCCAAATAGAGATTCAGAGAAAATTTTTTGAGGTACCACACTTTATCTACCCGAACATCCAATTGATGAAATACGGACCCTCGAAGGGTATTAAATCTTTGAACATCTAATATTCCCTGACCTGTGATGTCATATACCGGCACTAAAAGGCTGGTGGTGGTGTCGTAGGGGGTGAAGGGCAAGCCCCCGGCAAAGCGCCAGCGCATTCCCAGTTCCCAATTTCTTTTTAATTTATATCCCCCGGTCATGCTCAGAATGTGGCGGTTGTCCCATGCGGATGGAATAAGCCGGCCCATTTTGTCGGAAAATTCACTGCGCACAAAAGTGTAGGCCAGAATGCCGTAAAACCCGCGAAAAAGCTTTTGCTGGGCCAAGAGTTCCAAACCATAGGCCCGCCCAAATCCCCGCGCGTCGGCCGGCGTATTCCCCACCACGCCAAAGTCGCTGCCCTGGTTGGCTAAGCTAAGGCTGTCGCGCAGGGAAAAGGGGTAGTTTCTGTAATTTTTCCAAAAACCTTCCAAAGTCACTTTGCTATTGGGCCCAGGATTAAATTCAAGACCTGCCACCGCGTGATCGCAACGGATATACCGAAGGTTGTTACTTTTATTCACAAGTCGGCCCTTGATGTCGGCAAATCCAAGGAGGGTGTAAGACGGTCTCTGGAAATACCGGCCCACATTAGCATTGAAAGCCCATTTGTCGCTGAAGCGAAAGCTGGCGCTGAAGCGGGGCGACAATGTGGCCAGTGGATTCATCATAAGGGTGGAGTAGGTGTTGAAATCAGAACGCATCCCGAGGGATAATGTGAGCCGACTGTTAAAAAAATCCCGGCTCACCTGGCCGAACAATCCGCCGATTCCCAGATGCAAGGTTGAGTTCACCTGCACGGTGTCGAGTCCTACCAGCGTCTTCAGCTTTTGATAGGTGAAGTTGGTGTAGCGGGCGTGTTCCGCATTGAGTCCGGCATTGATCTTCCAGCCCCGGATACGAGCGTTATATTCATACCGCAGTTTGTTTTCACTTTCACGGGAAAGATAATCCAGCAGCAAATTTTCGGGCTTTTCCACATTGTCAGCATATTTGAAGGCCCGGTTATGAAACATGTTGCGGCTCAACACCAGATCATGCCGTCCGCGGTCGGTGTAATAACGGTACACGGCGCCTACAGTGTAAGACCATTGATAATTGACGGGAAGAATGCGCAGGATGTACCGTTGTTCTTCAGTTTTATTTTGGTCAAGATTCAGGCGAAATCTGTCCAATGAGGCCAGCCCCATGAAAAGAATTTCACTTTTGGGACTTAACTTCCAGCGCACTTTATACTGCCAATCGAAATAAGTGGGCAAAAAAGGCAATTGCAAAGCCCTGAAAAGAAACTGAAGGTAGGAAGCCCGAAAAGAAAAAATACCGGTGGCTTTATTGCCTAAAGGGCCTTCGGTTTTGAATGCCGCATCGGAGGAGCCCAGCGCAAAACGATACTTTTTTCGGTCAGAACTGCCGTCCACCTGCGTGAATTCCAGCACCGAACTAAGGGCATTGCCCCGGGCAGCCGGAAAAGCGCCGGACAAAAAATTGACTTCTCGGATCAGATTCACATTGATGATACCCACCGGCCCCCCGCTGGCGCCTTGGGTCTGAAAATGGTTGATGAGGGGCACTTCCACCCCGTCTAAATAAAATCGGTTTTCGTTAGGCGCGCCCCCCCTGATGATGATGTCGTTGCGAAAAGTGGGGATGCTGGCCACGCCGGGCAGGGATTTGATCACCTGGCTGATGTCGCGGTTGCCACCGGGGTTGCGTTCTATTTCGGCAATGCCGATCGTTCGCACGGACACCGGGCTTTCCTCTGTCTTATTGAACGCCGCGCTCTCCACCGTCACAGCCTCCACCTCTTTGGCGGACGGTTCCAAGACTATTTCCACAGTGGCCGGCTTGGCATTGGTCACCAGCACATCCCGATAAGTGGCAGTTTTGTAGCCCAGGCTGGACACCACCAGATTCGTGAAACCCGGCGCCAAATCCCGGAGCTCGAATTGCCCTTCTTCGTTCGTGCTGGTGCCTTTATTGGTGCCTTGGACAACGATGTTGGCAAAAGGCACGGCACGGTTACTCCCGGCCTCAACAACCCGCCCACGGATGATACCATTTTGAGTAAAGGCGATGGAACTGCTGAGCAAAAAGAATGAGAGGGAAAAACCAACCCAAAGAACAACGTTTTGTCTTAGCATAAGTGCAGCGTACGAAACAACGAATTATTAAAAAAGTTTGACGAAGATCGTGGCCAATCTGGGACAAAAACCGAAAAAATGCGGAGTTTAAAATTTCGATTGAAAAAATCAGGCGCGCGTGTTCTACTTTTGCTCTGCATGCATACTAATTTTTATGTTTAATATTCAAAATAAAGTATTTACAATTCCTCTTGGGGAAGTAGGCTTAGAGGATCTGGAAATGGTTGGGGGCAAAAATGCCTCCCTGGGCGAGATGACCCAGCATCTGGATGAGCTGGGGCTGCGCATTCCGGATGGTTTTGTGGTGACCGCCCAGGCCTATTGGTATTTCCTTGAGGCCAACAACTTGTTGGAACCCATCCAGGAAGCACTGAAAGACCTGAACTACAACGACATAGAACAACTGCGCAGGGCGGGTCTCAAAGTGCGGCAAATGATTAAAAACAGCCGATTTCCCAAGGAACTCAGCGAAGAAATTATTGAGCGCTACCAGCGCCTCTCCGCCCAATATGGCCAGGAAATTACCGATGTGGCTGTGCGCTCCAGCGCCACGGCCGAAGACCTGCCGGACGCCAGTTTTGCGGGCCAACAGGAAACCTATTTAAACGTTCGGGGGCCCGCTTCCCTCATGGATGCCGTGCGCAACTGTTTCGCTTCCCTCTTCACCGACAGAGCCATTAGTTATCGCCACAATTTTGGATTTGATCACTTTAAAATCGGATTGAGTGTGTGTGTGCAGAAAATGGTGCGCAGCGACCTAGGCACCAGCGGGGTGGCATTCTCCCTGGACACCGAAAGCGGCTTCCGCGAAGCGGTGGTGATCAACGCCACCTATGGACTTGGGGAGCTGTTGGTGCAGGGGGCCGTGTCGCCGGATGAATATATTGTTTTCAAGCCCACCCTGAACCGGGGATTCAATGCCATTATCGAGAAAAAACTGGGCATTAAGGACAAGATGATGGTGTATGGAGACAATGCGGAAGAACGCGTTCGGATCATTCCCACGGAAAAGTCTTTTCAGAACCGATTTGCCCTCACCGATGAAATGATTCTGGAATTGGCCCGCTGGGTTGTGAAGATTGAGGATTATTACAGCCGTCGCAACGGCAGATGGACTCCCATGGATGTGGAATGGGCTGTGGACGGTCTGAGCAAACAGTTGTTTATTCTTCAAGCCCGCCCCGAAACCATTCACTCTCAAAAAAACCACGATGTGGTGACCGGCTTTCGCATCACAGATCCGGAGGCTCCAAAGCGCCGACTTTTGCAGGGCATTGCCGTAGGGGACAAAGTGGCTTCCGGCCGCGTAAATATTCTTTACAGTTTGGACAAACGCGTGCTGGAAGGCCACGAGTTCAAGGAAGGCGATATTCTGGTGACGGAAATGACCGATCCGGACTGGGAACCCATCATGAAGAAAGCGGCGGCCATTGTCACCAACAAAGGCGGTCGCACCTGTCATGCTGCCATCGTAGCACGCGAATTGGGCGTGCCGGCCATCGTGGGCTGCGGTCACGCGACGGATATTTTAGAGGACGGGCAGGAGGTCACCATCAGCTGTGCTGAGGGTGAAATCGGATATGTATATGAGGGAGCTCTGGCTTTCGAAAAAGAGGAGTTCCGCTTATCAGAACTTCCCCCCACCCGAACCGCCCTCATGCTCAATGTGGCTTCGCCGGAAATGGCCTTTCGCTTTAGTTTTTTGCCCCATCAAGGGGTGGGCCTGGCGCGCGAAGAATTTATCATCAACAACTACATCCAGGTGCATCCCCTGGCCCTGTTGCGCCACAAAGACCTAAATGATACGGAGCTCTCCAAAAGCATTGCCGGTAGAATCCGAGGATATGCTGATGAAAAAGAATTTTTTATCAGCAAACTGGCTTATGGTATTGCAAAAATTGCCGCAGCCTTTTATCCGTATAAGGTGATTGTGCGATTCAGCGACTTTAAAAGCAATGAGTACGCAAATCTGCTTGGTGGCCGGCATTTTGAACCTACTGAAGAAAATCCCATGATTGGCTGGCGGGGCGCTAGCCGGTACTACAGCCCGGAATACCGGGAAGCCTTTGGTCTGGAATGCCTGGCCATTCGTCGTGTCCGGGAAGAAATGGGGCTCACCAACGTGGTTGTGATGATTCCTTTTTGCCGCACGGTGGAGGAACTCCACAAGGTCACAGACACCATGGCCAACTTTGGATTGCGGCGGGGCGAACATGGCCTGGAACTTTACCTGATGGCGGAGCTTCCCAGCAATATTCTTTTGGCCGAAGAATTTGCAGCCCACATTGACGGCTTCTCAATCGGCAGCAACGACCTCACCCAGCTCACATTGGGTCTGGACCGCGACTCGGCCCTCGTAGCCCATATTTATGATGAAAGAAACGAAGCCGTCAAAAGACTCATCCGCATGCTGATAGAAAAAGCGAAAAAACATTCCGTAAAAGTGGGTATCTGCGGTCAAGGCCCCAGCGACTTTCCCGACTTTGCCCAGTTTCTTGTGGAACAAGGGATTGACAGCATTTCCGTAACCCCGGACAGTGTGGTGAAAACGGTTCTGGCGATCGCGGAAATTGAGAAGACTAGGACTTTATCAGTCCATTAAGCTCGCCGAGCATTTTCTCTGCCAGGGTGCGTATTTCATAATTTTTCTGGATAAATTGAAATCCATTTTCTCCCATTGTGTGACGTTCTTCGGCCGTTTTCTTAAAAAACAATTCCTCCACGGCATGAGCAAAGGATTCCGGGGAGATTTCTTCCCGATATACACCCGCCTCGGCTTCCTTGACAATGTTATTTCTGGAATTACATAAAAAAATAACCGGTCTTTTTGAGGACAAATAGTCGTTCAATTTATTGGGACTTATGCCAAACTTGAACAAAGGCAAATCTTTTAGGATGAAAACAAAAGCATCTGCCTTTTCCATTATCTGAAACAACTGGTCTTTGGGAACCGGCGCATGAAATGAAACAGTATCTAAACGAAGGTCCTGAACGAGCTTTTCCAATCTGGATTTTTCAGGCCCGGAACCATAAAAATTTAAGAAAAAAGTTTGAGGGTACTTTTCATTTAATATTTTCATACCCTGTATCAGAGTATCCAATCCGTTGATGGCTCCGAAAGCCCCGAGGTAAAATAGTTGGAAGGGACCATGCACGTTCAGGGGCGCTGGTTTGAGGTGGCGGTATCTGTCCAGATGGGTGCCATTAGGAATCCACACAACTTTATGGCGGGGAATGCCCAATTCTTCCAGGTACTGCACCGCAAAAGGAAGCAACACAACGATTTTGTCAGCTTTTCTATACATATATCGTTCACCCCACCTCAAAAATTTTGTCAGAAAGGCATGTTCTTTCAAAGCCCCCATGTCAATGAGCGTTTCAGGCCAAATGTCGCGCACTTCAAATACAAATTTTGCCCTGCGACAACGGGCCACAATCCAGGCTGCCAAAACCGCCAAGGGATGCACACTGGAACCGATTATAATGTGAGGACGCGGTGTGACGAATAATGCATAACAGGTGGTTATGATAAAATAACTGAACATATTGGCAGCGCGCCGCCAATTGTTTGCATGGTATGATACTGTCTTAATTAGGTAAAAAACAACCCCTTCGTGCCTCTCCTTTTTTACAAAATTCAAAATAGATCCAAAATTCGTTTCATATTTAAAACGGTTGTGGGAAAAACCCGAGGAAAAGATGTACACATCATGACCCTTCCGGACCCACTGAGCCGCCAAATCAAAATGTCTTAAATAACTACCACCAGGTTTATCTGCATAATGATTAAATACCCAAATACGCATTTATTAATTTAAATAAAATAAAAGGGGGTTACTCTTTTATAAATAAGTCGCGGAGGCTGCCCACGGAAGATAACAAGGCTGTGGCTTCGTATGGAATGTACACCGTTTTATTGTCTTTGCCACCTACCATTTCTTTTAAAGTATCAATATAGCGGATGGCTACGAGGTACTGCACCGGATCGCCCTGAAGATTGGCCACCGCATCCGCCACGCGGCGAATGGCTTCGGCCTCTGCTGCGGCGACTCGCAGACGGGCCTCGGCCTCGCCTTCCGCTTTGAGGATCTGCGCTTGCTTTTCACCTTCGGCCTTGTTGATTTCGGCCATCTTTCGGCCTTCCGCTTCGAGCGTCAACTGGGCTTTGGTGCCTTCGGCTTCCAGAATTTTTGCCCTTTTATCGCGCTCCGCGCGCATTTGCTTTTCCATGGCATCGCGGATATCGTGGGGCGGGTTGATATCCTGCAATTCCACACGGTTCACCTTGACGCCCCATTTGTGGGTGGCTTCGTCCAGCACGCTCCGCAATTTAGAATTGATGGTATCCCTGGAAGTCAGGGTTTCGTCCAGGTCCATCTCCCCGATCACATTGCGCAGTGTTGTCTGCGTCAGCTTTTCTATAGCTTCCGGCAGATTGGCGATTTCATACACAGCTTTCACCGGATCGGTGATTTGAAAATAAATGACTGCATTGATTTCCGTCACCACATTATCGCGGGTGATCACGCTTTGCTTAGGGAAATCATACACCGACTCCCTTAAATCAATGCGCACCACAGGCTTGGTGGTAGCATACACCCTTCCATCCAGTCCTGAACGTACCTGGCGCCACATGATGGCGCGCGGCCGGTCAATCACAGGCCAAATGATGTTGATTCCCGAGTTCAACGTTCTGTGATACCGGCCTAGGCGTTCCACAATCATGGTTTCGGATTGCTGGACAATTTTAAATCCTCTCAACGCAAAGAGCACTACGAAAAGCGCAATAAGCAAAACAATTATCTGGGGGCCCATTGTATTAATACTAAAATTTTTGATTATAAATAATTTATTTTTTATGTTTTAATGCGTTCTACTACAAGAATTGTGGAATCCACTTTAATAACACGCACCGGTGCGCCTGCTTCCAGAATTTCTTCGTTATGGGCCGAAACAGCCTTCCAATCGTCGCCTTCCACCCACACGCGGCCGGTGCCTTCTTTATTATTCACAGATTCCAGCACCCGGCCCGTCTTTCCCTTCAGCCCCTCCACATTGGTCTTCAAATTATGGCTGCCTTTAAAGGCCACTTTTTTCACAAATGGGCGAACCCCCCAAAAGGTCCCTGCCGAAACCAACGAAAAAATGAGCCATTGAACTTCAGGGCCGGCGCCCAGCCATGCCGCCAAAGCCGCCCCCGCGCAGCCCACTCCCAGACAAGCCGCCACTAAAGCCGGGGTGAATATTTCCAGTATGAACAAAAAACACGCCCCTGCCAGCCACCAATGCCATGGGGAAATAGCTTCCATCCTTCACACAAAGGTAGGCAGAAGGCCTGACAACCGAGACAAGAATTTCTTTTGAGGTAGGCTAAAAATTTGTTTATGAAAGCAGCTGACGCATCCGCGCCAGAAGCTGGCGTTCGGTCAGGGCTTCGCTGTTTTCTACGGTTAAAACGGCCGGTAGGTTTTTGTTATGCTCTTTTAAATACTGGGCAAACTCTTTTTTGGCTTCTCCAGGACCTATTAAGTGGACACCTTGCGCCTCGTGCAGTTTTTCGGCCAGCGCTTTCCAGTATTTTTTTACCTGTTCACGGTGACGATTTTGGTTCCGATGCTCATTGTTGGATACATGCATCGGAGAAAACCGGGTGTGGTCGGCCGTTTGGCCTTCTTCCCTTAAATGGGTTTCCACCCCGGAGTCTAGAGATTCTAATTGAATTTCTCCATTGACGGGCCGGCCAATCCGAGCGCCGGAGTAATCCATCCATACCGCGAAAATGTTATTTTTTGTCATCATTACTTTATGGCTTTAACGGGCTGCCAAATTTAAATAGAAAGAACCAGCATCCATTTGGCTTAGATAAAAACTGTGTTTAACGAAATAAAGTCTATTATTGCAATAATAGGTATTTTTCAAACCATTTCATGCTTTACTTCGCTGCCGGGACATAGATGTATGCATTGGCTCATTTGCGGACTGGGAAATCCGGGCACGGAATATGCGGGCACACGGCACAATGCCGGTTTTGAGGTGCTGGACATTCTGGGCCGCAGGTTTGAGGTTTCCTGGGCCAAGGAAAAACTGGGCCAGACAGCCTCCCTGCGGATTAAAGGCCGTCCGGTTTTTTTGCTCAAACCGGAAACTTTTATGAATCTGAGCGGAAAGGCGGTCCGGCATTATTTGGATAAACTCCAGCTGTCACCGGCCCATCTGCTGGTGATCACCGATGATATTGCTTTGCCGGTGGGCACCTTAAGGCTGCGACAGCAGGGCAGTCCGGGCGGACACAACGGTTTGGCCAGCATCCAGGAGTATATTGGTCATGGCCAATGGCCCCGGCTGCGCATTGGGGTGGGCCACAATTTTTTGCCCGGTCACCAGGCCAAGTATGTATTAAGCGCTCCGGAACCCGCGGAAATGCCCCTCTATACAGCCGCTTTGGAGCGTGCCGCCGATGCTGTGCTTCATGTCCTGACAAGAGGCCTTCCAGCCGCGATGAACGCTTTTAACGGACCGATCAAAATGGCGTCCGATTCCACATCCTCCCATGGAATACCTGATTCTGGCCGGCAGCAACCTGAATAATCCGACGGAGAGGCTGGCCGAAGCCGTCCGAAGGTGCTCGGAGGCGGGCCTTCCGCCTGTGCGGAGCTCCGCCCTGTATTTTTCTCCTTCTTGGGGCTTCGAGAGCCCATATATTTTTTTTAACCAGGCCCATGTGGTTGACTCCGGACTGGCGCCTCCGGAAGTGCTGAAAATTCTTTTACAAATTGAGCTGGAGATGGGACGGCACAGACTCAGACAAGCCGGTTATCAGGACAGAACCATAGACCTGGACATTCTCATGCTGCCTGAAAAGACTTTCCGGAATGCGCATCTGGAAATTCCACATCCCCGCCTTCATCTGCGCAGGTTTGCCCTGGTGCCTGCCGCAGAGTTGGCGCCGCATTGGCGCCACCCTGTATTGAACCGCACCCTGGCCGAACTTTTGCAACAATGCCCTGACCAGGGGCCGGTGAAGCCTTGGCAAGCCTTCAAGCCATCCGGCCTACCCCCTTCTTTTTTGTGAAAAAATCAAAATAATCCGACAGCCCTACCGCGTCCATTATATCCATGCGCTGGATTTACATATTTCTTTAGTTAGAATGTTTCAAAAATGTATGTGCCCAATTTTAACTGCCTTCACGAAAAGTCATTTCGGGATAGATTATTAAAAAATTGGCAGCCGACCCGAGAGGATTTCGGAGCCTGTTAAGAGAAATGCCTTTCCCTACTTTTGCCTTCTGATGAATTATCTGGCCATTGAGGGCAATATCGGATCCGGGAAAACGACCCTGGCCCGTATGCTTGCCGAAAGGCTGAATGCCCGGCTGGTGCTCGAAAATTTTGCCGACAACCCATTCTTACCCTTTTTTTATCAAAATCCGGAACGGTATGCCTTTCCGGTGGAATTGTTTTTTCTGGCGGAACGCTTTCAGCAGTTACAGCGCGAACTAAGCCAAGGCGACCTCTTCCATGAATGGGCCGTGGTCGATTACGTTTTTGAAAAATCCGCCGTTTTTGCCTCCATCAACTTGAGCACGCATGAATTTAATCTGTTCAGCCGGATTTTTTCCATTCTGGCACCCCAAGCTCCGCGGCCCACTCATATCATCTGGCTGGAAGACAGCGTGCAAGGCCTCATGTTCAACATTTTGAAAAGAGGCCGCCATTATGAAAAACTGATCCAGGAAAGCTATCTGGAACGGGTGGGACAACAATACCACACCTGGTTAAGGACTCTGGAAGGCCATCGGTGCAAAATCGTCGTGAACAGGGCTTCTGCCAACTTTGAACAGTTTCCGGAAATGGCCGATGCCTTGGCCGAATGGGTTTTAAAAGGCCGCAGCGGGTATTTCAATCCCTGATGGACGATTTTAAATTCACGTTAATTCGGGAGGATAGCGGCACGCGGGCCCGCGTGGGATGTCTTGAAACGCCGCATGGCCGCATTGAAACCCCGGTTTTCATGCCGGTGGGCACCGTTGCCACGGTGAAAAGCGTGCGGGCCGAAGACTTGCACCATCAGGTGAAAGCCCGCATTGTACTGGCGAACACCTATCATCTGTACCTCCGGCCCGGCCCCGAAATCCTGGAGAAAGCCGGCGGCATTCACCGTTTTATGAACTGGAAAGCGCCGGTGCTCACCGACAGCGGCGGTTATCAGGTGTACTCCCTGGCAGAAAAACGCACAATCACGGAAGAAGGTGTTCATTTTCAATCCCATATTGATGGATCGAAGCACTTTTTTACCCCGGAGAAAGTCATCGACATTCAGCGGAGCATCGGCGCCGATATAATTATGGCTTTTGACGAGTGTCCCCCCTACCCTTGCACGGAATCTTACGCCCGGCAAAGTGTGGAACGTACCCACCGGTGGCTGGAAAGATGCTGGGACCGGCTGGTCGGCACGCGCCCGCTGTATGGCCACCCTCAAGCGCTCTTCCCTATTGCACAAGGGGCCGTGTATCCTGAACTCAGAGAAGCCTCGGCCCGTTTTGTAGCGGCCTTGAACGCCGTGGGATATGCCATCGGGGGCCTGGCAGTGGGAGAACCTGAAGACACCATGTACGCGATGCTGGACATCGTGACCGACATCCTCCCGCGCCAAAAGCCTCGTTATTTGATGGGGGTGGGCACGCCATCCAACATCCTGGAAGCCGTGGCCCGCGGCGTGGATATGATGGATTGCGTGATGCCCACCCGCAATGCACGGCACGGAATGCTATTCACCTGGGAAGGAATGCTCCAGATAAAAAATGCCCGATGGCAGGCCTGCTTTGAACCCCTGAACCCGGATTTGTTCGGAGAAGACGGATACACATTTGCCTATCTCCACCATCTGTTCCGTGCCGGAGAGTTATTGGCCTTTCAATTGGCCACACTGCACAATCTGCATTTTTACATTTCTCTCATGCAGAAGATCCGGGAAAACATTGCAGAAGGCACTTTCAGCACATGGTATCCTGAAATTAAAAAGCGCTTGGAACGTCGAAGAAACTGATTTTGCCTCAACTTACAGGCACTGGCCGTAATTTTTTTAAAAAGAATCCTCTTTTGGATTTTAATAAGTTTTGATGGATTACCGACATCCATCTGACCTAATTTTTCACAAAAAATTTTTTTCAAAGAATTTTTTAGGGCAAATGCTATCCCTGAATTTCAATCGAAAAGTTGATTTTTTTTATAAAGTAAATTACTTGGATGGAACATTTTTCTATTAAGTAATTAAGTTACTTTTGCCTCTCTTTTCAAATCCATGAAAAACAAATATCTGGATCTTATCCACCAAACGTATGAATTTCCTCAGGAAGGCTTTCGATTAGAAGATAATCATCTGGTATTTAACGACGTATATCTGATGGATATCATTAAGCAGTACGGCACCCCGCTTAAGATCAGTTATCTCCCCAAAATATCCCAACAAATACAAAGGGCCAAACGATGGTTTAAAGTGGCTATGGCCAAGGTGGATTATCGGGGGCAATACATTTATTGCTATTGTACCAAGAGTTCTCATTTCTCTTTTGTTCTGGAAGAAGCCCTGAAAAACGATATTCATATTGAAACCTCTTCGGCCTATGACATGGAGATTGTAAGGGAATTATATAACCGGAGTTTGCTCAGAAAAGACAACTACATCATTTGCAACGGCTTCAAAAGGGATCTTTATCAGGAATACATCGTGGAATTCATCAACCAGGGTTTCAGCAATCTGATACCTGTTTTGGATAATAAAAAGGAACTCCAATACTACGAAACCCACCTGAAAAAACCTGCCCAGATCGGCATTCGCATAGCCAGCGACGAAGAGCCCAAATTTGAATTTTACACATCAAGACTTGGTATCCGGTACAGTGATATTGTTGATTTTTATAAAGAGCGGATCAAGAAGAACAAAAACTTAAAACTGAAGATGCTGCACTTCTTCTTCAGCACGGGTATCCGCGACAGCGTCTATTATTGGAGCGAACTGGCCAAATGCCTGCGCGTGTATTGCGATTTAAAAAAGATTTGTCCTGAACTGGACTCTTTGAATATCGGCGGGGGCATGCCTATCCGAAATTCGCTAAACTTTCAGTTTGATTACGAATACATCGTTCAGGAAATCGTGAGCCAGATAAAACAGTTTTGTAATGAAAACGGAGTGGAAGAGCCCACGATCTTTTCGGAATTTGGCTCCTTTACGGTGGGTGAAAGCGGAGCTGCGCTATACAGTGTGTTGGACGTAAAAAAACAAAACGACACGGAAATCTGGTATATGATTGACAGCAGTTTCATCACCACCCTGCCGGATACCTGGGGTATTGGCCAGAAATTCATCATGCTGGCGGTGAATCATTGGGACCGGGAATACCAGCGTGTGAACCTGGGAGGCATCACGTGCGACAGCCAGGATTATTACAACAGCGAGGCCCATATCAGCCAGGTTTTTTTACCCAAAATGGGCGAAGCAGAAGAAGAAGAACCGCTATATCTGGGTTTCTTCCATACGGGCGCTTACCAGGAAAGCGTGGGAGGATATGGCGGCATTCAGCATTGCTTGATACCAGCTCCCAAACATGTCATTATCAACGTGGACGAGAATGGCGAATACTACACTAATATTTTCAGCAAAGAACAGAGCTACAAATCCATGTTGAAGATATTAGGCTATTGAGGAAACGGTAGGGAAAGAGAAAAGAAGCCGCCGTATTTTTGCATCCAGGTTCCCGTAGCTCAGCTGGATAGAGCAACAGCCTTCTAAGCTGTGGGCCGCAGGTTCGAATCCTGCCGGGAACGCCGGGCAAGGTGTGCGATGGCCCGTCGCGCGCATCGGTTATTTTTCTGTGAAAGAAAGATTGGAAATATTAAGCCAGAAAAAGCTTTTGCTTCTACCGGAAGGGGCCCTTTGGTGGGAACCCCATAAAATTCTTGTGGTATCTGATGTGCACATGGGAAAAGCTACGCATTTCCGACAAAACGGCATTCCTGTGCCCTGGCAAGAAGAATTTAAAAATCTGAAGAAGCTCTCTTTCCTTCTGAAGACCTATCAGGTGCAAAAGTTGATTTTTCTTGGAGACCTCTTTCACAGCCATTTCAGTTATGCCACAGATGCATTTGCCCAGTGGCGGCGCCAATGGAAGGCAGTGGAAATGGTTCTGGTGCAGGGAAATCATGACCTATTATCCCCGGAATCCTATGCCCGGATGGCCTTGAGTGTCGTGCCATCGATCACTCAGAATGGCGTGCATTTAAGCCATTTTCCGGAAGAAGGAGATCCCGCTTCCGGCGAGCTGGTGGTAGCCGGGCATTTGCATCCAGGTCTTCGGGTGGGCCGGCGGCATTATCCCTGCTTTTGGTTCAGCGGAAATCGGTTGATTGCGCCGGCGTTTGGAAGTTTTACCGGCTTTTTTTCTGTGAAGCCCGGAAAAGGCGACCGGGTGGTGGTGTCCTACAATCAGCAACTCTGGCTTCTTGCATTTTAGAACATTTATATTCCTAATGACTTGGTGGGGGAGCCCGTTTTTTTTAGGCTTGGCTCAAACCGGGACAACCCCTATAAGCCGGGCAGATTCCGCGCGGCTGTCGGCTGAAGTTCAAAAAGCCTGGCGGGAGAAAGACTATTCCTATGCGCTGAGGTCGATGACCTTGCTCAGGGAAGCCTATCCGGACAACGAGAATCTTTTATACAATCAGGGGCTCCTCTGGATGGAGAGCGGCCAATGGAACGAGGCCTACGCCTCTTTCAAAAATTTATATAGCCGTAATCCCTATTTTCCGGGGTTGGGCATTCAGTTGGCCTTTACGGCGATCCGGTTGGGCCAGCCCGAGGAGGCCCGAAGTTTTCTCCGGGAAGCGCCGGCCCCCGGCAGTCCAGAAACCCCGGAATATTATCGAGCCCTGGGCCATTTAGCTTTGCTTGAAAAAGACACTGAAAAAGCGCTGGCTGCATTTAAAAAATCCCTGACCGCATGGCCTGAAAATCCTTCCGTGTATTTGGATTTGGCCCGGATTTACATGATCCTGAATGATACACTGGAATTTCAACGCGCCCTGGAGGGCGCTACGTTATTCGGCGGCTCCACCACGGCCAGAGATTTACTGGAAGCCTTAATGCGCGGAAAACTGAATCAAGGAGAAAAGGCCCTTCCGATTCTGGATAAAAAAGTTCCGCCGTCCTTTCCGATGGCTTCCTCTTGGTTTGGCTATAAAGCTTGGTTGCTTTGCAGCCTAGGCCGATGGCAGGAGGCCTTATCTGTGGTGCATGAGCTTTTAAAACTGCCCCATGGCCCAACGCCCCAAACGCTCGCCTTTTCTGGCGCCGTCAAGACGATGCTCGGGGATTTGGAAGGCGCCTTAAGGGACCTGGCCTCTGCCATAGAAATGCAGCCGGATCTTGGGATAGCCTGGCTAAACAAGGGCGTGGTGTATGCCCGAATGAATTCTATAACCGAAGCCTGCGCTTGTTGGAAAAAAGCTGCCCGTTTAAACGTGCCTCTTGCGGATACCTATATTCAATTTCAATGCTTTTGAGAACCCGCTGGTTACATTTTTTGAGGGGATTCCCATTAATATTCATTTTTCTTAATAGCTACGGCCAGAATCAGGAGAATATTCCTTTTAAAGCACGTTATTTTCCGGGAAACAGGAAGGCCTTTGAAGCGGCCCTTCAAGCTTTCAACAACGGCCAGAAAGGGTATCGGGAAGCTTTCCGCCTTCAAAGTCCGGCATTGCTCCGGCAGGCTCTCTCTGCACTTCGGGAGGCCGCACAATTTAATCCCTCCAGCTATGAACTCAATTACCTACTTGGAATCACCCATTACAACCTCTTTCAGTACGATTCTGCAGTGTATTATTTGAACCGGCTTCCCAGAAATTCAGCTAAAGTGGCGCCAGATGCCTTATTGTATCAGGCTTGTGCACTCAGAAGGCTGGAAAAATATCCGGAAGCTTTCAAGTTATTGGAACAGTTTCTCAACGAGGACCACGCCGAGTCCTACCCTCTCATCAACGGGCAGCAAATCCATGTGAACGAAGAGTTTCAATACGTGCGGCGGGCCTTGGAAATGAGCAGAAGTCAAAAAGGATTTCAAAAAAGCAGCCTCGAGCATGTTATCGCAAAGAAGTTTTCTGCCATAGGACTTCCGATATTTACGCAAGATGGTCGCAGGGTGCTCTTCGCCGGTGTACGCGTCAACGCACGACCTGAAGCCCTCACGGAGGCCGGCCTTTTGCATCTTTCCTCTGGCTCGTTCGAACCCTTAATGGAACGGGATTCTTTGATGGCAGATTTCACCTTCACCTGGATTTCGGACGACGGTCGGTTTGTGGTGGGCACCACTGTGAGCCCGGCCGGAGACAGGGAGCTTTTTGGTCTGCAGAAAGACGCTTCCGGTTGGACTTCCTGGGCTTTGCCAACACAATTATCCAGTTCTCCGTACAATGAAATCTGCGGAGCCTTTAATTCCGACCTTTCCGTTTTTTACTTTATTAGCGACAGACCCGGCGGCCTTGGCGGATACGATATTTATGAGGTGGACGCGCGGCTGGGAGGCCCCCATGCACCCCCTCGGAATCTCGGCCGATCCGTGAACAGCGAGAAGAACGAATATTGGATTTTTCCACATTTCGACAACCAAACCCTGTTTTTTTCTTCGGAAGGTCACAATTCGCTTGGTGGCGCGGATATCTTTATGACCCGACGGTCTGGCGCACTTCTGGCAGCACCGGTTAATCTTGGCATCACAATCAACACGCCTTTTGATGAGAAAGCTGTATATACGGACCTGAGCACTCAGAAAATGTATGTGTTGCGCGAAAATTCTGAAACCCGTGCCACGGAAGCCTGGGTCTTTTTCAAAGCCCATGACTTTGCCCAACCCATATTGGAGTTTGAAACTCCCTCCTCAGACGGTCTTTCGGTGCCTTTTACTTTTCGATACACGCCGCCCCTGGGTTATGAATTTTTTCCGCGAATTCTGGCGCTGGACCTTGTGTGTCCGAAGCAAAAAATTTCCCGCGACGCCCAATGGCTCATCACAGACAGCACCGGCCGCATCTTAAGACAAATGCCTGTCACGGCTTCAAGCTATGATACCGCTTCCATGGTAATACCATCCGCACAAAGCTTCTTTATCGCCTGGGTGGACCAGAATCACCTGCCCTGGATTCGAAAAGAGTCTGTCGCCGCACTTCCGTGGTTTGGACGCAGCACCTACCATCCCGACCTTTTGCCCGTAGCGCCCCATTCCTGGATCCGGCTTCCCGAAAGTTCTGCAGCTTTGGCTGCCCCTTCCTGGAATCCTGACCAGCCCCTGGCGGAAGCCCAAATTCTCATCGGATGGATGCGCCAGCACCCTCAATGGCGTCTCCGACTGGTGGGTGAATTTCCGGAAGGAGGGGATAAAAAATGGGCCAGGCTCATTTTAAAACGCTTCACAGACTTATGCAAAAAAAACGGTTTGGAGTATCAGCGCTTTGAAACAGATATTGAAGAAAACGCATCCCTCAAAAATGTGCAGTTGAAGTTGGAAATTCTCAAAATGTGACCATGGCCATTCAGGAAATTGTGCCCACTGCCGACGGCTCTTTTACGCTTAAAGCTGCGCATCTGGACGAAACATATCATTCCAGGCATGGGGCCCTTTCGGAAAGCGCGCACGTATTTATTGAAAATGGCTTGAAATATTTTTTAGAAAAAAACACTCCCAGCCGCCTGAACATTTTGGAAATAGGATTTGGCACAGGCCTCAATGCTCTTTTGGCCGAAAAATTTCTTCAAGAAAATTTCAATGGCACTTGGCAATATGTAGGCATTGAACCCTTTCCTCCTGATTTTCGGGCGCTTTTTCACCAAGGATTTTATCCCTCCTCTTTGCATGGACCCATCCTCGAAGCTCTATGCCAGGGCCAGAAAAAAATTGAAATTTTTGGGAAAAATAGTGGCATCCTTATACTGGACAATTCCCTCTGGCCTTCAGAGAGCGCCCAGGGAAGGTTTGATGTGATTTTCTACGATGCCTTCGCACCCTCCAAACAACCTGAAATGTGGACAATCCTATCCCTTGAAAAAGCCTTCTCCAGTTTGAATAAGGGCGGGGTGTGGGTATCGTATGCCGCCCAGGGGGCTATGCGGCGCAATTTGAAACAAGCTGGCTTTCACGTGGAGAAACTCCCGGGACCGCCGGGCAAAAGGGAAATGACACGGGCTCTTAAATTGTAATTACGACTATTTTTGTGCGCTCCAAAACCTGTATGAAAAATTATCTCCTTGCCCTCGCCACTTTAGCATTGGCCACTTGGCAATGTGCTCCGCGCAACGATACGTTTAATTTTCCCGTAGAAGCACCCAACACCACGCCACACGGTGATCATCATGAGGGACATGGGCACGATGGTACGGCCCCGGCCACAGGCACTTTCGGTGCGGCGTTCAGTCCGGATGGCGCCCAATCGGTGAGCGCCCTGCCCAGTATTCTAAATCAAAAAGACAGTGTGGTGGCTGTTTTTGAGGGCACCATCGCCGAGGTTTGTCAGAAAAAAGGCTGCTGGATGACGCTGGATATGGGCAACGGGCAGGTGGTGCGCGTCACCTTCAAGGACTATGGATTTTTTGTGCCCAAAAATGCCGGAGGCCGTAAAGCCATACTAAAAGGGGTGGCATCCAAAGAAATTATTTCTGTTGAAATGTTGAAACATTACGCCCAGGACCGCGGTGCATCCAAAGAAGAAATAGAGGCCATCCGCGAACCGGAAACCGAATGGTCGATTGTGGCCGAAGGCGTCATCATTGAGTGATGTTTGCTGATCCGGAACCCTGATGCCACACCTGTTCCGGAAATTTATTTTCGTTTTTTGGGGAGGACTTCTGATTTTTTCATCCGGCTGTTGGTATGTGCAGGGATATCGAAAAAATCTAGTCAAAAATCTGCCTGATAATCAATTGTATGTGTATGTGCGGACTGATGCTTCCTGGGAGTCGTTTTGCCAGGACCTGGATTCGGCGGATGTCTTAACGGATTTTCCTCTATTTAAGCGTTTTGCGGAATGGAAAGGCTTAAACCGGCACCTAAAGCCCGGTCGCTACAAACTCAACCCGGGCATGACGGCCCGCCATATTGTGAACCTTCTGCGAAGCGGCCGGCAGAGCCCTGTGAAAGTGTCTTTTCATGCCGTGCGCTCACCGTTGGAACTGGCTGGACGCATCGGAAGGCGTCTGGAATTTGATTCTGCGGATTTAGCCCGATGGTTACAAGACAGTCTCTGGATTCAAAACCAGTTGGGCTTCACTCCGGCCACACTGCCCGCCCTGTTTATTCCTAACACGTATGAATTGTATTGGAACACATCGGCCAGGGAATTTCTGCTGCGGATGAAGAAAGAATACGAAGCATTTTGGACGCCGGTGCGCCGGGCACGGGCCGATTCGCTCCGGCTGACGCCGGTGGAGGTGGCCACCCTGGCTTCCATAGTGCAAGCGGAGCAAGCCCGATTCAAAGACGAATGGCCCATCATCGCCGGCCTGTATTTGAACCGCTTGCACCGCAACATTCCGTTAGAAAGTGACCCGACGGTGAAATATGCCTGGAACGACCCGGGCCTTCAAAGAGTCTATTTTTTTCATCTGAATATTGACTCTCCCTACAACACCTACAAAGTGGCCGGCCTACCACCCGGTCCTATTCTGATTCCTGAACCGGAAGCCCTCGATGCCGTTCTGCAACCGGCACGCCATGACTACATTTACATGTGTGCGAAAGAAGACCTCAGCGGCCGGCATAATTTTGCGGCCACGGGGGCAGAGCATCAACGAAATGCCAAAGCCTACCACAGAGCCCTGAACAGAAATCAAATCCGCTAAAAAAAAAGATGCAAAAAACCATTCAATTTGGTACAGACGGCTGGAGAGCCATCATTGCCGAGGATTTTACGGTGGAAAATGTGCAACGGGTTGCCTGGGCTACGGGCCAGTGGCTGATAAAACAACCCGAACTGGCCCAGCGTATTGTAATTGGCTACGATTGCCGCTTTGGAGGCCCCTTATTTGCGCGAAGAGCGGCCGAAGTGTTCAGCGCCTTAGGTATTCGGGTGGATTTGAGCGAAAGTTTTGTCACCACACCGATGGTTTCCTTGGCGGTGCGCCAGTTGAGGGCTGGATTAGGCGTTGTCATCACCGCCAGCCATAATCCACCCGAATACAACGGCTTCAAGCTCAAGGGCGCTTTCGGCGGCCCCCTCCTTCCCGAACAGGTGAAAGAGGTGGAGGCCCTGATCCCGGAACATGTTCCGGACATGGCGCCCCAGCCAGGCCTGATATCTATAGCCGACCTGGAAACCCTATATGTTTCTAACGTAAGACAAAACTTCAATTTGAAAGCTATTGGGGCCAAAAGCCCCACTTTGGCTTACAATCCAATGTTTGGCGCAGGCCAGCGGGTTTTGCCCCGCCTTTTGCCGGATGTGGCTCTGTTTAATGCCCGACACAACCCCCTTTTTGAGGGTATTGCTCCCGAGCCGATACTGCGCAATCTTCAGGATTTCGTAGAATGGCTGCGCGACAATCCCGAAATTCAAAGCGCGCTGGTAACCGATGGGGATGCCGATAGGATAGCCCTTTTTTCTTCGGGCGGCCGCTTTGTGGACTCGCACCATATCATTCTGCTCCTAATCCATTATCTGGCACATTACCGCGGACTGAAAGGCCGCGTGGTCACGGCATTTTCCACAACCGACCGGGTGAAAAAAATCTGTGCCCATTATGGGCTGCCTCACACCCGTGTCCAAATAGGTTTTAAGTACATTGCCGGTTATTTCCTGCAGGAAGATGTTTTGCTGGGTGGGGAAGAAAGTGGCGGTATTGCCGTAAAAGGGCATATTCCAGAGCGCGATGGCATCTGGATGGGCCTGACGCTTTGGGAATTCATGGCCACAACAGGCAAAACCCTCGACGAACTTATTGGGGAAGTGTACGCCATCACGGGGCCTTTCGCTTACGACCGTCTGGATCTCCGCCTGGACGCAGCGCAAAAAGCTGTGATCATGGGTCATTTTTCAGCCCGCCCGGCTTATGTGTTAGGTCGTCAGGTGGCCTCATGGGAAGATCTCGACGGCCTAAAATGCCACTTCGCGGACGGCAGTTGGCTGATGGTACGTGCTTCTGGCACAGAGCCGGTCATTCGTGTCTATGCTGAAAGCCACACGGCCGAGGAAGTTCAGAAATTGTTGAACGACTTCCGACACACTTACCAGGTGTGAACTCTTTGAAACCCGGCACGCGGGTAACATTTAAAAACAGACGGGAGGAAGGTGTCCTTCTGAGGATAGAAGACTCTTTGGCCGTTGTGCTGCTGGACGAAGGTCTGGAAGTCCTTGTGGCGCTCTCAGAAGTTGCCCCGGTGATTATGGATCTTCAGAAACATCTGGACATTGGACAACATCCGGAATTCAGAAAGAAAAAAAAACAGGACCTCCAGGAAGAAAAACCGATCAGACCCACACCTGCGGCATCCATTCCAGAGATTGACCTGCACGCCGAAAAAGTTTTTGGCCCGGGTCAAAAAAATTCTATGGACTATATTTTGGAAAGAAAAATGGCCTACCTGGAGCATCAGCTTCAGAGACTGCGCGCGCGGCACATCCGCGAAGCCATCATCATCCATGGCGTGGGCCAGGGTATTTTGAAGGAGGAAGTGTATGCTTTCTTGCGTAAATTGGTGGATGTTCAGTATTTCCCCGCCGACAGCGCCCGGTACGGAGAGGGGGCTGTTCATGTGGTATTTTTTTATCCAAAAAGTTAAAAGGTATTTCCAAAAATCCTAATAGGCCCCTTACTTCCCAATACAAAAACGGGAAAATATGGCGCCCAACACCTCATCAGTCACCACCTCCCCCGTAATGGCGCCCACATGGCGGGCTACCTCCCGCAGTTCGAAAGCCAGCAGTTCCCCGCTCCAATTTTCTTTTAGGGCGTTTTGGGCTCTGGCAGCGGCTTCCAGGGCAAGGCCCAAGGCTTCGTAATGCCGTTGGTTGGCCAAGGTTTCGGCCAGCGCGGAAGTGGCCACGCCTACAGCCTGAATCAAGGCCTCACGCACCCCATCCACCCCCTTGCCCAGACGCGCACTGACGGCCAGAAAGTGGTTTGAGTCTGGCGGAGGAGTCACATCGGACTTATTCCACACCCGAAGAACCGTCGCTTGGGTTACGGCTGCTGTCTTTCTGATTTTTTCAGACAAATCGGCACTTAACAGGGCATCCGGAGCAAAAACCCACAAAATAATCCGGGCTTGTTCCAGCGCTTTGAAGGACCTTTCGATGCCCATGGCTTCTATGTGATCCGAAGTATCTCTCAGGCCCGCTGTATCCACCAGTTGAAACTTAACACCCCCTATGTAGAGATGGTCGGTCACGGTGTCCCGCGTGGTGCCCGCCACATCGCTCACCAACGCCCTGTCGTCCTGAAGCAGGGCATTGAGCAGCGTACTTTTGCCGGCGTTTGGGGCGCCTACGATTGCCACGGGCACGCCCTGACGCAAGGCCTGACCCGAGGCAAATGAACGGCGGAGTTTTTCGGCCAGGGCCATGAGATCCTCCAACAGACGTTCCAGCTTGGAGCGGCTGGCAAATTCCACATCTTCCTCGGAAAAATCCAGCTCCAGTTCCACCAGGGCCATCAGATCCACAAGTTCCTGGCGCAGACTGCGCAGTTGTGCCGCATAGCCGCCCCGCATTTGGTACATAGCCATGCGCTGTTGGGCTTGCGTCTCCGCAGCAATCAAATCCATCACGGCCTCCGCCTGGTCCAGCGACAACCTTCCGTGAAAAAAAGCGCGGCGGGTGAATTCCCCCGGCTCCGCCGTGCGGGCCCCCTTTTCCAAAAGGATCTGGCCCAGACGCCGCATCACGTAAGGCGACCCATGACATTGAAATTCCACAACATCCTCCCCGGTGTAAGACCTGGGGCCCCTGAAGGCCAACACCAGCGCTTCGTCCAGCACCTCTTCCCCATCCCGGATTTCCCCATATATGACCTTTGGAAAAGTTCCTGATTTTAAAGGTCTAGAGCCTTTGGGTTTGAATATTTTTTCAGTGATATCGAAGGCCGCCGGACCGCTCAAACGCATCACGGCAACCGCCGAAACCCCCTCCGGAGTGGCCGGGGCAAAAATGGTGTCCGAAGCGCTAAAATTACCCACGTGCGGCGGAACTTTCAAAAACTATTCTAAGTATATAAGCTAAAAAAGCCAATTTGAAAAAACGGAACTATTTATATTTAATTTCTAAGATTTCCCTAGAGCTGCAAATTTTTAACATACACAGCCAAGGCCTTCAATTCCTCTTCATTTAAATCCTTGTAAGGCGGCATCATACCACGTCCATGACGCACCACGCCTATAATTTCAGATTCTGTTAAAACGGACTTTTTGAGATTGGGGGCGCCGGCAATCATAGCATCTCCCTGAGGTCCGTGACAGCTGACACAGTTCAACTGCTTTTGGTAGAGCAATTCCCCATGGGCTTCGGCGCTGTACCCTTCTGTACCCGGAATCCTATTGACCTCTGTAGCCACATCTTTTTTACGGGTTTGGGCTTTTTTATTCATTTCAGCCAAGCCGTAAGCCGCCACAATCATAAGAACGGAAAGGGCCGCCAGGGTCTTTATTTTTTTCTTGAATCCCACAACAGCCATCGGAATACTGGCAAAAACCAGAATCAGTTTGACGATTTGCAATGTGCTCACTTCAGGTTTTTCGGTGAGCATGTAGCCACCGGAGGCCAGAAAAAGAACACTGACAAGCATTTCAGGTATTCGGAAGGCCTTGGTGAAAACCTCCAGCTTTTTAGAATTCAGAAGAAGTAAGCCCAATTTCACAAGGTATATCAGAAGAAAAATATTCACCACAATCAGATGGGCCGTTTTAATGGAAGCATAGCTCATGACGCTGAATAGGATGGGCAAAAGTAGCGTAAACAGCTGCATCCGGAGTTGGATGCGCAACGAGAAGTCTTATTTACCTTGAATTCGATCCGGATTGTTTTTGACAAAATCGGCCCAGGAGCCCTGCTTTTTTGGTTTTTTCGGGGATCGGGATACCGCCTTTGTGGAGGTTAGAAGACCTTGGTTCAATCCATGACACAAAGCCACGGCCAGGGCATCGGAAGCGTCCAGGCGGTTTTCCTGTGGAGGTAGCAAACCCAAATGACGCAACATGGCCTGCACCTGCTCCTTTCCTGCCGCGCCACGACCCGTGACAGATTGCTTGATACGACGGGGCGCGTATTCAAAGACAGGAATGCCGGACTGAACAGCCGCCGCGATGGCCACCCCCTGCGCACGACCCAGTTTCAGCATGGAGGGGACACTTTTACCATAATACGGGGCTTCGATGGCAAGAGCCGTGGGATGATGGCTTTTAATTAAGCGTTCCACAGTATTGAAAATGTGCGCCAGCCGCTGATAGATGTCCGTTATTTTATTCAGTTCAAGAACTCCAACGGCCTGCGTTTTCCATTGCCCGCCCTGACCTTTCAGGATGGCATATCCCATGTGCAGGGACCCCGGATCAATACCCAAAATCACATCCATGTCGGCAAATAAAATGCAATTTTGCAGAAAAAGATTGGGCGTGGCACGTTTCGGAGCACCTATCGTCTGGAAATGGATTTTTTCCGGCTTTTTCCTCTATTTTTTTGTAAACCATTTCATCCAGCATTCTCCCACGGAGTTACCAGGAATTGGACCTGGCCTGTTAGCCTCCGGCCATTGGATATTTTTAATAATTGCGATGGGGTTGATCCTTCTAAACTGGGGCCTGGAAGCGCTGCGTTGGAAAGCGCTGGACCCCGGGAACCGGCCTCTTTCCCTGAAGGAAAGTTTCTGTTCTGTTCTGGCTGGAATTTCCACTGGATTAATGACGCCCGGACGTTGGAGCGAAGTGGTGGGAAGAATATGCGTTTTGCAAGAAAAAACCTATAGTAAAGCCGCCCTGGCTTGGGGTTCCGGCGCCCTGTCCATGGGCCTTATCACAGGAATTGCGGGTCTGACTGCATGTCTTACTTACGCCCACAGGACTTCCTTTTACCCCATTGAAACTTTGCTCTCAAGTTTGAAATATGGCCGTTTATCGCTGGCCACAGCAGCGGTTCTTGTGCTGCCTTTGGCGTGCGCAAAAGCCGCCATGCGCTGGAGGCATACCAACTTGACTGCGCACCTGCAATCGGCCCGTCAGGCCTGGCGAAGGTCGGGGTGGCTGATTGTGGGAGCGACAGCCCTGAGGTTCGCTGTTTTTGTAGCCCAATTTCTTTGCCTATGCTTTTTCCTGGGCCTGCCTGGAGAGCCTATGATATGGGCAGAGCTTTTTGTACTCACCTATTGGCTGAGTGGCTTCCTGCCTTTGGTCACTTTAGCGGAACCCATTACCCGCGGGGCGCTGGCCCTACATCTGTACCCCGAACTGGCAGGCTCGCCGGCGCTGCTTTGGACGGCTCCGGCGCTCTTATGGTTCATGAATTTATGTCTGCCGGCCGTGGCAGGGTGGCTGCTTCTGTTGGGGTACAAGAAAAAAGCGACCCCTTAATGCTCCATACGGCTATCTGGACAGCTGGAATACTGGGTTCGGCATGGCTTCTGACCACTGCCACCTTGGCCTGGGGAAGAATTAAAATGCAAAAGGGCCTCTGCAAAGCAAACCACTCTTCGAACTTGCAGGAAGGCATCAGCGTCGTCATCCCTGTGCGAAACGAAAGTGCGCGACTTCCAGAATTGTTCAGGAATCTGGCTCAGGTGCAAGCCCCTGAAGGCTTGCCGGTAGAATGGATTTTCGTAGACGACCATTCTGAAGACGCTTCATGGTCGAGCCTTCACGACCTGTGCTCAAAGTATGTTCTGTGCGGACCTGTACGAATAATTTCAGCAGAGGGAGCGGGCAAAAAAGCGGCCCAGGCCTCCGGGGTGAGAGCGGCTCGGTATGAATGGATCCTCTTTTCGGATGCGGACTGCCTTTGGCCTTCAGAAAGATTGAAGTATTTCCAAAGTTTACGGACCCGGCCTTCGTGCCAGGTAGTCTTGGGGGGCGTAGCCTACGATGCCGCCACATCCTGGTTTTTTAAATTAGATCTTGAAATATTAGTCCAAAGCGGTGCCGCCCTGACCGGACTGGGGCAACCCATCCTGGCCAACGGCGCCAACCTCATGTGCCGAAGAGCCGTCTGGTTGCAGCACGAAGCCTACCTTAGGGCTTTGCCTGTGCAGTCCGGTGACGATGTTTTTCTGGTCCAAAGAGTGCGGTTGGTAAGTGGCTCGGAGTCGGTGTGTTTTTGGGACGCTGCCGAATGGTCTGTGGTCACTGCCGGACCCCGCAATGTCAAGGAATTTTGGAAACAAAGGCTTCGGTGGGCCTCCAAAACACTTCTTTTTCCATCCCTTTTGGGCCGGCTCCTGGCTCTATGGGTATGGTGTGTCCATGTTGTGGGGGCAGGCCTGACCTGCGCGGCTCTGTTTCAACCTTCCTTTTGGGCCGTGCCTGCTTTCCTGTTTTGGCTCCTTAAATGGGGGGGCGACCTCCTTTTTTACAAGTCCTTTCCCAGAAGTACTACAAAGCTGGAAATTTCTCCCCTTCGTTGGGGGCTTTTTGCTCTCATTCTTCCGTTTTATTATGCCTTTGTGGCCCCGGCATCCCTATTATCCATGCCCTGGGAAAGCTGGAAAGGCCGTCCGTTGTTCACCCCCGCTTCATGATTCGACGCTCTCCTTGGAAAGATCCTTTGCTAATTATTCTGGCAGGTCTTTTAATCACAGAATTATTGGCCCTGGGAGCGCTTTTTTGGTTAAAGCCTTCCGCCCGGGGTGATACCAATACACAGTATCGCCACGCCCGGCTCCTCCCCCCCGGTTCCAAAGGGCAAATAAAAAAGGAAGGAGGCCTTCACATTTTTCTTACAGAAAAACCGGATGGAGAAAACACTGACAATTTTGAATTAAAAACGTTTTGGCTCGGCACTGATGCCGCCGGTCGTGACTACCTGGACCGTCTTCTGGTGGGCGCCCGCATGTCGCTCTCGATTGGCTTCCTGGGGATGCTGGTGGCTCTTCTGATGGGTTGGGGTTTAGGAACCCTGGCGGGATTTTTTGGAGGACGCACAGACGCCGTGGTTTTATGGATCGTGCAGGTATTATGGACTTTCCCAACGGTGTTTCTTGCCCTTGCCTTCAGCCTTGTGTTAGGAAAAGGCTACTGGACCTTGGTGCTTGCTATCGGCTTGAGCCTGTGGACGGAGACCGCCCGGGTGGTACGAGGAGAAGCCTTGCGATGGAAAAAGCGTCTTTTTATGGACGCCGCCCAGGTGCTGGGATTTTCTTCCTGGCGAAGGCTCCTATTGCATCTCACACCCAATATGCTGCCGGTGGTGCTCATTTCTTCGGTGAGTCATTTCTCCACAGCCGTTTTGCTGGAATCCGGCCTCAGTTTTCTGGGTTTGGGCATTGATCCCCCCTATCCCAGCTTAGGCAATTTGCTGGCAGAAAATAAAATTTTCCTCTTTTCGCGCGAACGCTGGCTGGTGTTTTTTCCTGCCCTGATTCTGGCCGGTAATTCTCTGATGATCATACTCTTGGCCAACCGACTCCGCGACATTCTGGACATCCGTCAAGATCCGCCTTCCACCTGAGGTTTTGGAGGTGTCCAAACGTTTTTTCTTGATTTCCTACAATGAAACAACTTTGGAAGGAAAGAGCCTTTCGTTTTTATCAAAGGTCGGATGAACCATACTTTTGAACTATGAAAAAATGGATTTTTGGTCTTTTTGGGCTTGCCTCAATTTCTTTGGCCTCGGCCCAAACCATACAGCTCGTGCCTTTCATCACATCCGGCCTTTCCCTGCCTGTGGGCGTGTACTTTGCCCCAGGATCCAACAAACTGTATATTGTGCAGCAGCGGGGCAAAATCATGCTGGCCAACCCCTCGGGCACCGTGAGTCCCAATCCATTTTTGGACATCACCTCACTTGTGTCCCAGTCCGGAAATGAAAGAGGCTTGCTGGGCCTGGCTTTTCACCCAGATTATGAGAACAACGGCTTATTTTATGTGAATTATACCAAGGCTTCCAACGGCAACACAGTCATTGCGCGCTACCAACGCAGCGCAGGAAATCCCGACGCAGCCGATCCCAACTCCGAAGTGGTTTTGATGGAAATCGCCCAGCCCTATTCGAACCACAATGGCGGCCAACTGCACTTTGGCCCGGACGGTTATCTCTACATTGGGATGGGCGATGGGGGAAGCGCCGGCGATCCGCAGAATAATGCCCAAAACCTGAACAGCCATTTAGGCAAAATGCTGCGCCTGGACGTGAACAATGGCAACCCCTATGCTGTGCCTGCTTCCAACCCTTTTGTCGGAAACGCCAATGCCAAGCCGGAAATATGGTCTCTGGGCCTTCGCAACCCCTGGTGTTTTTCGTTTGACAAAGTGACCGGAGATCTTTGGATTGCCGATGTCGGACAGAATGCCTGGGAGGAAATCAACCGCCAGCCAGCGGCTTCCACAGGCGGAGAAAATTATGGGTGGCGTTGTTATGAAGGCGCCGGCCACCCTTACAACACCAGCGGCTGCGGCCCTGTGTTAAGCTACACGCTGCCGGTGGCAGAATACGGACACAGCGGCGGCCACTGCAGTGTCACCGGCGGATACGTTTACCGCGGCGCGCTCTATGGCGACCTCTACGGTAAGTATATTTTCACCGATTATTGCTCCGGCGCTTTCTGGGTCACATTCCCCAACTCGGGTGGCGGATTCACGACACAGAGTCTCACCCAAGTGAACGCACCGGTCACAAATTCCTTATCCGCATTTGGGCAGGATCATGAAGGCGAGCTGTATGTTGTGGGCAGGGATAATAATAGAATTTACAAATTGATATCCACGAATTGTGTGCCCTCCGCAGATATTTTCACTGCCAATGGATACAGTTTCGGATTATGTCCGAATGACACCCTCCTTCTTTATGCTCCTTTTAATGCAGGACACACTTATCAATGGTTTTTTAATGGGATGCCTATTTCCGGAAATCCGGGACATGTTTTGCCCGTCACTCAGGCCGGCAGTTACCAGGTTGTGGTCACCAGCAGTGGAGGATGCAGCGACACTTCCATGGTGGTGAATGTGACACAGACCAGCATCGTGCCACCTCACATCACCAACTCCAGCACCACATTCTGCCAAAATCATGGACCTGTAGCGCTGTCCGCGGATGTTCCGGGCGGCTCATGGTCCGGCCCAGGTGTTTCAGGAAATACGTTTAACCCTGAGAGTGCCGGTCTCGGATCCCACAGCATTTCCTATACCGTGCTTCAAAATGGATGTCCGGCGCAGGATGTAGTAACGTTTACCGTGCTTCCCACACCGGCTGTGAGTTTTCAAAATCTACCGGCCCAAATTTGCCAAAATGAAACCCTCACTCTGGAAGGGACGCCTTCCGGTGGGGTGTTTCAAGGACCGGGTGTTTCAGGCAACGTGCTCAACACCACAGGTATGCCCGAAGGCCCCATTACGTTGTCCTATGCCTACACAGCTGCCAACGGCTGCTCCGATACGGCTAAGGCCACACTCCAGGTCATTTTGTGCACATCCCTTCCTGAATACGCCAAAGCCAGTATTTTAAAAGTATTCCCAAATCCCCTCCACGACGGACGTTTCACAATTTCCCTTGCACCCGAAGCCGGAAAGTTGCTGCAAATTCGCGTTTCGGACCTGCAAGGTCGTCGTATATATCAGGAGCAGCCGACCTGCTCAGACATTTGTCCAATATTTTTGGGGC
Source organism: Flavobacteriales bacterium (assembly GCA_025055575.1). GTDB lineage: Bacteria > Bacteroidota > Bacteroidia > CAIKAF01 > CAIKAF01 > JANWWQ01. Next base: position 17,728 of record JANWWP010000037.1, on the reverse strand, counting down.
ATATCCCATCGGGAAGTTACATCCTGACCGTGGAAACGGAAGGCGGAATCCAGCGTCAGATCATTGTTTCAAGATAGCTGATTTTCAGCACTTAATATTTGGAATAATGAGTTAACTTCATGGAGTCCAAACGGCTTTTTAATGGTCTGAGGTCTTTTTTATTAGAATCCTATCACCGCTTTCACTCCAAAATGGTCTGACAAGTCCTGGTGGCCTTTTTGCCAACGATGGGTGTAACGCAACACGGAGCGACGGATAAATGAAGGTGTCAGACCGTTTCCTTTGTAAAAAATAAAATCAATGACTTCGCGGTCTTCTGGCCTGTAGGTGGACATATCGTTGAGCAGATGATCACTGGTGTACTGAAGGTCTCCGGAAAGGGGTCCGTCCTCAGCCTCCAAAGTTTGAAGCATACGGGGGTACAGATAATCATCCGTTTTGCGTGTGTTAAAGTCGCCGCAGAGCAGCTGGGGCACACCGTTTTCCCTAAATTTCTGAACCAACCCGGCCAGTTCGCCGTATTGCTCCATTTTAATTTCCCGGCCGCCACCGGCTTCAAGGTGGGTACCGAGCACCTGAATGCGGCGTCCCTGCCAGGAGAGTTCCACCAGTAAACCACCCTTGCGGGCCCAGCAATCCTCCTTTTCGCAGGAGCGAAAATCCACGGTTCCCAATTCTTTCAAGGGATATCTGGAAACAATCAAAATACCGCTGCTGATTTTAAATGCGCCTTTCTTGTTGGCCGGGCCCACATGGTAGGGATACAATGGGCGGAGAGCCTTCAACAGACGGCGGTTGGCCACATTGTCGAAGGCTTCCTGCAACACCAGCACATCCGCCGAATCCGCCAATAAATGAGCGGCAATGGGTTGTACGCGCTTCAAAGGCTTATGCCCGATATGGGCCAAAATGCGCGGCAGAAATTTGATGTTCCAACTGATGACGGTGAAGGGTTTTTGGTTTTGGCCGTGCCCCAAGGTCCCGGCTGCCCATCCAAAGATTACCCCAAAAATTAACGAAACCGACCGGGACATTACATGCGAATCAAAGCAGAGCCCCAGACAAATCCACTTCCAAAAGCCGGCGTGCACAGCAACATGCCCGGTTTCAGGATGCCTTTTTCCCAGGCTTCACACATGGCCAAAGGTATGGATGCAGCCGTGGTGTTGCCCACCCATTGGATGTTGTTGTATATTTTTTCGTCGGGAAGCCCCAGTTGCTGCTGGATGTAATTAGAAATACGCAGATTGGCCTGGTGCGGAATCACCAAATCCAAATCCTGAACGGAGAAATTATGGGCTTCCAACGCTTCATAAATAACTTCCATAAAACGCACCACGGCGTGCTTGAACACAGCGTTGCCGTTCATATAGGGCAGCATCGAGCCATCCTCCAGCATTTCAGGGGTGAGGCGCACTTTTCTCCGGCTGCCCGGGTGCGGCATATACAGTTCTTCTGCGTAAGTGCCATCGGCGTGCAAATGGGTGGATAAGACGCCTTTTCCTTGTTCTTCATGCCGGGTCAGCACAACGGAAGCCGCTCCATCCCCAAAAATGACCGCCATGTTGCGCCCCCGTGTGCTGAGCTCTAGAATGTTGGACTGAATTTCGCTGCAAGCCACAAGAACATTTTTATACATACCCGTGCGTATGTATTGATCGGCCACGGAGAGGGCATAAATAAATCCCCCGCACTGGGCCCGGATATCCAATGCGGCTATACCGGATATTCCCAGATCGCGCATCACGAGAGGGGCGCAACCCGGGAAATAGTAATCAGGACTGAGCGTAGCAAAAACAATGGCATCCAACTGGGAGGGCCGCATGCCCGCGCGCTCCAGCGCCATTCGGGAAGCTTCGGTGGCCATGGAGGCGGTGGTGTCTTTGCCTTCCGTAAAAAAACGACGTTGGTGAATCCCCGTGCGCTCCACAATCCAGGCATCCGTGGTATCCATGAGTTTTTCCAAGTCCTGATTTGTCACCACATTTTCGGGCAGATACATGCCCATGCCTACAATTTTTGATAAAAACATATTTAAACTGGCGCAATTTTATGAAATAATGCCTTGGGATTTCAAACAGGCCGTTTTGTAGATAGAGCCAGCTTTTCGTTTTCAGTTTTTTTCAGAACGCCTTGTTCCACCAGGTGCCGAAGCATTTCCAGGTTGCGTTTGTTGACGGCACAGCGCAAGGCGGCCAAAATCACCTGGGGTGTGTGGGCTTCGCCGGGTTTCAAGGCGGCTTCAAGGACACGGGCAGCATTCTGCAAATCCGTGTTGGAGAAGAAAAAAGTTTCGGAACGGCGGCACACATCGCAATCTCCACAGTCGGATACATCCGTCTCCCCAAAATAACCGAGCAACTGGCGGGCCCTGCAAAGCCGGTTGTTCCCAAGATAATCCAGCATGGCCCGGAGACGAAGCCGGGCGTTGTTCTTTAAGAATCCATACACTTCCTGCGTGAATTGTAGGTCTTTCGCAAAACAATAAGGCCGCAGAAAGGTGATGCGTGGCGCATCGGTTGCGGGGAGGTATTCCAAAAATCCCCGTTCCGCCAAATCTCTTATTTTTTGTTCCACCACCGTCATGGGCAAACCGCTGCGCCGGGCGATTTCGGCAAAACGGCAGGTTTTATATTCTTCGAATATACCCGGGTAACTGCGTAGAATGGCTTCAATCACCGGTTGAAACTCCGGTTGGCCCACCATAAAATCATATACCGACCGGTACGGAACTCTGAAAAGAATTTGCGCAGGCTGATAGCCTTCGTCATTGAAAATGAGGTATCCCTCTTTTTCTAATATTTTCAGGGCACCCACCACTTGGGCAAGGGGTAAGGCAGCACTTTGGGCGATTTCCTGAAGATCGAGCGCCAGGGTGGCTCCGCTGGCCATTCCAGGTTGGAGGCCCAGAATCTTCCCTAAATGTTCGAAAACCAGGCGGATGTTGTGCTGTGAGGGAAAGGCATGATCGAAAGAAGTCTCCAATTCGGCTGCATCGGCCGGCCCCTGTATCAAAAGAGCATAGGCTTTACGGCCATCGCGACCGGCCCGGCCAGCCTCCTGAAAGTATGCTTCCGGACTGTCGGGCACATCGGCGTGCAAAACCAACTGAACATCCGGCTTGTCAATGCCCATTCCAAAGGCATTGGTGGCCACCATCACCCGCACCTGTCCGGACAACCAGAGTTCCTGGTGTTTCTCGCGCACATCGGCGGGCAGTCCGGCATGGTAGAAAGTGGCTGAAAGGCCGTGCTGCTGAAAAAATTGACTCAATTCAAAAGTGCGGCGGCGGTTTCGAGCATACACAATGGCCGAACGCCGGGTGAAGCGGAGCAACTCCAACATTTTGGAACGCTTGTCTTCGGAGGGTACCACCGCATAAATCAAATTGGGCCTTTGAAAACTGGTCAGTAACACTTGGGGGCGCCGCATGCCCAGCCGGGTGATGATATCCTGGCGCACAACCGGCGTGGCGGTGGCCGTAAAGGCCGCCATCTGCACCTGAGGCCACCATTCCCTTACCACAGAAATATTTAAATACACTGGACGGAAATCATACCCCCATTGGCTGATGCAATGGGCTTCGTCCACAGCCACAAGGCCCGGAGGAGAAGCCTGAATGGCGGCCTGGAACGACGGGGAGAGCAGCCGCTCCGGTGCCACATACACAAAGGCATAATAACCTGCGGCCACTTTTTCCAATTCAAACTCCAAACGATGAGGAGAAAGCCCCGAATGCAAAGCCACGGCAGGGATACCCAACTTCTGAAGCCGTTCTGTTTGATCGGTCATCAACGCTATAATAGGACTGATGACCAGGGTGGTTTTGCCTGACACCAAGCCAGGCACTTGATAGCACAAAGATTTACCACCGCCGGTTGGCAAAAGGGCTAAAGTGTCTTGCCCGGAAAGTATGGATTCCAGGATAGGCTTCTGAGCCGGACGAAAATCGTCGTAGCCCCAAAATTTTTTTAGGATCTCACGCGCGGCCTCGAACGTTCCAGACATCGCTCCTAATCGATCCGGCGCCGCAGTTCAAAATTTTGTCCTAAATAAATGCGACGGACATTTTCATCGCCGGCCAGTTCCTCCGCTGTTCCTTCTTTAATGATGTGACCTTCGTGCAACAAATACGCCCGGTCTGTAATAGACAATGTTTCGTGGACATTGTGATCGGTGATCAGGATTCCGATATTTTTCTTTTTTAACCGCCACACGATATTTTGGATATCCTCCACCGCGATTGGATCCACTCCGGCAAAGGGTTCATCCAACAGAAGAAAACTGGGATTGAGCGCCAAAGCACGGGCAATTTCCGTACGGCGTCTTTCGCCACCGCTGAGAAGATCACCGCGGTTTTTGCGGACATGGGTGAGGTGGAACTCTTCCAATAAAGCTTCAGCCCGCTCTTTTTGTGCCTGACGGGAAAGCCCGGAAAATTCCAGAACAGCTCTTAAATTATCTTCTACGCTTAATTTTCGGAAAATGGAAGGTTCCTGAGGCAAATACCCCAGGCCGCGCCTTGCCCTTTTGTACATTGGCAAACGCGTGATGTCGGCACCATTGAGAAGAATACGGCCTGTTTCAGGAGTAACCAGGCCCACCACCATGTAAAAAGTCGTGGTTTTTCCGGCTCCATTGGGGCCCAAGAGGCCCACTATCTCCCCGGCTTTTACGTGAACGGTGGCTTGGTTCACTACGACGCGGCGCCGGTAAGTCTTGCGCAGGTTCAGAGCCTGCAGATGCGGCGTGTGGCTACCCTCAGTCATTCAGCAATTCCTCCACCCGCTTGCGCTCCCATTCCGGATCGTAATGCACAAAAAAATTGAACCAAGCTGCGCGAGAAATCCGAACGATCCACGGAAGTAGGATGATTAGAACGGCCACTAAAATGCCCATCACAGGGAGATAATCCAAACCCAGCCCTAAGTACAAAATCAGCATCAGAGGTACAGTGATGGCCACAGTGATGGCGTAGCTCACGTACGTGGCGCCTAAGAAAAAACCGTCTTCTATTTTAAAATCCTGGCCGCACACCCGGCACCGGTCTTCCATTTCAGCGAAATGGAAAGACAGCAGGGGACGATAGAACAATTTACCCCGGTTGCACCGCGGACAGCGCATTTCCAATGTGCTTTTCCAAAATCCTGGTTTCATAACAATAACAGGCTATTGAGAAGTTTTTCTATTTCTTTTTCTTTTTGAAACCTGCGGAGAAGGGTTTTTCTGGCGGGAAATACCGGTCCAGGCACAGAGTTCAAATAACACACGAGCCCCGACGTTGGCATCCCATTCTGTGGGCCCTACCCCCACTTCATTCAGGTCGAAGCCAATAATTTTTCGTCCCGATTCCACCACGCGACGTATCAAATACACCGCTTCATTATAGGTAAGACCGCCCGGCACAGGGGTTCCTGTATGCGGGCAGTAGGAAGGCTCCAGCCCATCAATATCAAAAGAGATGTACACCGCCTCCCCCAAATGGCTCACGATGGTATCCACCAGACTTTTCCAGCTCCGGCCCGAGAACTTTTCTGTGGACAAATACTCATTGTGGAAACACGCTACACGATTGCCGGATTTTTCGATAAAATCGTATTCGGCCGCACATAAATCCCGCACCCCCACCTGCACCAGATTCGTCACAGGACGCAGCTGCACGGCGTTGAACATGACCGACGCATGGCTGTACATGAAACCTTCATAAGCCTGGCGCAGGTCGCAGTGGGCATCCACTTGCAAAATGGAAAAAGCGCTGTGTACCTGACTGAGGGCCTGAATGAGACCCAACGGCGTGGAATGGTCGCCGCCCACCACCCCCACCAAGCGGCCCTGGTTCAGGTGATGCATGGCCCTTTGACGCACCCAATCGTTCATATAATGACACGCAGCGTTGATTTCTTCGAGCCAAGCGCGGGCTTTTTTCCCCAGTTTTCCGGTCACCAGTTCGGCCAGATATTTTTCCGCTTTGGAACGCATGGCCCGGTTGATATCTTTCAATTCTTCAGAAACAGGTTCCATATAGATGCCCTGTTTCCAGACGCTTTCATGAAACAAATGAAAAAGATCCACCTGATGGGAAGCCTTCAAAATAGCTTCCGGGGCTTGAGCAGTACCCACGCTGTAAGACACGGTGACCTCCCATGGCACCGGAATGAGTATAATTTCCGACTCTTCAGCCGTAAATGGCAAACCGAAAATATTACTGCCGGCCAACGCCACGTCATCGGGGTTAAAAGCGGCTATTTTTTTATCTTTGTTTATCAACTTTTTCGAAGCTTCAGGCCACTAAAATAGGCCCAAAAATGTTCCAACTAATCCTATTTTCCTGATATGCTATCTTTATGCAACTCAAGTTACAAAGAAGCTGTCTTAAAAATGTTTTTTTCTTAACTAAAATCTTAATTACCTTTGATTTCATGAAGAAACTGAACTTCCTTTCCTTGGCTGTTCTGATGGGCATTTCCGGTTCTCCGCTTTACAGCCAGATAGCTTTCACCAATGCCAACGCGCGGCTCAACAACGCCAATTTTCACAGCGGCGTGGCCATGACTGTGGCCGATTGGAACAACGATGGCCTGGACGATATCATCCGCATGGACAATGGCTACATTGTCTCGGTGGAAGTTCAAAAAACCAACCAAAACTTCCAGACCGTAGCCCTGGGAAATTTTGGACCCTTCTCAGGCAGCAATGGGAGCGCCTGGGCCATGGCAGTGGCAGACATTGACAAAAATGGATATAAGGATGTGGTGGCCGGAGGCTATGGCCCTGCTTTAAAGGTGTTGTACACCAACAATTCCGGTACCGGTGGTACCATCGTTAACATTCCCACGTCCAATTTTTTTGTTCAAAACATGACCTTCGGGGATTTCAATAACGATGGGTGGATCGACCTTTTTGCCTGCGACGATAACAACATGAGTAAAATATTCATGAACAACAATGGGACCTTGAGCCTCAACAACACAATCATCAACTTTGATGTTACCCCGACCGATGATTCAGGAAATTATGGCAGCGTGTGGACTGATTACGACAACGATGGTGACTTGGACCTGTACATTGCAAAATGCCGTCAGGGCGTGAACAATCCCAACGATGGGCGCCGCATTAACGTGCTTTTCCGGAACAACGGCAACGGCACTTACACCGAAGCCGCTGCAGCCGCCAACCTGAATATTGGCTGGCAAACCTGGACGGCCAGTTTCGGAGATATTGACAACGATGGGGATTTTGATGTACTTGTCACAAACCATGATTACGAAAGCCAAATCCTTGTGAACGATGGATCTGGTGTATTCACCGACATTTCCTCCACGACGGGGGTATCCACCAGCGGCATCACGCCGATTCAAAGCGTGATGGCCGATCTGGACAACGACGGCTGGCTGGATCTTATTATTACAGGAGCCGGCCACCGAGTGTACAGAAACAACGGAAACAACACTTTCACTTTAGTGAACGGATTATTTAACAATGATCCCATGCTCACTTTTGCCGTGGGCGACCTGAATCACGATGGTTTTGTGGATGTGTATGCGGGTTATGGACAAATCTATACCTCTCCCACCACCACCAATGATGTCATCTGGATGAACCAAGGCAACAGCCACCACTTTTTTGTCGCCGACCTACAGGGTACCATCAGCAACCCTGACGCCATTGGTGCCAGAGCCTGGCTGTATGGCCCCTGGGGCGTGCAAACCCGCGAAGTGCGCAGCGGCGAAAGCTACGGGACGGTCAATTCTTCCATGCTCCACTTTGGCCTGGGCAACCACACCCAGATTGATTCGTTGGTGATTCGCTGGCCTTCAGGCATCCGCCAAACCATCCTGCAGCCCGCTGCAGATCAGTTTCTCACTGTTATTGAAAGCCAATGCGTGGCGCCTCAGGCGCTGGTCACCCTCAGCGGCCCGCCCGTCATTTGCGCCAATGGCCAGCTGACGCTCACCGCACCAGCCGGATACACGTATCTCTGGAGCACAGGCGCCACCTCACAGTTCATCAACGTCACCCAAGCCGGAGAGTACAATGTGGTGGTGTCCTCAGGGGCCAACCCCGCCTGTTTTGCCATCAGCAAAACTGTGGTGGTGCAGCAATCGCCGGATGAAACACCGACCGTCTCCGCTTTAGGTGCCACGGTGTTTTGCCTGGGGGGCAGCGTGGTCCTGGAAGGTCAGCCGGGTTTGTCGAATTATCTGTGGTCCACGGGCGAAACCACACCTTCCATTACTGTAAGCACCTCTGGCGACTACACACTCACGTATCAGGGCACCTGCCAAGCATGGACTTCCCTGCCTGTCACCGTGACCGTGAATGAAGCGCCGGCGCCCCAGACGGTCAATGACACCATCGCCCCAGGTGAGTCCGCAACGCTCGTGGCCAACGGGAACAATGTTTCCTGGTATTATGCACTGACAGACAATACCCCGTTCCACACCGGCAACACCTACACGACCCCGCCCCTCAGCACCACCACCACGTACTATGTGGAAGATGTGGCTCCTTTTGGCGGCGGTATTTTCCCCGGTGGCTTGCCCATGCACAGCGGCAGCAGTCTGTACAGTTCCAGCAACAACACCAATGCCGTCATGTATTTTGATGTGTACGAGCCCTGCACCCTCAAAACAGTGAAAGTGTACACCGATATGGCCGGCACCCGCAACATTACACTTCGGGATAACAGTGGCCAGTTGGTGCATAACACCGTCGTTTCGGTGCAACCGGATTCTCAAATTATTCAACTGGACTGGATTTTGTCCCCTGGATTTCAGTACGCCATGAGCACGGATACCAGCTACAACCAGCAAATCCCAGGACTCAATGCCAACGGTCCGCGTTTCCGCAGAAACTCCACCGGTGTCTCCTATCCTTATGATATTGACAACCTGATAAGCATCACCAACTCCTCCTTCGGCCTTCAGTATTACTATTACTTCTATGACTGGCAAGTGGAAAAAGCTCCCGAGTATTGCCAGAGCGCCCGCGTACCTGTGACCGCCGAAGTGAAACCCACAGTCTCCGTCCACATGGCAGAAAGCACCAACTTAAAAGTATATCCCAATCCGGCCCTGGATCACTTCATGGTGCAGACGCCAGAAATAAAGGAAGTGGTTTCAGTTCAGCTCCTGGACCTGAGTGGGCGGATCCTGCAACACGTGACCCTCCGGCCGCAATCCGGTTCCTCTGTACAAATCCAGCGCGGAGATCTGGCCTCGGGCGCTTACATCCTGCGTTTGCAATTAAAAGATGGCAGAACTTTGGAATCCCGAGCCTTTTGGCAATAAAAATTACCATGGAATTCGGAAAAGCCCGCTCAGGCGGGCTTTTTTATTTTGGCAGTATAATAATTGAATTCCTGGAACTTTTTAATTTTTCCTTGAACCTTAACCCGTAAAGGTTAGCGACGGCTTCTGCGCTGACGCTTTTGCAGTTCTTCTGACCGTTGACGTTGCATGCGTTGAATTTCTTCCAGGCGTTGCTGCCATTTGGATTTTTTGGTTTCCGGGCGTCTTTTGTTTTCCTCAATACGTGCGCGCAGCTTATTCTCATCGATGATGTACTCCCGAATGACGATGGTCTGCAGAATAGAGATCACGTTTGCAATCAAATAATACAAACACAAAGCGGCCGGCTGGCTGTTCAGAAAGAGAAGGAAAAAGACCGGCATAATGTACATCATGATTTTCATTTGCTGGGCCTGAGGGCCGGTACCTAAGTTGGTATTGGTCATCAGGGTGTAGAGCACCGTGGAGGCGGTCATTAATATCGCAAGGAGGCTCACATGGCTGCCATACCAGTCACTAAGCAAGGGCACGTAACCAAACGTAAAGATGGCATCGTAGGTACTGAGGTCATCGGCCCAGAGGAAGGATTGCTGCCTGAGCTCAATGGATGACGGGAAAAAACTCAGCATAGCAAACAACAAAGGCATCTGTAGAAGCGCCGGAATACAGCCGGCCAAAGGATTCACACCGGCCCGCCGGTACAGCGTCATCATTTCCTGATTTTTTTTAAGAGCATCGGACGGATCCGGGTATTTGGCATTGAGCGCATCGATGTCTGGTTTGAGAATCCGCATTTTAGCGCTGGACACATACATGCGGTATGTAATAGGAGACAAAACAATTTTCACTATCAGGGTCAGAATAAAAATGATGAGGCCGTAATTCAAATTCAGGTCACTCAGCCATTGAAAAATGTTGATGATAAACAGCGTATTGATCCAACGAAACCCGCGCCACCCCAGGTTAATTTGCTCCTCCAAGCCCAGGTCATATTTTTTGAGTATCTTATAATCCTTCGGTCCGGTGTAAAAATTAAAAGAACAATGTTCCTGGCCTTCTCCTGTAAATGGAAGGCGCAAGGTGGCCTGGTAGTGGCGGAGCCACCCGGTAACGTTTTTATCGGAAGGAGACGTTTGGAGTGTAATGGGCCGCGAATGAGCCTCCTGGGCAATAAGCGTGCTGGTGAAGAATTGTTGTGAAAAACCCACCCACTTTAAATCATAATCAATTTCTTCTTTTTCCTCTTCCCGGCTTCCCAACTCATCCACACTGCCAGATTTGTCCTGAAAAAATATTGTGGATTTGCTTTTTTCGTTCTGAGCATCTTTTTCTTGTTGGGGCGTTTTTTGTTCCCATTCCAGGTCAAAGGGCTGCCCGGGCGCCAGACGCCCCAGGTGGTGACCCGTGACGCGCAATCCCAACATATAGCCTGAAGGCGGCAAAATGTAGGTCATGTCCAGACCGGCATCTACACTGTCGCTCCGAAGGCTGAACTGCACCTGTGTTGTATCGCCGGCTAAGGTCTTAACCGCCATGGAAAACGTGAGACTATCGGTGCGGATAAGACGATGGCCAATAGAAAGGGGTATGCCAAACCGTTGACTACCGGGGATAAATAATGATAAAGTATCGCCACTTAGGTAATTCCGGTAATTCAACAGGCGAATGTTTTCCATTTTAGCGCCCCGGCTGTTGAATACAATTTCCATTTCCGGATTGCGCCACCTGAAAATTTCACCAGGTTTGAGAGCAGATGCCGTAAAAGGTCCAACGGCAGGCAAGGAAGCGCCGTCGCTATGAGGTACTATGGGGTTTTGTTCAACGGAGTCCCTCGCGCTTTTATCCAAAGAAAGACTATCGGCCAGGATGGCCTGTTCTCGTGCTTTTTGTAAACTATCCCGAAGCGCTTTCTGGCGAGCGAGTTGTTCCTTATCCGGCTGATTTATGATGGAAAATACGATGACGGTGAGTACAATGAGAAGGATGCCAATAAGTGAATTGCGGTCCATGAACGGAAACTATCAGAAAAAGCGGGGCAAAGATAGACGGGTTGGCGTGGGATTGGGGAAAATTTATCACTAATACACCAGCACCTCATCAATAAAAAGGTGGGCTGGCTGGCCGTGGCTTTCGTGCCAAGCTGGCAAGGGGCCTGCATTGCGGGCTGTGACGCGCACATAGCGCCAGATTCCCGACACTTTGCCGCCCATCAGGCGGGTGCGCGCCGGCAGATCCTGTGGAGGTTCAGGGTTTTTGATAATCTTCAAAGTGCGATATTTTTTACCATCGAGGCTGCCTTCAATTAAAACTTCGCGCGGGAAAAGAATCCAGGCTGAAGCATAATCCAGCACATGAATTCCTGCAAATTTTAAGCGTTGGCGTGAACCCAAATCGACCACCGCGCGGAAATCCTGACCGAAGTAACTCTGCCACATACCATTTTGCCAAATTTCCGGACTCATCACACTGTCGATTAGCATGTTGGGACCCGATCCCTTGTACATCGGATGGGGCGTAGAAAGAATCTGAATCGACCGACCTTTGGGAATTTGGGCAATCCATCCTTGTACCGTCGGACTTTTATAACCTGCGAACTCGGCATAGGCCTCCAAAAATCCGGCCTTTTTCAGGTGCAGCGGTCCGCCGTACAGGGAAAAACTGTCCTGCCCTGGCACCTGGACCCAAATATTGGCTTTTGCCTGAATATGCCGAATGATGAGCTGAGTGGAATCCTGGAAAGGATTGGGTTGGGCCCTCATGCCCGGAACAGCTACAAAACCTGCCTCTTCCTTACGTTGAGGTGGGCGCATTTCCTCCATGGAAAAGGTCCGGAAATGGGGTTTGTCAGAAACCTGAAATTCAAGACGCCCCCCATACTTAAACACATCTTCCCCCAGCCAGAGTGCATGATACACATGACCATCCAGGCGCACTTTATGAACATACGGCCTATCCGGTTGATATCCCGGAACCATCACTTCCAAAATCCGGCCGCTGCCAAGCCGGATGCGCACTTTAGGGAAAAGGGGGGTTCCAAGAGCCATGAAGCCACTGCCTGGCGTCACAGGGTAAAAACCTAAAGCGCTGAACACGTACCAGGCGCTCATTTGACCGCAATCTTCGTTGCCAATGAGCCCGTCCGGGGCATTCCTATAAAAGTTTTTCCGGATATAATGAACAAGAGCCTGTGTGCGCCAGGGCCTTCCACAATAATTAAACAAGTACGGAATGTGATGACTGGGTTCATTGCCATGGGCATATTGGCCTATCAAGCCTGTGATATCCACCTGATGCCGGCCTGTCATACCCGTGTCCGTGAACATCCTTTCCAGAAACCGCGCGAAAGCAGAGTCGCCTCCATGAAGGTGAATAAGGCCCTCCACGTCCTGCACGGGAGCGAAGGCATATTGCCATGCATTGGCTTCGGTATAAAAATTATTGACTTCTTTAGGGTCAAAGGGGGTGTACCAAAATCCCTGAATTTTTCCCCTCAGAAAGTGTGTTTCCGGATCGAACAAGTGCCTGTAGTTCAGAGCGCGGAGCCGGAATTTTTCATAGACCCGGAATTTCTTCAACAGTCTTGCGAACTGAGCGATACACCAGTCATCATAACTATATTCCACTGTTTTTGACACGCTTTCATGTTCATGGTCATTGGTGATGAAACCCTGTTTTTGATATTGATCCAGGCCTCGGCTGCTGTCCGTGGCAGCTGAAACCATGGCTTGGAGTGCCAATTCGGCATCAAAGGACCGAATTCCGCGAAGCCAAGCTTCCAGTATCACAGGCACGGCATGATAACCTATCATGCAATGGGTTTCCGTGGAAGCCAGTTCCCACACCGGTAAAGCCCCACCTTGCTGGTACTGGGTCAGAAAAGTGTGGATCCAGTCCTGGGTTTCTTCAGGATGGGTGAGCGCCAGCAAAGGATGTAAAGCCCTGTAGGTATCCCACAACGAAAACACAGTGTAATACTGGAAACCTTTTGCAGTATGTATTTTCCCGTCTCTTCCCCGGTATTGCCCGTTGACGTCGCAATACAAATTGGGCGCTATCATGCAATGATACCAGGCGGTATAAAAAAGGGTCCGCTCCTCCGCGCTGGCGCCCTCAATTTCAATTTTACTGAGCTCTTTATTCCAATGCTCTTCGGCTTCCGTTTTGTAAGATTCGAACCTGGAATGGGGCGCTTCATATTCCAGATTCAGCCGGGCGTTTTCAGCGCTCACCGCCGATAGCCCCACCCGCACCACCAAAGGCTGCAGACGTGGCCTGAAAGTGAATGCCAATTTAAGTTGGGGAGTTCTGGCGGCCGCAGAATCCGGACGTGCAGGTTTTCTATTTATCTGCCAATCGGTTCGGAAAAAGGGAGCATTAAAGCGCATGCAGAAGTACACATGCTGGTCAGGACTCCAGGAAGCGCTCCTTCTAAAACCCACAATCTCCGTATCGCTCACTACCCGCACCCAACTGTCCAGAACCCTGTCGCGGTGCTCCAAGTCCAGGAGCAGACTTAGGGGCCGCGCCGTATCAGTGCATGTATAACGATGGATGCCTACGCGTGGGGTAGCGGTCAGTTCTGCCCGGATTTTATAGCGCTCTAGCGTCACAGCATAATACCCAGCCCAGGCGGTTTCGGTTTCATGTCGGAAAGGCGTGGCGTAGCGCGCCTTATCCCAAATTACAGGTCCCTGGAAGGGCAAAACCAGAATGTCCCCGTAATCCGATACACCGGTCCCGCTCAGATGTGTATGTGAAAATCCGAATATTTTTTTGTCATCGTAGTGGTAACCACTACAGCCATCCCACCCTTCCAACCGTGTATCCGGACTCAGTTGCACCATTCCAAATGGCCGGGTGGCGCCGGGAAAGGTGTGGCCATGACCACCTGTACCAATAAAAGGATTCACAAAGCGGGCATAAGACAAGGTCTCATTTTTTCTTTTTTTGAAAAAACAGGCTGTGGTTAGGAAAAAGGGGAAACCAAGACAGAAAAGAAAAAGGCCGTGAACTGCCGAAATTCTTTGGAAACACCCGATCCATTTTTTTCTTTTTTCTAAAACCGGATTTCCCGAAAATTCTTGGAACATGGCTCAGGAATCGAAGTCATGGACTGTGGAGAAGACGTTGGATCTGCTTCTGATGGCGCTTAAGATGATCGGCCATAAAACGCAAGGTTTGGAAAATTGTGAGGCGACCGGCCAGAGGATGGCGAAATACCAGTTTGGATAGAAATTCTTCCGGATAATTTTCCAAAAAGATCTGCCACGACCGCCGAATCTCACGCCATTGCGTGAGCAAATGTTCCATAGAAGGAAGTTCCTGAACGTCGGCTGCCTTGACGGGATGCGGCGCCTGGAATCGAAAAGGGCTGCGCAGAGCTGCCTGTAGAAGGAAGGCTCTTAAAAAAGCGGAAGGTGTCGTGGACGGGAGTGTGTCTGGAAAGGATGATTTCTTTTGTATGTACTGCAAAGTCCCCGCTTCCGATTTCAGGATATGATCCACCACCTGTTTCACGCTCCAGCTCCCATCCTGAGGCACCGCTGAACACCGAGCTTCGCCAGCCGATAAGCACATTTTTTCTATGTCCGCCCTTAACGCTTCAAGCTTCTGCCACGAAGGATTTGAAGTTAAATTTGTGGACAAAGTATTCTCCAAGTTTTATGACAAACTTAAAGGATAGCCTTGTTTCTGAAAAAGCTCCGGAGCCGGTGGGCCACTATCCCCACGCCCGCCGGGTGGGAAATTTGCTTTTCCTGAGCGGAGTGGGCCCGCGGCGCAGGGGCAGCCGGGACATTCCTGGGGTCACTTTGGACGATCAAGGCCGCATTGTGGATTACGATATCGAGGTGCAGTGCCGCAGCGTTTTCGAAAATGTCCGCACGGTGCTGGAAGAAGCCGGCAGTCGCTGGGAAAATATTGTGGACGTGACAGTTTTTCTCACCAACATGAAAAAAGATTTTCCGATCTACAATAAGCTCTGGGCAGAATATTTTCCTCACAATCCTCCCTGCCGCACCACCCTGGAGATCAATGCCCTCCCAACGCCGATTGCCATTGAGCTTAAAGTGATAGCCACCATTTAAACACATGAAAAGATTAATTTTTGCCTTTAGCATTTTTCTCCATTTCGGGGTCGGATCGAATCTTACAGCTCAAAAAGTGACCCTGAGCCCTGTGGAATTTGATGAAGCCTTAAAAGAAGTTAAAGAACTCCGCCAGCCTTATGTCCTCTTGGATGTGCGTACCCCATCGGAATTTAAATCCGGTCATTTGGAAGGCGCCCAACTTCTGAATTGGCAGGCCGAGGATTTCAAAGAAAAATTCAAAGCGCTCAACATTTCAAAAAGCACTCCCATTTTCGTGTACTGCTATATGGGCGGGCGCAGTGCGGAGGCTTCAGAATGGATAAAAAGTCTGGGGTATGCGCAAGTGACGGACATGAAAGGAGGAATGTATCAATGGCTCAAGCAGGGTCTTCCTGTCGCTAAAAACAAATGACCGGGCCTCCAGAAGCAAGGCCCGTCACCACAAAGACCAAAGGGCTCGTAGCAAAGCTGCACAAGAAGAAGTTTCGTAAAGCCCTGGGGCTTTATCTGGCCGAAGGCTTTAAAACCTTGCACGACAGTCTGCGCTTGGGGGCAAAAGCCCACTTTTTCATTCTGCGACGGGATAAAGACAGGCCCTCCTGGCTGGCCGATGCTCCGGTGTATGTGGCTTCGGAAACTGAATTCGACCACCTGAGCGCCCAGGAAACTCCCTCCGGCATCCTAGGTGTCCTGGAAATTCCAAAACCTTGTTCGATTTCCGAATGGATCCGGGGAAGCCGCCTTTTAATTTTAGACAGTCTGGCCGACCCGGGCAATGTGGGCACCTTGCTGCGCGCCGCCCATTGGTTTGGTTTTCGCCACGTGGCCCTGACCGGAACGCCTGTGGACGTATATAATCCCAAAGTGGTGCAGGCGGCCATGGGCTCCTTGGCTGCTTTGAATATCATTTTTCCGGAGCGCGCAAACCTTATAAAAGCATTGTCCGAAAGCTCCTCCCAAGTTTTTGTAACGGCGTTGGAACCTGATGATTTTTCTCCTTCAGCGTACAACCCCAATGCTTCCGTAGCGCTGGTACTCGGCAGCGAAGCGCACGGGCTGGACGCTGCCTGGTTTCACCCGCCTTTTCATCGGGTACATATTCCGTCGGGCGATCCCCACCCGCCGGATTCGCTCAATGTGGCTTTGGCCGGCGCTATTTTGATGCGGGAACTTAGTCTGGCAAAAAAGTGGAATTGTAAACCCCGGGACAAATGTGTTCCTGGTTAAGTCCATTCATCGCGTGCTGATGTATTCCATCAACTCATCCCGCGAGGAAGAAAACTTAAGCGCTTCGGCCACCAAAAAATAATTTTCCTTATCTACGCAGGTATCATAGGCAAATTTGGCCACGCTGAGCTGAGTATCATCAAATTTCAACAGACTGATCATTTCCTTAATCTGCTGGGCGCTCAGGCAATTTTTACGAACGTAATCGCGGGCCATTTTTTCCTGTGAGTCCGAAAAAGATGTGTTGCGCAAACTGTTTTTGAAGGTCTCAAAACTGCTTTGGGAAACAGGTACAGCACAACGGCCCGGGGTGTTTATCGTGGCCGTGGTGGCTTGAGGGGGACGGGAGGGCTGGACCATCGTCTGTGTCTGGGATTCGCGGATTTCCATGTTATGCTGGATCCCACCCATGTTCATGTTGACGCCGACCTGGCCTCCCGCCAGGTCGTCCTGAATGGTCACATTCATACCCGGCATTGTTTGGCCCACGGTGGTCGTGGTGGTGGTCGTCGTGGTGGTTGTGGTGATGGCCCCGCCGGGAAGTTGGATAATGTTGTTCTGGCGTTCATTAGGCCGGTAACTGACCACAGCCATATCTCTGGGCGGAGGTGCAGCGGCCATTTGTTCTTCTATCGGCGCAAAAGAACTCACATTCATCACCATCTCCCCTTTTTTATTGCGCCGCAAAACGTAATTTATTTCAATGGGTTTGTTATCGCCATCGCGCAACAGGGTATTTTTATCAATGGATCGAATGGATTCGTCTTCAAAAATGATCTTAAACAGTGCGTTGGGCATGGTGAGGCCTGTCACGCGCACATGAGTGGCCGGCTGGTCGTTCTGGCGGACGCCGTTCACCACCACCCAGAATTTTTCACCATTCTGGGAGAAGACCGTCACCCGACTGGGCGTTTGAGCGCTTAGAAAAGAATGTGCTGCAAAAGTTGTCAGGAGTAAGGACAAACAGATGTTTTTCATTTTTTAGGATTTGCAGAGGGGTTGGTGATTTTAGAGGATGAAGATTTTTGAGGAACCGCCGTGCGGGTGCCTGCGGAGGTGGAGCGTTGGGATGGAGTAGGCGAAGGTGTGGGTCGGGCCGGCTCAGCCGTCCGGAATGTAGAA